>CP063167.1:0-300000 GCA_016806145.1 Variovorax paradoxus
CAGGACGACGAATCCGCCGGGCAGGCTGCGCATGCGCGCGCCGTAGCGTTCGCGGATCATCAGCGGGGCGTTGTCGATGCTGCGCAGCGCGATCTGCATGCGCACCGGGGTGCGGCCAAGCTCGTCGTTGCGCAGGAAGACCTTGCCCGGGCGATACCGGTTGATCTCGGCGATCACGTCCGCCAGCGGCACGCGGTCGAAGGACAGCACGCCGCTGCGCCAGGCGCCCACGCTCGCCAGGTCGGCACGCACGGGCTCCTGCAGGCCCGTCCGGTCGTAGAACATCTGCCGGCCCTCCTCCAGCGTGCGCTGCTGGCCGGCCACGCTGACCGTGACCCGGCCCTCGAGGCAGGTCACGCAGACCTGCGGACCGGTGTAGCGGACATTGATGCGCGCGGCATTCGCCTGCAGGCGGCCGCCGCCGGCGTCCACGAAGAAGGCCCCGGTGCCGGCGAGGGCGACCTCGGCCTCGCCCGCCACCAGTTCGAAGCCGTCGCGGCCCACGCGGTTGATCAGGGTCTGCGTGTTCATCCGCACGTCGACGCTGGGAGCAAGCGCGAGCTGGCGCTGTTCGCCGGTCGCGGTGCGATAGTCGGCCGCGAGTTCCTCGACCGAGGGCCACAGGCCCAGCGGCGGTTGCACCACGACCGCGGCCACCGCCGCCGCCACCGCACCGCCGAGAAAAGCGCGCCGGCCGGGCGAGGAAGGCAACGCGCGGGACCCGCCGCGCCAGCCCGGCAGGCCGCGTGCGCGACGCGGGGGCAGCGCCTGGCGCGCGGCCTCTTCGATCAGCAACGGATCGATCGACGACCACACGCGCATCACCTCGCGCCATGCCTGCGCGTGCGCGGCATTGCGGGTGGCCCATTCGCGGAACGCGTCGGCATCGGCGCGGGTGGCTTCGCCCGAATGCAGGCGCAGCCACCAGGCCTGGGCCTGATGCTGCGGCGAGCCGGATTCGGGTGGAGTGAAGGACATGGCGTACATCAGTATTTTCGCGGTCCGCTGAAATGGCCCTGCTGGGCCGCCTCCACATGCGGCAGATGCTTCTTGCAGTAGTCGAGCGCGGCGCGCAATTCCTTCTCGACGGTGCTCAGCGACACGTCGAGACGCTGCGCGATCTCGCTGTTGAGCCGGCCCTCGACGCGGGCCGCGACCAGGATCGCGCGCCGCCGCGCGGGCATGCGCGCGAGCACCTCGCCCAGCGCCTCGATGTCGCTGCGCGCGCTCGCGATGCGCTCGGGATCGGCGGTCTCGTCGACGATATGGACCAGCGCGTCGATCTCGACGCGAGCCAGCAGCGCGTCGTCCTGCCGATAGCGGTCGATCGCGATGTTGGCGGCCATGCGCAGCAGGTAGGCGTCGGGGTTGTGGATCGTGGCGGGGTTCGAGGCGGGCGAACCGGGCTGTGCCCCCGTCTCGCCGGCGGTGGTGGCCAGCCGCAACCAGGTCTCCTGCATGGCGTCGGCCGCGTCGTCGCGCGAGCCCACGATGCGTTCGAGCCTGCCGCGCAACTCGGCATAGCGCGCGACCACGCGGGCGCGCAGGCTTGCCGCCAGGCCCGGCGTCTCGTTCATCACGGCAGGGCCTCCGGCGCGGCCGGGACATCTGCGCAGGCCGACTCGGCATCGGGCCCTTCGGGCAGCAACAGGATCACCAGCGGCTGCGGCAGCGAGGCGGGCGGTGGCGTGCCGACCGCCAGGGTACGCACCTTGCGCAGCACCGCGGCATCGCGGCTGGTCTGGCCGGTGGTGCTCAGCAGGCGAAAGCGCTCGACCGTGCCGCGCGCATCCAGGCGCACCTGGAGCGCGAGGCGATAGCCGCCGGGCCGCGTTTCGCTCGCGCCGCACAGCGAGGCGCGCAGGGCCTGCTGCACCTGGGCGGCATAGGACTGGTACAAGACATCTCCTCCGTGGAACCCCGACTCCTCGAACTCCGGCGCTTCCGTGCCCGGCTGCCAGGCCGGCGCAGCCGGCCCGCGCGCCGCCTGGATCACCACCGATGTCGCGGTGGCATGGCGCGCCTCCAGCCCCGTTCCGGCCAGCATCGCCTCGAGCGCCTGCGCGGCCGTCAACCGCCCGCGCACCGCGCCGGCCGGCCGTTGCGCATCCTCGCCGTCGACCAGCACGTCGAGCCCGGTGGCCCGGCTGAAAGCCGCTATCGCATCGCCCAGGCGCTGCGCGCCGATGTCGAACTCGATCCGCGTGCCGTCCTGCATGGCCACGGGTGGGTTCGAGCCCGCGGCCTGTGCCCGCGCGCCGTCCGGCGCGAACAACGTGGCGGTTCCAGCCAGACACCAGGCCAGTGTCAGCACACTGACCGATGCCGAATTCGCTCTCATACCCGATAGGCGCAGATGCCCCCGAGCCGCCGCGTTCGCCGGACGATCCGGGACCGCGTGGACTGCTCGGTACGCGGTCGACGTTAGTTCGCGGCGGTGACGCTCGCGTGACATGGAGGCCGGGCGCGGGTGTCACCCCGGATCGGCGCGAACGCGAGGGTTGCATCGCGGCGGTGTTCCTTGGGTACGGGGAAGGCAAAACGCAGAAAGCCCCGAGGATCCGGCCGCGTCGTGCGCGGCGTTCTCCCCGAGGCGGAATGGCCGCCGGACGCGCCGGCAGCCTGGCCACGCTACGGCCGTGGATCAGTTCGTCAGCGGACGGCCGACGCTGGCGCAGACGCTGGTGTTGCCGATGCCCAGCGGGTTGCTCGGGTTCAGGAAGACGTTCTTGATCTGGGTGTTCCAGTTGTTGGTGCCCACCGAGCCGTCAGGCAGCGCGATGAAGTTGTGGTTGGCAACCTTGGTCATGGTCGCCGAGTCCGGCAGCGTGGCGGGGTTGGCGCCGATGGCCGGCAGGCCATAGATCTTCGCGAGGAAGTTGCGGACCTTGGTCTGCACCGCGGCGTCCTTGTAGCACTGGTTCACCAGGATGTTGGTGGTGCCGAAGATCGGATAGCCCGAGGCCGGCTTGGAATAGGCCGGAACCCATGCCAGCGGATCGGTCGACTGCGACGCGCCGCCGACCGGCAGCGACGTGCCGGCGAGCTGGGTCTTGATCGCGCTGGACGACGGCAGGTTGCCGTTGATGCGGGCGACGACCGCGTTGTTGCTGCCGGTGTAGAGCGGTTCGGGGCTCAGGTAGCCGACGCGGCCGTCGGTGCCGAAGGCGCCCGACATGCCGCTGCTGCCCGTCACTGCCACCCAGTGGGCGGGAATGGCGCTCGAACCGGTCGCGGCGCTCAGGGCACCGGCCACGGCGGTCGTGAAGCTGTTGGACACCACGAAGCCGGCGCCCGGGCAGGCTTCGACCAGGTAGCGGCTCAGCAGTTCGGTGGTACCGCTGGTCTCGCTGCGATAGACCACGCGCACGAGGTTCGTGCCGGGGTTGGCGGTCGTCGCGGTGCCGAGCACCTGTTCCCACATCAGGTTGGGCTGGGTGGTGGTGATCAGCGGCTTGTTGGCGAAGACGGCGCACATCTGGGCGTCCGTCAGGTTCAGCGTCGAGACGCCGGTGCGCTTGTAGGGGATCAGCACCGAGGTGGCCACCGTCGGCAGCTGGATCTGGCGGCCCCAGGCGGCCTGGCGGGTCTGCGTGCCGCCGGCGGGGAACACGTCGTTGGTGTAGCTGTTGCGCTCGGCGGCGGTCATCAGCGAATCGCTGCCGGCGAAGTGCACCGACTGGGTCGCGCCCCAGGCGGGCGTCGTGGCCAGCGATTCGTTCTTGAAGCCGGTCGCGTTGTTGGTGAAGAAGGCCGTCTTGCCGGCGCCCGAACCGGTGCCGGTATAGCTGAAGTCGGTGAGGCCCACGCCGCTGGGCAGGGCATCGTCATACAGCAACTCGGGCAGGGTCGCGCCACCGCCGACCGCGATCTGGGCCGACGCCGCACCGGCGGCCAGAACACCCACCACCATCACGGCCGCGATCGCGACCGGCTTGAACATTGCACGCATTGGGAAACTCCTTTGCATTGACCAATAAAGATTTGAGCTGTCAGAGACAGTTGCCGCGCGAAGCCCCATGGGGCCATCGAATCCGCCTGCCTCTTCGCTACCTGTGCCGCCTTCCTGGCGACCCATGAATCTTCTTTTCGGGGGGTGACAGCAGGCCGAAAAAAGCTCGGGAAGACGCGGTGAAGAACTCCCGAGTTCGCGCTGCATCCGGCAACACGCGAGATCGCGCGAAGACGATCGCGCGAGGACTTTCGTCCTCAGCGCACCATCTGGTTCATCTCCATGATCGGCATCAGCACGGCCAGCACGATGGCCATCACGACGCCGCCCATGCCAAGGATCATCAGGGGTTCGAGCAGCGTGGTGAGTCGCATCGCGCGGCGTTCGAGGTCGCGCGAGAGGTTCTGCGCGGCACGCTCGAACATCGCCGCGAGCGCTCCCGTCTTCTCGCCGCTGGCGACCAGGTGGACGAGGTTCGAGGGAAATATCTTTTGCGCCTTCAGCGCGGCGGCGAGCGGCGTGCCCTCCTTCACGCGGCCGGTGGCCTCGAGCACGCAGCGCTTGATCCATTCGTTGCCGAGCGTCTGCCGCGCGGCCTCGAGCGCGCGCAGCAGCGGCACGCCGGCATCCATCAGGATCGACAGCGTGGAGGCGAAGCGCGCGGTGTCGACGCCGAGCGCGAAACGGCCCGCGACCGGCATGCGCAATATCGCGGCATGCCAGCGCATGCGCCTCGTCGCGTCGCGCAACGCGGCACGCGCGGCGATCCAGGCGGCCGCGAGCACGCCCGCGCTCAGCCAGCCCCATTCGCGCACGAAGGCGCTGGCCGCCAGCATCGCGCGCGTGATCGCGGGAAGCTCCTGCTTCGCCTGCGCGAAGGCACCCACCACCTGCGGCACCACGTAGCCGAGCAGGAAGACGACGATGCACAGCGAGACGAAGCCGACCACGGCCGGGTAGATGAAGGCAGTCAGGACCTTGCCGCGCAGGTTGTCGCGGTTCTCGAGATAGTCGGCCAGCCGTTCCATCACGCGCGCGAGGTCGCCCGAGTCCTCGCCCGCGCTCACCAGCGCGCGGTAGATCGCCGGGAAGTCGCGCGGACGCTCGCCGAGCGCGTCGGCCAGCCGCATGCCGGCGCGCACGCCATCGCACACCGCGCTCAGCGCCTCGGCCACATGCCGACGCTCGGCCTGCTCGATGGTGGCGACCAGCGCCGCCTCGAGCGGCAGCCGCGCGCCCAGCAGGCTCGCGAGTTCTCGCGTGGCCCAGCACAGCTCGGCGGCACCGAGCGCCGGGTTCAGGAAGGAGAAGGCGCCGCCGCCGGCCGCGGCCTCGCGCACCTGCAGTGGCGTCAGGCCGCGCTCGCGCAACTGCGCGCGCACCGCGCGGGCGGACTCGCCCTCGGCGCTGCCGCGCTGGATCTCGCCCGCGCCGTTCGCGGCCTCGAATTCGAAGCGTGCCATGGCGAAGCTCAGGCGTCGCGCGTCACGCGCATGATTTCCTCGGCCGTGGTCACGCCCTCGCGCACCCAGCGCTGGCCATCCTCGCGCATCGAACGCATGCCGCGCTGGGCCGCGGCGGCGCGCATGGCCTGCTCGTCGCCGCCCTGGTGGATCAGGCGCCGGATCTCGTCGTCGATCACGAACAGCTCGTGGATGCCGGTGCGGCCCTTGAAGCCCGAGTGGCCACAGGCGGGGCAGCCCGCCGGCCGGTAGACGGTGCCCCCGTCGGCCTGGCAGTGCGCCGTCTTGCACTGGGGACAGAGACGGCGCACGAGGCGTTGCGCGAGCACGCCCAGCAGCGAGGACGACAGCAGGAAGGGCTCGATGCCCATGTCGCTCATGCGCGTGACGGCCGACACGGCGTCGTTGGTGTGCAGCGAGGCCAGCACGCCGTGACCGGTCAGCGAGGACTGCACCGCGATCTGCGCGGTCTCGAGGTCACGGATCTCGCCGATCATGATGTTGTCGGGATCCTGCCGCAGCGCGGCGCGCAGAGCGGCGCCGAAGGTCATGCCGATCTTCGCGTGGACCGGGATCTGGCCGATGCCCGGCAGGTCGTATTCGACCGGATCCTCGACGGTGAGGATGTTGCTCGTCGACAGGTCGAGCTGGCCGAGCGCCGCGTAGAGCGTGGTGGTCTTGCCGCTGCCGGTGGGCCCCGTGACCAGCACGATGCCGTGCGGCTGCCGCACCAGCCGCGTGAGCTCGGCCAGGGTGTCGCTCGCCATGCCCAGGCGTTCGAGCTGCAGGCGGCCCGCGTCCTTCTCGAGCAGGCGCAGCACCGCGCGCTCGCCATGCGCGGTGGGCACGGTCGACACGCGCACGTCGATCGGGCGGCCGCCCACGCGCAGGGTGATGCGGCCGTCCTGCGGCAGCCGCTTCTCGGCGATGTCGAGCTGCGCCATGATCTTGATGCGCGAAATCAGCGCCGCATGCAGCGCCTTGCGCGGCGCCACCACGTCGCGCAGCGTGCCGTCGACGCGGTAACGCACCACCGAATGGGTCTCGAACGACTCGAGATGGATGTCGCTCGCGCCATCGCGCGCGGCCTGCGCCAGCAGCGCGTTGATCATCCGGATCACCGGCGCATCGTCCTGGGCGTCGAGCAGGTCGGTGACGGCCGGAATGTCCTGCATCAGGCGGTCGAGGTCGACCTGCTGCTCGACCGCCCCCACCACCGAGGCGGCATCGTCGCTTTCGGCGTAGCCGCGCTCGAGCAGCCGGTCCATCTCGCCGTCGCCGACCTGGTGCAGCGGCAGCGCGCCGAAGCGTCGCCGCACCTCCGCCACGGCCCAGCCCGGCGTGCGGCGGCAGACGACGATGCACGCGCCCCCGGCCGCCGCCTCGTCGGCCGGCTGCAGGACGATGCGCTGGCTGCGCGCCCAGGCATGGGGAAGCGCGGGGCTCATGGGGAGATCACCAGTTCCGGGCGGAAGCCCAGTTCGCGCAGCAGCGCGATGGCGTTGTCCACGGCCTGCGGGTCGCGCGCGACCTCGGCACGCACCAGGTTGCCCTCGCCGCCGGGCCCGCCGACCACATAGGCGGAGATGCCGCTGATGCGCACGCGCTGGACGATGCGCTGCGCATCCTGGTCGGCGCGCACATCGGCGATCTGGATCACCGTGACCTTGTCGTTGGTTCCCCCGTAGAGCGCCGAAGGATCGGAGGCGACGGTCAGGCCCAGCGGAAGCCGGGTGCGCACCGCGTCCTCGGCGGCCTGCGGGGGCGGCGCGGGCCGCTGGCGCACGGCGCTGTCGGTGAGGGTGGCCGGCGGTGCCTGCTCGCGTGTCTGCTCCCAGCCTTCGGGACGCAGGTCGAGCGAGCGCGTGCGCGCGGCCACCGGCACGTCCGAAGGCGGCAACGCGGGCGCGCCCATGCCGGGCAGCAGGCCGCGCGCGGGCGGCCGCACGCGGCCCTGCTGCATGCGCATGAAGTCGTAGCGGTCCTGCGTGAGGCCGCGGCCCGCGTTCGCGTCGCGGATCACGTAGGGCCGCAGGAACACCATCAGGTTGGTCTTGGCGCGCTGGCGCTTGTCGTAGCGGAACAGGTTGCCGAGCACCGGCACGTCGCCGAGTACCGGCACGCCTTCGCTGCCGTGGGTCACGCTGTCTTCCATCAGTCCGCCGAGCACCATGATCTGGCCGTCGTCCACCAGCACGCTGGTGTCGAGCGCGCGCTTGTTGGTGACGATGCCCGAGAGGCCCGAGTTCTGCTCGTCGATGCTCGAGACCTCCTGGTAGATGTCGAGCTTGACGGTTCCCCCCTCGGAGATCTGCGGGCGGATGTTGAGCTTCAGGCCGATGTCCTCGCGCTGGATGGTCTGGAACGGGTTGTTGTTGGTGGTGCCGTTGGTGATGTACTGGCCGCTCACGAAAGGCACGGTCTTGCCCACCATGATCGACGCGGGCTCGTTGTCGAGCGTGAGGATGTTCGGGGTCGAGAGGATGTTGGCGCCGTTCTTCGCCTGCAGCGCGCGCGCGAGCATCTTGAGATTGAGGATCCCGCCCACGCCCGGCAGGTTGACGGTGCCGTCGACGATGCCGATGTTGAGTCCGCGCGGCAAGGCCTCGATGGAATTGCGCGCGGCCGCGTTGAGCGTGGCCGCGCCGTAGTTCGCGCCGCCGATCACCTGGCCGTTGCGGCCGGTGGCCATCCACTGGATGCCGAGCTCGGCCGCATCGGTCTCGGTCACCTCGACGATCAGGCTTTCGACCAGCACCTGCGCGCGCCGCTGGTCGAGCGTGTCGATCACGCGCCGCAGGCTGCGGTACATGGGTTCGGGCGCGGCGATCAGCAGGGTGTTGGTGGTGGCATCGGCCTGCACCGTCACGCCGCCCGCGGAGAACGCGGTGGCCCCGCCCCCGCCGCCCAGGCCGCCACCGCTCGCCGAGCCGCCGCGGCCGCCGGTGCCGCCCGCGGTGCCGGACACGCCGCCACCGAAGCGGCTGCCGTTGCTGCCGCCCGAGGTGTTGCCGCCGCTGCTCCCCCCGGTGCCGTTCGTGCCGTTCGTTGCCGCCGTACCGCCGCTGTTCGCGGCCCCGGCGCCCGCGAGCATGCCGCCCGCGCCGAGTGCCGCGCGCACCGAGCCGCTGCCGCTGGTGGCGGTGTCCGGCGATTCGCCGGTCAGGAGTCCGCGCAGGACGCCGGCGAGATTCACCGCCTGCGCGTTGCGCAGGTAGACCACGTGCAGGTTGCCCGGATCGCTCTGCGCGTTCTCGAGCTTGGCGATCAGTTCGCGCGCGAGCGCCGTACGTCCCGGGCTGCTGGAGCGGATCACGATGCTGTTGGAGCGTGGATCGGCCAGCACCACGATGTCGCGCCGGCCCCTCTCGCCAGCGCTGCCTTCGAGCAGTTCCGACGCCAGCGCGGCCACGTCCGTGGCCACGCCGTTGCGCAGCTTGACGATGTCGGCGTCGAGCGAGGTCGGCGTGTCGATGCTCTCGATGATGCGCGCCAGGCGCTCGAGGTTGTCGACGTAGTCGGTCACCACCAGCGTGTTGTTGGCCGGATAGGCGGCGATGCTGTTCTCGGCCGCGATCAGCGGCTTGAGCACCGGCAGCATCGCCTCGGCGTTCTCGTAGGCGAGCCGGAAGGTGCGCGTGGCCAGCCCGCCGCCGGGGCTGCGGGTGTTGACGCTGCCGCCCTGCAGCTTCGCGTCGGCCACCGGCACGACGCGGCTCACCTCGCCCACGTCGACGATCGCGAAGCCGCGCATGCGCAAGGCCGAGGACAGCATCGCGTAGGCCGTGGGCGCGGACACCTCGCCTTCGGACACCAGGGTGATCTGGCCCTTCACGCGCGGGTCGAACAGGAAGCTGCGTCCGAGAAAGCGGGCGAGCGCCGAGACCACCGAGGCGATGTCGGCATCGACGAAGTTGAGCACCACGCGCTCGTCGCGACCGCCGCGCGCGGGCTGTGGCGCGGCGGCGGCCGCCACGCCCTGGGTGTCCGTGGCCGGCGCCGCGCCGCTGCCCGCGGCGGCCAATGCCAGGCCGCACGCCGTTGCCCATCGGCGCCATGCCGGGCCCATTCGATCTCGCATCACTGACCGTCCTTGATGAGTTGGGTGGACCGCAGGTCCACCCGGCCGCGCACGCTGCCTTGCGCCCCGCCGTCGCCGCCGTTGCCGGAAGCGACAGGTGCGACACGCTCGAGCATCGCGGCGCCGACCTCGAGGTCGCCGCGCGCGGCGACTTCCGCGAGCCAGGAAAGCACGCGTCCCGGCGGAACGGGTGCGTCGAATTCGATGCGCCAGGCCTTGGCCGGGGCCGGCTTGCCGGCGGCGCCGGGCGCATCGGCCACGACGGCGTCGATGCGGTAGAGGCCGCGCAGGCCGGCACGGTCGAGCCCGACGGCGAGCGGTTCGCGCAGGCCGTCGGCATCCGCCGTGCCGCCGCGCCGCGGTGCGTCGAGCGGACGTGCCGAGGGCACGTCGGCCAGCAGCCGCTCGAGCTCGGCGGACTGGGCCTGCAACAGCGGCAGCTCGCGCTGCCAGCGCGCGCGCCGCTCGAGCGCGGGCTGGGCTGCGAGCAGCCACAGCAGGGCCAGCACCATCACCAGCACCGCGATCCCCACCGCCAGGCGGTCGCGCGCGGGCAAGGCGCGCCAGCGCGCGCTGCCCGCGCGCAGCCGCTGTGCCGCCGCATGCCATCGACCGGCCAGCGCGTGCAGGCGCCGCGGGACGGCGTTCATGGGCCGCGTCATGGACCGCGTCATGGGCCGCCCTGCGCTGCCGGCGCCGCAGCCTTGTCGCCCGCCGCGACACCGAGGCGCAACTCGGCCGCATCGCCCTCGAGCACCCATCCTCGTTCGCGGCCCCGGGCCTGCAACGCACGCCATGCCTCTCCCACCGGCGCGCCGCCCTCGCGCCAGCGCAGGCGCACCGTTCCCGCGGCGTAGTCGAGCCGCTGCACCTGTCCCGCGGGCACCTCGGCCAGCAGGCTCGCGGCGGCCTGCGAAAGGCTCGCGTAGTCGCTCCCGGTGGTGGGCAGGTCGCCGGCGGCGCGCGCATCCTTGTGCTGGCGCGCCTGCTTCAGCGGATCGACCACGACCGGGATGTCGGGGAAGGCGGCCTGCACGCGCGCCGCCATCTGCCGCTTCAGGCCCTGCCCCCGTGCCGCCAGGCGGTCGGCCTGCACGTTGAGGACGGTCAGCCACACCACGAGCGCGAGCGCCCCCCAGCCCAGCGCGGGCAGCGCGAGCGAGGCGGCCATGCCCTCGCTCGCTGCCTCGCCCGCGGGCAGCGCCCAGCCCCAGCCCTCGCCCGACCAGTGCGCGGCATCCGCCGGCTCGTCGTCCAGCCATCGGATCGCCTCCGGCGCCGCATCGCCCGCCTGCGCGGCGAGCGCCAGCGCGCGGTCCTCGCCCTCGGGCAGCCAGTGCACGAAGCCCTGGGCCGCGCCCATGCGCACGATCAGCCAGCGCTCGATGGGCCAGGCCGTCGCGCCTTCGGCGGCCACGGGCAGGAACGCGGTCGGCAGGTGCAGCTCGCGCACCGGCAGACCGTGGCGATGCAGCAGCGCGCGCCAGCCCCCGATGGTGTCGCGCGCCACCCAGGCGGTCGGCACCTGGCCGCGCGCATCACGCGGGCCGAAGGCCACCACGAGCTGTTCCACCGGTTGCAGCGCGCAGGGTTCCACGGCACCCAGCACGGCCTCGCGCAGCCGGCGGCCGGTGAGCGGCGGCAGGACGAAGGTCCGCATCGGCGTGTCGGCCGGGTGCAGCGCCGCTTCCACGCGCCGGGCGGCGAAGCGCTCGGCGATGGCCGCCAGCGCCATCTCGCCCTCGTCGTGCCAGCTGCCGTCTTCCGCGCGCCAGCCGCAATGCGCCAGCACCGGGCCACCGCCCTCGCCCGCCCATGCGGGCAGCCGCAGCCGCAGGCGCTGCACGGGGCGGGCTTTCATGCGCCCTCCCGCAACCACATCACGCGCGGCAGCGAGGCCTTGTCGTCGAGCAGCAGCACCGTCTGCAAGAACTTCGTGCGCGGCGTCTCGAGCATGCTGGCCACGCGGAACCAGTTGCTGGTGACGCCGATGCGCAGGGCCAGGGTGTCGAGTTCCGGCAACTGCAGTCGGTTGGAGAAATCGCCCGTGTTGATGAACCACTGGCCACGGTCGCGCGCGGCCAGCAGTTCGCGCGCGCGTTCGAGCGAGAGGCCCGGCACGCCCGCGGCCACCAGTTCGGCGCTCGCGGTGTTGGCGTTGATCCAGGTGCGAAACGGCAGCACCGTGACGAAGGGAGCCAGCCTGGCGACCGCCGCGGCGTCGACGCCGGCGGTGGCGAGCAGGTCCTCCACCGCGCGCGGGCGCGGCGCCCTGGGCTGGCGCGGCAGATCGAGCGGCAGGCCCAGCGACGCGGCGGCCGCGGCCGCCGGATCGACCGCGCCTTCCTGCGGCGCGAAGCTCCCCGAGGTGGCGGACTCGTCGTCACCGAAGCTCAGCGCGATGCGCCGAGCGATCGCCTGCGATGCGGTCGCCGGCACGCCGAGCGAGGCGCACAGGCGCTGGAAGATCCCGAGCTCGATCGGGTCGATGCGCCCGCGCTCGACCAGGTTGCGCAGGTTGTACTTGCCCTGTTCGTCGCTGATCTCGCTCACCAGGCGGGCGCCGCCCTCCACCGCCAGCAGGCCGCCGGCCGGCCGCACCGAGGGCCGGCTCCAGGCGCCGTCGAGCCGGGTGGTGGGATCGCGCGTGGCCTCGGCGCGCAGAAGCTGTTGCGCCGCGCCGAGTTCGCCGCGCAGCAGCCAGCGCGCCTGCACCCGCGACTGCTCGCCCTGGGTGTCGCGGATCGCGGCGCTCTGGCGGTTCATCATCACGGCGGCGAGCGCGGCGATCAGCGCCACGATGAAGAGCGCGCTCACGACCGCCATGCCGCGCTGCCGCGCGCGATCCACCCTTGTCGCGATGACGATCGATCCGCGCACGTGTGGGCCCGCGATCACCAGGAACCGATGTCCGCGTTGGCCTTCTCGCCGCCGGGCTCGCCATCGGCGCCGAGCGAGAACACGTCGATCTCGCCGCGGGTGCCGGGGTTGAGGTACTGGTAGGCATTGCCCCAGGGGTCGGCGGGCAGCCGTTCCAGGTAGGGGCGCCAGTTGGCCGGCGGTTTGCCGGCCGAGGGCTTCTCGACCAGGGCGCGCAACCCCTGCGCGGCGCTCGGGTAGGCGCCGTTGTCGAGGCGGTAGAGCTTCAGCCCCTGCATGAGGGCCGCCACGTCCTGGCGCGCCGCGGTGGCGCGTGCCTGGTCGGGACGGTCCATCAGGCTGGGCACGATCAGCGCCGCCAGCACGCCGATGATGACGAGCACCACCATCAGTTCGATGAGGGTGAAGGCCGCCTCAAGACGGGTCTGCCGATCCGTGCGGCGACGGCTTGAAACTGCGGTCATCTTTCGCTCCCGAACATTGGACTTCAGCGGTCCGGTCCATGCTCGCAGCGGTAGATGTCAGTCCGATTGAAAATCCTCGGGAGCTTGGCGCGCGCCCCCGCGCGGCCTCGTCGTCACGCCGGCTTCACACGAGCGGGCCACAGTGCGGCTCGCACCGCCCTCACAACCCGCTCTCCCGCGCCAGCACCCGCAGCACCTGCCGCGCCACCTTCGCGAAGAAGCTCTCGCCCTGCGCGTCGAGCGTGACCACGCCGCGCACGATCTGGTGCAGGTAGATCGCGTCGCGCTGCGGTTCCAGCGGCCGCATCAGCAGCGGGTACTGGCTCTGGTTGGGCACCGCCTTGCCCTTGTCGGTGACGTTGACCGCGATCGGGCCGCCGTGCACCGACTGCAGGTAGGCCGAATCGATCTCCTCGGCCGCGACCGACGACAGGCCCACCAGTCGCACCTCGAAGCTGGCCTGGCGCGGATCGTCGGGCACGAAGCGGCCGACGGCGCCGTCGCGCAGGCGCCAGGCATGCTGGCCCTCGACATAGCCGCGCAGGTCCTGCGCGCCGCCCTCGTCGACGATGCGCGCCAGCAGCTGCTTGCCGGTGATCCAGCGCTGCGGATGCAGCTCGGCGTCGTAGTCGGCCACGGTGCCGGCGAACGGGGCCTTCACCTGCAGCAGCGCGCGCCGCTTGGCCAGGCCGCTGAGGTTCTCCTGCTCGGCCACCACGCCACGCAGCAGCTCCTGGGTCTGGGCGCGGTCGATCTTGTCGGCCACCGAACGCGCGAGCCGCGCCTGCAGCAGCGCGAGCCGGATGCGTGCCTCGCGCTGCTCCTGCTCGAGCATCGGCGAGGCCAGCGTGAACAGCACCTGGCCCTCGCGCACGCGCTCGCCGGGGCGCACCTTGAGCTCGGCGACCTGCGCCGCCTCGGGCGCGAACACCGGCTCCTCGCGCGTGGCGCCGAGCACGGCCGGCACCTTGACGTTGACGTCCAGCGGCACGAAGGCCGCCAGCAGCAGTGCACCGAGGATCGCCAGGCTCGCGATGCCGCGCCGTCCGGGCACGATGCGCTCGCGCATGCGCCACCAGTGGCCGAGCTCGCGCGCCACCGGCATCACGATGAACCAGCCGATCTCGACCGCGAACAGGAAGATGCCCACGGCCTTGAAGAAGAAGTGGTAGACCACGAGCGCGATGCCGAGGAACAGGAAGAAGCGGTAGAGCCAGGTCGCCCAGGCGAAGAAGGCGAACAGGCGCGCGGTGCGCGGCGCCACCGGCTCGGGCATCGGCGAGCGCAGGCCGAACAGCCATTCGCGCAGCTGCCACTGGCCGAAGGCCTGCGAACGGCTGCTGAGGTTGGGCACGCCAATCATGTCCGACAGGAAGTAGTAGCCGTCGAAGCGCATGAACGGGCTCAGGTTGATCGCCAGCGTGCTGATCCAGCTCGTGGTGGCGATCACGAAGGCGGCGCTGCGCACCGGCCCGTCGGGCAGGAAGGCCCAGAGGAAGGTCGCGATGCTCGCCAGGCACAGCTCGGTGAGCACGCCGGCGCCGTCGACCAGCAGCCGCTGCTTGCGCGAGCGCAGCTTCCAGGTGTCGGTGGTGTCGGTGTAGAGCACCGGCACCATCACCAGGAACGAGACGCCCATGGTCGGCACGCGGCAGCCGTAGCGCGTGGCGGCATAGGCATGGCCGAGCTCGTGCAGGGTCTTGGTGAAGGCCAGGCTCAGGCCGTAGATCGCGATGCCCTGCAGCGAGAAGAAGTACGGGAAGGTGTGCAGGAACTCGTCCCACTGGCGCGAGACGAAATACAGGCCCACCAGCCCGAGCGCGACGATCAGCAGCGCGAAGCCGCGCGTGAACAGCGGCGCCACCCAGTGCACGGTGCGGCGCAGGAAGCGGTCGGGCTTGACCAGCGGCACGCGGATGAACAGGTAGTGGTGCAGCAGCCATTTCCACCAGGCCTGGTCGTGCGCCCGGGCCTGGGCGCTCAGGCTCTTGACCGCGTCGCCCAGCGGCGCGCGCGTGAGGTTGTTGCTCGCGAGGAACTGCAGCAGCGCCTTGATGGCGCCGGGCTCGGGCTCGGCGCCCTGCTGCTGCGCGAACAGCCGCCGCATCTCGCCGACTGTGCGGCCGCGCCAGGCCGACAGCAGCGCGAGCTCGACCTGGCCGATCTGGAAGTAGGCATGCCGCACCGGGTCGAAGATGCTCCAGCTCGGCGCGCCGTCGAGCAGCGGCGAGCTGCGGTCGAAGCGCAGCTCCTCGCGCAGCTCGGGCAGCAGCGCGTCGTCGGGCAGTTCGCCCTGGGCGATGGCGGGCTTGGGGGCCATGGGCGACGGCCTCCTACCAGCCCAGGGTCTGGCGCGCCACGGTGATCGGGCGGCGCAGCACGTAGAACAGCAGCGGCACCTTGCCGCCGTAGACCTGCGCGGTGCCGCGCGTGCCGATGCGCAGCTGGTGCAGCGCCTGGGCATCGTCGGCGCGCGCCGCGAGGCGGAAGGCCAGCGTGCTGCCGTCGGTCTTCTCGGCCTGGTAGCCGGCGCGCAGCAGGTGGGCCTCGATCGGGCGCAGCGGATCGCTGTCGAGGTAGATCTTCACGCGCGCGCCGTCCTCGATCAGCATGCTGTCCTGCACCGGCAGGAAGATGCTGAACTCGATGCGCTCGGCGTTGGCGATCTTCATGATCTGCTGGCCCGTCTCCACCGGCCGGCCCTGCCAGTCGCGGCGGTCGCTGTAGACCGCGATGCCGTCGACCGGCGCGCTGAGCACCGACTTGGCCATCAGGTCGCGCGCATAGTCGTACTGCGCGGTGGCGAGGTCGAGCTCGGCCTTGTTGATCGCCACCTCGCGGTTGGCGTCGGCGCTGTCGATCGCGGCCTGCGAGGTGCTCGCGAAGCGCGCGGTCGCCACCTGCATCTTGCGCTGCGCGAGCTCGAGCTCGTTGCGCAGCTTGGTGTCCTCGAAGCGCAGGATCGGCTGGTTGGCCTTCACCGGCGTGTTCGGCGGCACCAGGATCTCGGCCACCACGCCGGTGAGCGGCGCGGCGATCACGGCCGGGTCGGCCGCGGCCACCTCCATCGGCGCCAGCGCGCTCATCGAGACCGGGAAGATGCAGGCCAGCAGCACCGCCGCGGCGATCAGCCAGCGCGTGCGGCGCTCGAAGCGCCAGCGTTCCCAGAAGCGGGTCGGCCCGGCCAGCGCGCCCCAGGCGTGCGAATAGGTCTCGGCCAGCCGGCGCGCCACCTTCTGCTGCGGCTCGCTCCAGGGCTCGAGCGCGAACAGCAGCACGCCGCCGAGCGCGTCGCCGTCCTTCATGCGCATCGGCAGCCACAGCGCATGCGCGAACGGATAGGCGGCCGCGTCGCGCTCCTCGGGGTCGACGTAGGCCTCGCGGCCGAAGGCCAGCGGCGCCTCGGTGCGCGAGGCCTCGGCCGGTAGGCTCGCCACCAGCCGCTCGATCCAGCGGATCAGCGGCACGTTGCGGTCGACCGCGGCCAGGCTCGACACGCCGATGACCTGGAAGGCCGCGTCCGCATGGCGCCGGCGCAAGCAGAAGGCCTGGCGGAACGGCAGGATGCGCTTGGCCTCGTTGAGCAGGTGGAAGACCAGCTCCTTCTCGGTCTGCTGGCGCCGGATCTCGGCCTCGAGCTCGAGCAGCACCAGCGTGCCGTCGCGAAAGCGCGGCGTGGCGTCGACCACGCGCGCGCCGGCCGGCGCCGCCTGTGCCGGCTTCGGTGACGGGCCTGCGGGACCATCTCCCAAAGGTGCTGCGCTCATGGTGCTGTCCGCCTTCTCATGGGGTGGCCTGCGCGCGCTGCCGCGAGGCCGGGTTCTGCGCGAATTCCGCGCTGCCGCTCATGCCGGGCAGCACCGCCTCGCGGCCGCCCGCGAACTGGCCGACCACGCGCACCGTCTGGCTCACGGGGTCGACCGCGGCACCGAGCCGGGTGACCTTGGCCTCGTAGCTGCGGCCGGTCTCGTCGATCCTGAACCTGAAGGGGCTGCCCGGCGCGAGCCAGCCGAGCCAGGCCGAGGGGGCGATCAGGTGCATCTCGAGTTCGCTGTCGTTGAGCACGCGCGTGAGCTCCTTGCCGGCCGCGGCGTTCTCGTGCTGGTGCGAGATGTTCTCCACCACGATGCCCGAGAACGGCGCGACGATGGTGCAGTCGCGCATCTGGGCCTCGAGCGCGGTCGCCTCGGCGCCGGTCTGCTCGGCCTTGGCCTTGGCGATCTGCACGTCGCTCTTGCCGATGGCCTCGTAGCGGTCGAGCTCCTGGCTCTGCTTGAGGATGGTCTGGCTCGCGCGGTTGGCGGCCCAGGCGGCATTGGCCTCGGCGCGGATGCGCGAGCAGTCGAAGGCCACCAGCACCGCGCCCTTCTGGAAGCGCTCGCCCTCCTTGAAGGGCATCTGCGCGATGCGCGCGGCGATCTTGGCCGAGAACAGCACCTCGTCCTTGGGCTTGACCACGCCGCGCACCGCGCTCGCATCGGCGCGCGGTGCATCGGCCGGCGCGATCGCGGCCAGCGCGCCGGGGGCGGCGGCCGCGGCGACGGCGGCGGCATTGCCGGTGCCCTGGGGTGGCGTGGCGGCCGCGGGCGGCGCGGGCGTGGACGGCGCCGCGGGCGGCGCCATCGCGGCGAGCGCGGTGCCCGGCGCCACGACCGGTTCGGCGGCGGGGGCGGGCTTGGCCGCGGTTGCCACAGGTGCCGGTGATGGTGCCGGTGATGGTGCCGGTGCCGGGGTCGGCGCGGGCGCCGCGGCCACCGGCGGCACCGCCTCGCGCTTCTTCGCGCCGCCTCCGCCCAGGTAGCCCCAGGCGATCGCGATCAGCACGACCGCGAAGGCGGCGCCGATCGCCAGCGTTCGCCAGCGCGCGCGGTCGGGCGAGGGGCTGCGGGACGGCTCGGGGGTGGGATCGTCGAGGTTCATGGAGCGAGGGCCCGGTGGTGGAACGAGAGAAGTCGCGCGTCAGGACGCCGCGCCGCAGGCCGCGGCCGCGGTGGCACCGGTCGTGTCCTGTCGGCTCTGCCACAGCCGCTGCAGCCCGCCCGCGAGCTGCGCCACCGAGTCGCGGCTGCTGACCTCGGGCGTGAAGCTGTCGAGGCCGATCGCGCTGTAGACGTTGGCGAAGGCGTTCTGCATGTCGGCATAGGCCAGGTCGTAGCGCACCTCGGCCAGCAGGCCGTTCATCTCCTCGCGGATCACGCGCTGGCGGCTCTCCTGGTTGGCCTTGAAGGCCGACTGCATCTGCGTGGTGATGCCGCCCTGCACCTCGGAGTAGCGCCCGGCCGTGATCAGCGACTGGCGCGCGAACGCGAACTGCGCGCGGCTCACGTGCACCTGGGTCATGATGGCCATGGTCAGCGCGCGCTCGCGCTCGGTCAGCCACTCGGCCTGGGTCTCGATCAGCCGCTTGTCGGCGGGATAGCGGAACAGGCTCACCAGGTTCCAGCTCGCGCGCACGCCCACGCCCGACCAGTTGTTGTTGTAGAGGAAGTCGTTGGAGTCGTAGTTGGTGCCGATGAAGGCACGCACGCTCGGCAGGTTGCGCAGCAGCGCGACCGTGCCGTCGCTCTCGTTGATGCGCAGCCGGTAGGCGATCTCGCGCAGCTCGGAGCGGTTCTCCAGCGCCGCGCGAACCATCCCCTCGCCCGAGAGGCAGAACTCGGTCGACAGCGCGCTGCGCTGCGGCACCACGAGCGAGAACTCGGTGCCGGGCGCGAGGTTCATGAGCGCGGCGAGCTGCGCCTTGGCGATCACCAGCTCGCGCTGCAGCGCCTGGATCTGGCGCTGCACGTCGATCAGGTCGCGCTGGTAGGTCAGCGCGGCCAGCGGGCTGGTCGTGCGCCGGCGCGCGATCTCCTCCGAGTCGCCGAGCGCGTTGTTGACGTCGCCCGACAGCTGCGTGAGCTTGCGGATCAGCCGCTCGGCGCTGATGGCGCGCCAGTAGGCGGTGCGCACGTCCTCCACCATGCGGTTGGCGACCTTGCGGCGGTTCTCGAGCGAGATCAGCCGCTGGTCGGCGGTCTGCTTGGCGCGCGCGTACGAGACGCCGAAGTCCAGCACGTCCCAGCTCAGGCTCAGGTCGGCGGCCGTGGTCTGGCGTTCCGACGAGGTCGAGGGCTCCAGCGATTGCCGCCCGGTCAGCAGCGAGCGGCTGCTCGCGCCGCTGTCGTTGCTGCGCCCGTTGTAGCCGGCATTGGCCACCAGCTGCGGCAGCATGTCGAAGCGCGCCCGGTCGAGCTCGCGGCCGCGCACCGCCTCCTCCATCATCGCGACCTTGTAGTCGAGGTTGTACTTGAGCGCGCGCGCCATCGCCTCGTAGAGGCCGATCGCACCGCCCACCGGCTCCTGGTCGGCCGTCAGCGACTTGAGGTTGCGGTCCACGCGCAGCGTCAGCTCGGTCTTGGTCAGCGGCGCGGGCGTGACGCTGCAGCCCGCCAGCACGGCGATCGAGGCGGCGGCGAGAGCGGCGGCGCGCAGCCTCGACGTGGCGGCAGGAGCGGCGGCGCGTGGGCGGGTCGTGCGGGTCGTGCGTTGGATCGATGGCATGGCGGACGTCTTTCTTCGAGTTCGGTTTCTCAAGGGGTGATCTCCACAACCGGCTGCGCGCGCAGGGCGGCAGCCAGTTGCTCCGTTTCGGTGGCCGACTGGTTGACGTGGAAGGCGATCTGCTCGCTGAAGAGCAGCCCGCCCACGTCGCCGACCGGCAGCCCGGCCGCGCGCGGCGACGGCGGTGCCAGGCGCTGCGGCGGCGTGCGCTCGTTGCCGATGCGCGGATCGTTCGAGGCTTCCGAAGCCGCGGCGCCGAGCGCGCCGAGGCCCGACGCGCCGTCCGGCCGGTCCGCGGTGTCGCCGACCAGCAGCTCCTGGCCCGGGCGCATGGCCTCGAGCACCCGCACATCGCCCTGGCGCGAGAACATCGCGCGCGCCGGGTCGAGCACCACGAAGCGGCGCTGCAGGCTCTCGACCACGTCGAGGATCGGCGTGCCGCTGTCCAGCCGCGGGATGCCGTCGAGCGGGCGGATGCCTTCGAGCGCGATGCGCAGCGGCTCCTTGCCGTCGAGGAACTGGATGCCGTAGAGCGGACGGATCGCATTGACCGCCTCGTCGATGTGCAGCGGCACCGCCATCGGCTTGAGCTCGTAGGCCTTGTAGCCCCACTCGGTGCGGATGTCCCAGCCCGCGGGCCAGTCGGGCTGGCCGAACTCGAGCAGTTGGCCGACGCTCGGCGGCACCTCGGCCAGCGGCGGCACGGGCGGCGGGGGTGGCGCCGGCGGCTGCGTGGCCGGCGAGACCGTGAGGCTCACCGTGCCGGTGGCGGTGGCGCCGTCGCGGTCGACCGCGGTGTACGAGAAGCTCGGCGTGCCCGAGAAGCCTGGCAGCGGCACGAAGGTGAGCGTGCCGTCGGCATTGAGCGTGACCGTGCCGCCGTCCACCGCGACCGAGCCGCCGACCGCGATCGGCACGCCGTTGATGTCGCGCACCGTGAGCGGTCCGCCCTCGGGGTCGCTGTCGTTGGCCAGCACGTCGATCGTGACCGGCGCGCCGCCGGCCGAGACCGCGCTGTCGGGCCGCACCACCGGTGCGCCGTTGACCGGTGCGATGTCGATGGTGATGCGGTTGGGCGTGGCGTCGAAGGCACCGGCGGAGTCCTGCACCGAGAAGGTGAAGCTCGCGTAGGCCGTGCCGCTGCCGTTGGCCGCGGGCACGAAGCTCAGCCGGCCGGCAGCGATATCGGCCGCCGAGATCACCTGGCCCGCCGTCACCGCCACGCCGTTCAGCAGCAGGGTGCCATTGGCCGGCAGTGTGTCGATGCGCACGTTCGCCAGCGTCTGGCCCGCATCGGCATCGGTGAACGCGAAGTTCGCGCCGGTGAGCACGAGCGCCGTGTCCTCGGTGCCGCGGATCGTCGCGTCGGTGCTGTCCGGCGGCGTGTTGGCGCCGACGTTGACCGTCAGGGTCGCGGTGGCGGTGCCGCCCTGGCCGTCGCTGACGGTGTAGCGGATGACGACCGGGCCATTGAGGTTGGTGGCCGGCACGAAGTTCAGCGTGCCGTCCGGGTTCACCGTGACCGTGCCGAGCGCGGGGTTGTCCAGCACGGCGCCGGTCACCGTGAGGCTGTCGCCATCGACGTCGCTGTCGTTCGCCAGCACGGGGATGTTGTTCAGCGGCGTGTTGATCGGCGTGCTGGCGATGTCGTTGCCAGCCACCGGCGCGTCGTTCACGGCGGCGACATTGACGGTCACCGTGACGGTCGAAGTGCCGCCCTGCCCGTCGCTCACCGTGTAGGTGAAGCTGGCCGGGCCGTTGTAGTTGGCGTTCGGGGTGAAGACGACATTGCCGCCGACGAGGCTGACCGTGCCGTTGGTCGCATCCTGCACGCTCACGATGGTCAGCGGATTGCCGTCGACGTCGGTGTCGTTGCCGAGCAAGGTGGCGGCCGGGATCGTCAGCGGCGTGTCCTCCACCGCATTGACGGTGTCGGGGTTCGCCACTGGCGCATCGTTGACCGGCGCGATGTCGAAGCCGATGCGGTTCGGCGTGGTGTCGAAGGCGCCCGCCGAGTCCTGCACCGAGAAGGTGAAGCTGGCGTAGTTCGTGCCGTTGCCGTTCGCAGCGGGAACGAAGCTCAGGCGGCCGGCCGCGATGTCGGCAGCCGAGATCACTTGGCCCGCCGTCACGGCCGTTCCGTTCAGCAGCAAGGTGCCGTTGGCCGGCAGCGTGTCGATGCGAACGTTCGCCAGCGTCTGGCCTGCATCCGCATCGGTGAACGCGAAGTTGGCGCTGCCCAGAACGACCGGCGTGTCCTCGGCCCCCGAGATCGTCGCGTCGGCGCTGTTGGGTGGCGTGTTCGTGCCGACGTTCACCGTCAGGGTGGCCGTGTCCGTGCCGCCCTTGCCGTCGCTCACCGTGTAGGTGATGACCACCGGCCCCGTCACATTGGCGGCCGGCGTGAAGTTCAGCGTGCCATCGGCGTTGACCGTGACCGTGCCGCGCGCCGGATCGACGCTCGCACCCGTCACCGTGAGCGTGTCGCCATCCACGTCGCTGTCGTTCGCCAGCACCGGGATGTTGGTCAGCGGCGTGTTGATCGGCGTGCTCGCGAGGTCGTCGCCCGCCACCGGTGCGTCGTTGACCGGCGTGACGACGATGGTCAGCGTCGAGCTCGCGGTGGCGGTGCCGTCGCTCACGGTGTAGGTCGCCACGGGCACCGAGCCGTTGTAGTTGGCCGCGGGCGTGAAGACGTAGCTGCCGTCGGCATTGATCGCCAGCGTGCCCACTCCGGCGAGCGTGGCCGTCTGGCCGGCGGTGTAGCTGGCGCCGCCGATCGTGAAGCCCGTCACCGTCAGGCTGTCGCCGTCGAGATCGCTGTCGTTGCCCAGCACGTTGCCGGTGGCCGGCGTGTCCTCGGGCACGGTGTTCGTGTCGGCGTTCGCCACCGGCGCGTCGTTGCCGCCGCTCACCGTGATCGTCAGCGTCGAGCTGTCGGTGCTCGAGCCGTCGGTCATCGCATAGGTGGCGACCGGCACCGGGCCGTTGTAGTTGGCCGCCGGCGTGAAGGTGTAGCTGCCGTCGGCGCGGATCGTCAGCGTGCCCACGCCCGCGATGCTGGCGGTCTGGCCCGCGGCATAGGCCGTGGCGTCGCCCGCCACCGTGAAGCCGGTGACCGTCACCGGGCCGTCGACGCTGCTGGTGCCCGCGAGCACGGTGCCGGAGATCGGCGTGTCCTCGGGCGTGCTCACGCTCTCGTCGGCGTCGGTGAAGGGGTCGTCCACCGGCGTGACCACGATGGTCAGCGTCGAGCTGTCGGTGCTGCTGCCGTCGCTCAGGCGATAGGTCGCGACCGGCACCGGGCCGTTGTAGTTGGCCGCCGGCGTGAAGGTGTAGCTGCCGTCGGCATTGATCCTCAGCGTGCCCACGCCCGCGATGCTCGCGGTCTGGCCCGCGGCATAGGCCGTCGCATCGCCGGCCACGCTGAAGCCGGTGACCGTCACCGTGCCGTCGGGACTGCTGGTGCCCGCGAGCACCGAGCCCGAGATCGGCGTGTCCTCCGCCGTGCTCACGCTTTCGTCGCCGTCGGAGAAACCGTCGGCCACCGGGGAGACGGCGAGCGTCAGCGTGGCGCTCGCGGTGCCCGTGCCGTCGCTGACGGTGTAGGTCGCCACGGGCACCGGGCCGTTGTAGTTGGCCGCCGGCGTGAAGACGTAGCTGCCGTCGGCGTTGATGACCAGCGTGCCCACGCCCGCCAGCGTGGCGCTCTGCCCGGCCGTGTAGGTGCTGCCGTCGACCACGAACTGCGTCACAGTGAGCGTGTTGCCGTCGGCGTCGCTGTCGTTGCCCAGCACATTGCCCGTGGCGACCGTGTCCTCGGGAACGGTCTGCGCGTCGGGGTTCGCGACCGGCAGGTCGTTGACCGGTGCGATGTCGATGGTGATGCGGTTCGGCGCGGTGTCGAAGGCGCCGGCCGAGTCCTGCACCGAGAAGGTGAAGGTCGCGTAGGCGGTGCCGTTGCCGTTGGCCGCGGGCACGAAGCTCAGGCGGCCGGCGGCGATGTCGGCGGCGGAGATCAGCTGGCCCGACGTGACGGCCACGCCGTCGAGCAGCAGCGTGCCGTTGGTCGGCAGCGTGTCGATGCGGACGTTGGCGAGGGTCTGGCCGGCGTCGGCGTCGGTGAACGCGAAGTTGGCCGTGGTCAGGACCAGCGGCGTGTCTTCGGTGCCGGCGAGGGTCGCGTCCGCGCTGTTCGGCGGCGTGTTGGTGCCGACGTTGACGGTCAGCGTGGCCGTCGCGGTGCCGCCCTTGCCGTCGCTCACCGTGTAAGTGATGACGACCGCGCCCGTCACATCGTTCGCCGGCGTGAAGTTCAGCGTGCCGTCGGCATTGACCGTCACCGTGCCTTGCGCCGGGTTGTTCAGCGTGGCATTGGTGACGGTGAGGCTGTCGCCGTCGACATCGCTGTCATTGGCCAGCACCGGGATGCTCGAGAGCGGCGTGTTGATCGGCGTGCTGGCGATGTCATTGCCCGCCACCGGCGCGTCGTTCACGGCGCCGACATTGACCGTCACGGTCGTGGTCGACGTGCCGCCCTGTCCGTCGCTCACCGTGTAGGTGAAGCTGGCCGGGCCGTTGTAGTTGGCGTTCGGCGTGAACACCACGTTGCCGCCGACCAGGCTCACGGTGCCGTTGGTGGCGTCCTGCACGCTCACGAGGGTCAACGGGTTGCCGTCGACGTCGGTGTCGTTGCCGAGCAAGCTCGCGGCCGGAATGCTCAGAGGCGTGTCCTCGACCGCCGTTACCGTGTCGGGATTCGCGACCGGCGCATCGTTGACCGGCGCGATGTCGAAGCTGATGCGATTCGGCGTCGCGTCGAAGGCACCGGCCGAGTCCTGCACCGAGAAGGTGAAGCTCGCGTAGTTCGTGCCGTTGCCATTGGCCGCGGGCACGAAGCTCAGGCGACCGGCCGCGATATCGGCGGCCGAGATCACTTGCCCCGCGCTCACTGCCACGCCGTTGAGCAGCAGGGTGCCGTTGGCCGGCAGCGTGTCGATGCGCACGTTCGCCAGGGTCTGGCCGCTGTCGGCGTCGGTGAACGCGAAGTTCGCGCTCGTCAGCGTGATGGCGGTGTCCTCGGTGCCGGCGATCGTCGCGTCGGCGCTGTTCGGCGGCGTGTTGGTGCCGACATTCACCGTCAGGGTGGCGGTGTCCGTGCCGCCCTTGCCATCGCTCACCGTATAGGTGATGACCACCGGCCCCGTCACGTTGGCGGCCGGCGCGAAGTTCAGCGTGCCATCGGCGTTGACCGTGACCGTGCCGAACGCCGGATCCACCGTGGCGCTGGTGACGGTGAGCGGATCTCCGTCGACATCGCTGTCGTTCGCGAGCACCGGGATGTTCGTGAGCGGTGTGTTGATCGGCGTGCTCGCGATATCGTCGCCGGCCACCGGCGCGTCGTTCACGGCTGCGACATTGACCGTCACGGTCGTGGTCGAGGTGCCGCCCTTGCCATCGCTCACGGTGTAGGTGAAGCTGGCAGGCCCGTTGTAGTCGGCGTTCGGCGTGAAGACCACACTGCCGTTCGCCAGGGTCACCGTGCCGTTGACGGCATCCTGCACGCTCACGATCGTCAGCGCGTCGCCGTCGGCATCGGTGTCATTGCCCAGCAGCGTGCCCACGGGGATCGTCAGCGGCACGTCCTCGCTCGCGCTCACCGTGTCGGGGTTGCCGACGGGTGCATCGTTGATCGCTGCGATGTCGAAGGTGATCGTGTTGGGCGCGGTGTCGAAGGCACCGCCCGAGTCCTGCACCGAGAAGCTGAAGCTGGCGTAGGCCGGACCATTGCCGTTGGCGGCCGGAGCGAAGCTCAGGCGACCGGCTGCAATGTCGGCGGCCGAGATCACTTGGCCGGCGGTGACGGCGACGCCATCGAGCAGCAACGTGCCGTTCGCCGGCAGCGTATCGATGCGCACATTGGCCAGCGTCTGCCCGCTGTCGGCATCGGTGAACGCGAAGTTCGCGGTGCCCAGCACCACCGGCGTGTCTTCCGTGCCGGAGACCGTGGCATCGGCGCTGTTCGGCGGGGTATTGCTGCCGACATTGACCGTCAGCGTGGCCGTCGCGGTGCCGCCCTTGCCATCGCTCACGGTGTAGCTGATGACGACGGCCCCGGTCACGTTGTTGGCCGGCGTGAAGCTCAGCGTGCCGTCGGCGTTGACCGTCACGCTGCCCTGCGCCGGGTTGTTCAGCGTCGCACCCGTGACCGTGAGCGGATCGCCATCGACGTCGCTGTCGTTGGCCAGCACCGGGATGTTGGTCAGCGGCGTGTTGATCGGCGTGCTCGCGATGTCGTTGCCCGCGATTGGCGCGTCGTTCACGGCGGCGACGTTGACGGTCACGGTGACCGTCGATGTTCCGCCCTGCCCGTCGCTCACCGTGTAGGTGAAGCTGGCCGGGCCGTTGTAGTTGGCGTTCGGGGTGAAGACCACGTTGCCGCCGACCAGGCTGACGCTGCCGTTGGTGGCGTCCTGCACGCTCACGATGGTGAGCGGATCGCCATCCACATCGGTGTCGTTGCCCAGCAGCGTGCCAACCGGAATGCTCAGCGGCGTGTCCTCCACCGCATTGACGGTGTCGGGGTTGCCCACCGGTGCATCGTTGATCGGCGCGATGTCGATGGTGATGCGGTTGGGGGCCGTGTCGAAGGCCCCGGCGGAGTCCTGCACCGAGAAGGTGAAGCTGGCGTAGCCCGTTCCATTGCCATTGGCCGCCGGCACGAAGCTCAGCCGGCCCGCCGCGATGTCGGCCGCCGAGATCACCTGGCCCGCCGTGACCGCCGTGCCGTTCAGCAGCAGGGTGCCGTTGGCCGGCAGCGTGTCGATGCGCACGTTCGCCAGCGTCTGGCCTGCATCCGCATCGGTGAACGCGAAGTTGGCGCTGCCCAGAACGACCGGCGTGTCCTCGGTGCCCGAGATCGTGACGTCGGCGCTGTTGGGCGGCGTGTTCGTGCCGACGTTCACCGTCAGCGTGGCCGTGTCCGTGCCGCCCTTGCCGTCGCTCACCGTGTAGCTGATGACGACCGGTCCCGTCACGTTGTTGGCCGGCGTGAAGTTCAAGGTGCCGTCGGCATTGACCGTGACCGAGCCGAGCGCCGGATTGACGCTTGCGCCCGTCACCGTGAGCGGATCGCCATCGACGTCGCTGTCGTTCGCCAGCACCGGGATATTCGTCAGCGGCGTGTTGATCGGCGTGCTCGCGATGTCGTCGCCCGCCACCGGCGCGTCGTTCACGGCGCCGACATTGACCGTCACGGTCGTGGTCGAGCTGCCGCCCTGGCCGTCGCTCACCGTGTAGGTGAAGCTGGCCGGGCCGTTGTAATTGGCGTTGGGCGTGAACACCACGTTGCCGCCCACCAGGCTCACCGTGCCGTTGACCGCGTCCTGCACGCTCGTGATGGTCAGCGCATCGCCATCCACGTCGGTGTCGTTGGCCAGCAGATTGCCGGTGGGAATGGTCAGCGGCATGTCCTCGGTGGCGGCCACCGCGTCCGGCGAGGCCACGGGCGCGTCGTTGGCGGCCGCGACGTTCACGCTCACCGTCACGGTCGAGCTGCCGCCGTTGCCATCGCTCACCGTGTAGCTGAAGCTGGCCGGGCCGTTGTAGTTCGCAGCCGGCGTGAAGACCACGTTGCCGCCCACCAGGCTGACCGAGCCATTGACCGCGCCCTGCACGCTCGTGATGGTCAGCGTGTCGCCATCGGCATCGCTGTCGTTGCCCAGCAATGCCGAGGCTGGAATGGTCAGCGGTGTGTCTTCGACCGCATTGACGGTGTCGGGCGTGCCGACCGGTGCGTCGTTGACCGGCGCGATATCGAAGCTGATGCGGTTCGGCGTGGCATCGAATGCGCCACCCGAGTCCTGCACCGAGAAGCTGAAGCTCGCGTAGCCCGTGCCATTGCCGTTGGCGGCCGGCACGAAGCTCAGCCGGCCCGCTGCGATGTCGGCAGCCGAGATCACCTGCCCCGTTGTGACGGCCACGCCATCGAGCAGCAGCGTCCCATTGGCCGGCAGCGTGTCGATGCGCACGTTCGCGAGGGTCTGGCCGGCATCCGTGTCGGCGAAGGCGAAGTTGGCCGTGGTCAGGACGATCGGGGTGTCTTCCGTGCCCGAGATCGTCGCGTCCGCGCTGTCGGGCGGCGTGTTGGTGCCGACGTTGACCGTCAGGGTGGCGGTGTCCGTGCCGCCCTTGCCGTCGCTCACGGTGTAGGTGATGACGACCGCGCCCGTGACGTTGGCGGCCGGGGTGAAGTTCAGCGTGCCGTCGGCGTTGACCGTCACGGTTCCCTGCGCCGGGTCGTTCAGCGTGGCGCCGGTGACCGTCAACGGATCGCCGTCGACATCGCTGTCGTTCGCCAGCACCGGGATGTTGGTCAGCGGCGTGTTGATCGGCGTGCTCGCGATGTCGTCGCCGGCTACCGGCGCATCGTTGGTCGCGCCGACATTGACCGTCACGGTCGTGGTCGAGGTGCCGCCCTTGCCGTCGCTCACCGTGTAGGTGAAGCTGGCCGGGCCGTTGTAGTTGGCCGCCGGTGTGAAGACCACGCTGCCGTTGGCCAGGGTCACCGTCCCGTTGACGGCATCCTGCACGCTCACGATCGTCAGTGCGTCGCCGTCGGCATCCGTGTCGTTGCCCAGCAACGTGCCCACGGGAATGGTCAGTGGCACGTCCTCGCTTGCGCTCACCGTGTCGGGGTTTCCGACCGGGGCGTCGTTGACTGGTGCGATGTCGAAGCTGATGCGGTTCGGCGTGGTGTCGAAGGCGCCACCCGAATCCTGCACCGAGAAGGTGAAGCTCGCGTAGTTCGTGCCATTGCCGTTCGCGGCCGGCACGAAGCTCAGGCGACCCGCAGCGATGTCGGCCGCCGAGATGACCTGGCCGGCCGTGACGGCCACGCCATCGAGCAGCAGCGTGCCATTGGCCGGCAGCGTATCGATGCGCACATTGGCCAGCGTCTGACCGCTGTCGGCATCGGTGAATGCGAAGTTCGCGGTGCCCAGCACCACCGGCGTGTCTTCGGTGCCGGAGACCGTGGCATCGGCGCTGTTCGGCGGGGTATTGCTGCCGACATTGACCGTCAGCGTGGCCGTCGCGGTGCCGCCGTTGCCATCGCTCACCGTGTAGGTGATGACCACGGCGCCCGTCACGTTGCTGGCGGGGGTGAAGTTCAGCGTGCCGTCGGCATTGACGGTCACCGTGCCCTGCGCAGGATTGTTGAGCGTCGCATTCGTGACCGTGAGGCTGTCGCCATCAACATCGCTGTCGTTGGCCAGCACCGGGATGTTCGTGAGCGGCGTGTTGATCGGCGTGCTCGCGATGTCGTTGCCAGCCACCGGCGCGTCGTTGACGGCGCCGACGTTCACCGTGACCGTCACGGTCGAGGTTCCGCCCTGCCCGTCGCTCACGGTGTAGCTGAAGCTCGCGGGGCCGTTGTAGTTGGCGGCCGGCGTGAACACCACGTTGCCGCCCACCAGGCTCACAGTGCCATTGGTCGCGTCCTGCACGCTGACGACGGTCAGCGGGTTGCCGTCCACGTCGGTGTCGTTGGCGAGCAAGGTCGCCACCGGAATGCTCAGCGGCGTGTCCTCGACCGCCGTCACCGTGTCGGGGTTGGCAACCGGTGCGTCGTTCACCGCCGCGATGTCGATGGTGATGCGGTTGGGCGTGGTGTCGAAGGCGCCAGCCGAGTCCTGCACCGAGAAAGTGAAGCTCGCGTAGCCCGTGCCGTTGCCGTTCGCGGCCGGCACGAAGCTCAGTCGGCCGGCGGCGATGTCGGCGGCGGAAATCACCTGGCCCGACGTCACGGCCACGCCGTCGAGCAACAGCGTGCCGTTGGTGGGCAGCGTGTCGATGCGTACGTTCGCCAGGGTCTGGCCGGCGTCCGCATCGGTGAAGGCGAAGTTGGCCGTGCCCAGGGCGACTGGTGTGTCCTCGGTGCCGGACAGGGCCGCATCGGCGCTGTTCGGCGCGGTGTTGGTGCCGACATTGACGGTCAGCGTGGCCGTGTCGGTGCCGCCCTTGCCATCGCTCACCGTGTAGGTGATGACGATCGCACCCGTCACGTTGCTCGCGGGCGTGAAGTTCAGCGTGCCATCGGCGTTGACCGCAACCGTGCCCTGCGCCGGATTGTTCAGCGTGGCATTGGTGACCGTCAGCGAGTCGCCATCGACGTCGCTGTCGTTCGCGAGCACCGGGATGTTGGTCAGCGGCGTGTTGATCGGCGTGCTGGCGATGTCATTGCCGGCCACCGGCGCGTCGTTGACAGCGCCCACGTTGACCGTGACGGTTACCGTCGATGTACCGCCCTGTCCGTCGCTCACGGTGTAGCTGAACCTGGCCGGCCCGTTGTAGTTGGCCGCCGGTGTGAACACCACATTGCCACCGACCAGGCTCACCGTGCCGTTGGTGGCGTCCTGCACGCTCGTGATGGTCAGCGCATCGCCATCCACGTCGGTGTCGTTGCCCAGCAGCACGCTGCTCGGGATCGTCAGCGGCGTGTCCTCGGTCGCATCGACGGTATCGGGATTCCCCACCGGCGCATCGTTGGCGGCGCCCACATTGACAGTGACCGTCACCGTCGAGCTGCCGCCATTGCCATCGCTCACCGTGTAGCTTAAGCTGGCCGGGCCGTTGTAGTTGGCTGCGGGCGTGAACACCACGTTGCCGCCCACCAGGCTCACCGTGCCGTTGACAGCACCCTGCACGCTCGTGATGGTCAGCGTGTCGCCATCGGCGTCGCTGTCGTTGCCCAGCAATGCCGAGGCGGGAATGGTCAGCGGTGTGTCCTCGACCGCATTGACGGTGTCGGGCGTGCCGACCGGTGCGTCATTGACCGCTGCAACATCGAAGGTGATGCGGTTCGGCGCGGTATCGAAGGCGCCGCCCGAATCCTGCACCGAGAAGGTGAAGCTGGCATAGGCCGTGCCATTGCCGTTGGCCGCGGGCACGAAGCTCAACCGACCAGCCGCGATGTCGGCCGCCGAGATCACCTGCCCCGTGGTGACCGCCACGCCATCGAGCAGCAGCGTGCCATTGGCCGGCAGCGTGTCGATGCGCACATTGGCCAGCGCCTGGCCAGCATCGGCATCGGTGAACGCGAAGTTCCCGGTGCCCAGAACGACCGGCGTGTCCTCGGTGCCAGAGATCGTCGTGTCCGCGCTGTCGGGCGGCGTGTTGGTGCCGACATTGACCGTGAGCGTGGCGGTCGCAGTACCGCCCTTGCCGTCGCTCACGGTGTAGCTGATGGCGACCGGGCCCGTCACATTCGCCGCGGGGCTGAAATTCAGCGTGCCGTCGGCGTTGATGCTGACCGTTCCCTGCGCCGGGTTGTTGAGGCTGGCGCTGGTGACCGTGAGGCTGTCGCCGTCCACATCGCTGTCGTTCGCCAGCACCGGGATGTTCGACAGCGGCGTGTTGATCGGCGTGCTGGCAATGTCGTTGCCGGCGACCGGCGCGTCGTTCACGGCGCCGACATTCACGGTGACCGTGACCGTCGATGTGCCACCCTGGCCGTCGCTCACGGTGTAGCTGAAGCTGGCCGGTCCGTTGTAGTTGGCCGCGGGCGTGAAGACCACGTTGCCATTGACCAGGCTGACCGTGCCGTTGGTGGCGTCCTGCACGCTCGTGATGGTGAGCGGGTTGCCGTCGACGTCGGTGTCGTTCGCGAGCAGCGTGCCCACGGGGATCGTCAGCGGCGTGTCTTCGACGGCACCGATGGTGTCGGGATTCGCCACCGGCGCGTCGTTGACCGCGGCGATGTCGAAGGTGATCGTGTTCGGCGCGGTGTCGAAGGCGCCGCCCGAGTCCTGGACCGAGAAGGTGAAGCTCGCGTAGCCCGTGCCGTTGCCGTTCGCGCCCGGCACGAAGCTCAGGTTGCCCGCGGCGATGTCGGCGGCCGAGATCACCTGCCCGGCCGTGACCGCCACGCCGTTGAGCAGCAGCGTGCCGTTGGCCGGCAACGTATCGATTCGAACGTTGGCCAGCGCCTGGCCCGAATCCGCATCCGTGAACGCGAAGTTCGCGGCGCCCAGCACGACCGGCGTGTCCTCGGTGCCCGAGATCGTCGCATCGGCGCTGTTCGGCGGGGTATTGGTGCCGACGTTGACCGTCAAGGTCGCCGTGTCCACACCGCCCTTGCCGTCGCTCACCGTGTAGCTGATGACGACCGGACCGGTCACGTTGGCCGCGGGCGTGAAGTTCAGCGTGCCATCGGCATTGATGCTGACCGAGCCTTGCGCCGGATTGTTCAGCGTTGCGCTGGTGACCGTGAGGCTGTCGCCATCGACATCGCCGTCATTGGCCAGCACCGGGATATTGGTCAGCGGCGTATTGATCGGCGTGCTCGCGATGTCGTCGCCCGCCACCGGCGCGTCGTTGACGGCCCCGACGTTCACCGTGACCGTCACGGTCGACGTGCCGCCCTGCCCGTCGCTCACGGTGTACGTGAAGCTGGCCGGCCCGTTGTAGTTGGCAGCCGGCGTGAACACCACATTGCCATTGACCAGACTGACCGTGCCATTGGTCGCATCCTGCACGCTCACGATGGCGAGCGGGTCGCCGTCCACGTCGGTGTCGTTGCCCAGCAGCGTGCCGACCGGGATGCTCAGCGGCGTGTCTTCGACCGCGTTGACGGTGTCGGGGTTGCCCACCGGCGCATCGTTGACCGGCGCGATGTCGAAAGTAATCCGGTTCGGCGTCGTGTCGAAGGCGCCACCCGAGTCCTGCACCGAGAAGGTGAAGCTCGCGTAGTTCGTGCCGTTGCCGTTCGCGGCCGGCACGAAGCTCAGCCGGCCCGCGGCGATGTCGGCGGCGGAGACCACCTGGCCCGCGCTCACGGCCACGCCATCGAGCAGCAAGGTCCCGTTGGCCGGCAGCGTGTCGATCCGGACGTTCGCCAGAGTCTGGCCCGAGTCCGCGTCGCTGAACGCGAAGTTCGACGGATTCAGGATCACCGCGGTGTCTTCGCTGCCGCCGATGGTGGCATCGGCGCTGTCGGGCGGCGTGTTCGCACCCACATTGACGGTCAGCGTGGCGGTGGCGGTGCCACCCTTGCCGTCGCTCACGGTGTAGCTGATGACCACGGCGCCCGTCACGTTGCTCGCCGGCGTGAAGTTCAAGGTGCCGTCGGCGTTGATGCTGACCGTGCCTTGCGCCGGGTTGTTCAGCGTGGCGCTGGTCACGGTGAGACTGTCGCCATCCACATCGCCGTCGTTCGCGAGCACCGGAATGTTGGTCAGCGGCGTATTGATCGGCGTGCTCGCGATGTCGTTGCCGGCCACCGGCGCATCGTTGACCGCGGCGACGTTGACCGTCACGGTCGTGGTCGCGCTGCCGCCCTTGCCGTCGCTCACCGTGTAGGTGAAGCTGGCCGGACCGTTGTAGTTGGCATTCGGCGTGAACACCACGTTGCCGCCGATCAGCGCCACCGTGCCATTGATGCCGTCCTGCACGCTGACGATGGCCAGCGTGTCGCCATCGGCGTCGGTGTCGTTGCCCAGCAGGCTGCCCACCGGGATGCTCAGCGGCGTGTCCTCGACGGCCGCCACCGTGTCGGGCGCGGCCACCGGTGCGTCGTTGACCGCGGCGATGTCGATGGTGATGCGGTTCGGCGTCGTGTCGAAGGCGCCGGCCGAGTCCTGCACCGAGAAGGTGAAGCTGGCGTAGCCCGTGCCGTTGCCGTCGGCACCGGGCAAGAAGCTCAGGCGGCCGGCGGCGATGTCGGCCGCCGAGATCACCTGGCCGGCGCTGACGGCCACGCCATCGAGCAGCAGCGTGCCGTTCGCGGGCAGCGTGTCGATGCGCACATTGGCCAGGGTCTGGCCCGCGTCGGCGTCGGCGAAGGCGAAGTTCGCGCTCGTGAGCACGAGCGACGTGTCTTCCGTGCCCGAGAGAGTCGCGTCGGCACTGTTCGGCGGCGTGTTGGTGCCGACGTTGACGGTCAGCGTGGCCGTCGCGGTGCCGCCCTTGCCGTCGCTCACCGTGTAGCTGATGACCACCGCGCCCGTGACGTTGCTGGCGGGCGTGAAGTTCAGCGTGCCGTCGGCATTGATGCCGACCGTGCCCTGGGCCGGGTTGTTCAGCGTGGCGCTGGTGACCGTCAACGGGTCGCCATCGACGTCGCTGTCATTGGCCAGCACCGGGATGCTCGAGAGCGGCGTGTTGATCGGCGTGCTCGCGATGTCGTTGCCGGCCACGGGGGCGTCGTTGACCGCCGCGACGTTGACGGTCACGGTGACCGTCGAACTGCCGCCTTGCCCATCGCTCACGGTGTAGGTGAAGCTGGCCGGGCCGTTGTAGTTGGCCGCGGGCGTGAACACCACGTTGCCGTTCACCAGGCTGACCGTTCCGTTGGTGGCGTCCTGCACGCTCGTGATCGTCAGCGGGTTGCCGTCGACGTCGGTGTCGTTGGCGAGCAGCGTGGAGGCCGCAATGGTCAGCGGCGTGTCCTCGGTCGCGGCCACGGTATCGGGGTTCGCCACCGGCGCATCGTTGACCGGGGCGATGTCGAAGCCGATGCGGTTCGGCGTGGTGTCGAAGGCGCCGGCCGAGTCCTGCACCGAGAAGGTGAAGCTCGCATAGTTCGTGCCGTTGCCATTGGCGGCCGGCACGAAGCTCAGCCGGCCCGCGGCGATATCGGCGGCGGAGATGACCTGGCCCGCCGTGACCGCCACGCCATCGAGCAGCAAGGTGCCGTCGGCCGGCAGCGTGTCGATCCGAACGTTCGCGAGCGTCTGGCCGGCATCCGCGTCTGTGAAGGCGAAGTTGGCCGTTCCGAGGACGACTGGCGTGTCCTCGGTGCCCGAGATCGTCGCATCGGCGCTGTTCGGCGGCGTGTTGGTGCCGACATTGACCGTCAAGGTCGCGGTGTCGGTGCCACCTTGGCCATCGCTCACCGTGTAGGTGATGACGACCGCGCCCGTGACGTTGCTCGCGGGCGTGAAGTTCAGCGTGCCGTCGGCATTGACCGTGACCGTGCCGAACGCAGGATCCACCGTGGCGCCGGTGACGGTGAGCGGATCGCCGTCGACATCGCTGTCGTTCGCGAGCACCGGGATGTTCGTGAGCGGTGTGTTGATCGGCGTGCTCGCGATATCGTCGCCGGCCACCGGCGCGTCGTTCACGGCTGCGACATTGACCGTCACGGTCGTGGTCGAGGTGCCGCCCTTGCCATCGCTCACCGTGTAGGTGAAGCTGGCCGGGCCGTTGTAGTTGGCGTTCGGCGTGAAGACCACGCTGCCGTTCGCCAGGGTCACCGTGCCATTGACGGCATCCTGCACGCTCACGATCGTCAGTGCGTCGCCGTCGGCATCGGTGTCGTTGCCCAGCAGCGTGCCCACGGGGATCGTCAGCGGCACATCCTCGCTGGCGCTCACCGTGTCGGGGTGGCCGACAGGTGCATCGTTGACGGCGGCGATGTCGAAGGTGATGGTGTTGGGCGCGGTGTCGAAGGCACCACCCGAGTCCTGCACCGAGAAGCTGAAGCTGGCATAGGCCGGGCCATTGCCGTTGGCGGCCGGGGCGAAGCTCAGGCGGCCGGCGGCGATGTCGGCCGCCGAGATGACCTGGCCGGCCGTGACGGCCACGCCATCGAGCAGCAGCGTGCCATTGGCCGGCAGCGTATCGATGCGCACATTGGCCAGCGTCTGACCGCTGTCGGCATCGGTGAATGCGAAGTTCGCGGTGCCCAGCACCACCGGCGTGTCTTCCGTGCCGGAGATCGTGGTGTCTGCACTGTTCGGCGGCGTGTTCGCCCCGACATTGACCGTCAGCGTGGCAGTCGCGGTGCCGCCGTTCCCGTCGCTCACCGTGTAGGTGATGACCACCGCGCCCGTGGCGTTGCTGGCGGGCGTGAAGTTCAGCGTGCCATCGGCATTGATGCTGACCGTGCCGCGGGCCGGGTCCACGGTCGCGGAGCTCACCGTCAGCGCATCGCCATCGACGTCGCTGTCGTTCGCCAGCACCGGGATGTTGGTCAGCGGCGTGTTGATGGGGGTGCTGGCAATGTCGTTGCCGGCCACTGGCGCATCATTCACGGCGCCGACGTTGACCGTGACCGTGACGGTCGAGCTGCCGCCCTGGCCATCGCTCACCGTGTAGGTGAAGCTCGCCGGGCCGTTGTAGTTGGCCGCGGGCGTGAAGACCACATTGCCATTGACCAGGCTCACCGTGCCGTTGGTCGCGTCCTGAACGCTCGTGATCGTCAGCGGGTTGCCGTCGACATCGGTGTCGTTGGCGAGCAAGGTCGCCACCGGAATGCTCAGCGGCGTGTCCTCGACCGCGGTCACCGTGTCGGGGTTGGCAACCGGTGCGTCGTTGGCGGCCGCGATGTCGAAGCGGATCGTGTTCGGCGTCGCGTCGAAGGCGCCGGCCGAGTCCTGCACCGAGAACGTGAAGCTTGCGTAGCCCGTGCCGTTGCCATCGGCGCCCGGCACGAAGCTCAGGCGGCCCGCCGCGATATCCGCGGCCGAGATCACCTGGCCGGCCGTGACCGCCACGCCATCGAGCAGCAGCGTGCCATTGGCCGGCAGCGTATCGATGCGCACATTGGCGAGCGTCTGGCCCGCATCGCCATCGGTGAATGCGAAGTTGGCGCTGCCGAGCACCACCGGCGTGTCTTCCGTGCCGGCGATCGTGGCATCGGCACTGTTCGGCGGCGTGTTCGCGCCGACATTGACCGTCAGCGTGGCGGTCGCGGTGCCGCCGTTGCCGTCGCTCACCGTGTAGCTGATGACGACCGCGCCCGTCACATTGCTGGCCGGCGTGAAGTTCAGCGTGCCGTCGGCATTGACCGAGACCGTGCCCTGCGCCGGGTCGTTCAGCGTGGCGCTGGTCACGGTGAGGCTGTCGCCATCGACATCGCTGTCGTTCGCCAGCACCGGGATGTTGGTCAGCGGCGTGTTGATCGGCGTGCTCGCGATGTCGTTGGCGGCGATCGGCGCGTCGTTGACCGCGCCCACGTTGACGGTGACCGTCACGGTCGAAGTACCACCCTGCCCGTCGCTCACGGTATAGGTGAAGCTGGCGGGCCCGTTGTAGTTGGCCGCCGGTGTGAACACCACGTTGCCACCGACCAGGCTCACCGAGCCATTGACCGCGTCCTGCACACTCGTGATCGTCAGCGCATCGCCATCCACGTCGGTGTCGTTGCCCAGCAGCACGCTGCTCGGGATCGTCAGCGGCGTGTCCTCGGTGGCCGCCACCGTATCGGGCGAGGCCACGGGTGCATCGTTGGCGGCCGCGACGTTCACGGTCACCGTCACCGTCGAGCTGCCGCCATTGCCATCGCTCACCGTGTAGCTGAAGCTGGCCGGGCCGTTGTAGTTGGCCGCGGGCGTGAACACCACGTTGCCGCCCACCAGGCTCACCGTGCCGTTGACCGCACCCTGCACGCTCGTGATGGTCAGCGTGTCGCCATCAGCATCGCTGTCGTTGCCCAGCAATGCCGACGCGGGAATGGTCAGCGGTGTGTCCTCGACCGCATTGACGGTGTCGGGCGTGCCGACCGGTGCGTCATTGACTGCGGCGATATCGAAAGTGATGCGGTTCGGCGCGGTATCGAAGGCGCCGCCCGAGTCCTGCACCGAGAAGGTGAAGCTCGCGTAGCCCGTGCCATTGCCGTTCGCAGCCGGCACGAAGCTCAGACGTCCCGCGGCGATATCGCCCGCCGAGATCACCTGCCCCGTGGTGACCACCACGCCATCGAGCAGCAGCGTGCCATTGGCCGGCAGCGTGTCGATGCGCACATTGGCCAGCGCCTGGCCAGCATCGGCATCGGTGAACGCGAAGTTGGCCGTCGTCAGAACGACAGGCGTGTCCTCCGTGCCCGAGATCGTCGCGTCCGCGCTGTCGGGCGGCGTGTTCGCGCCCACGTTGACCGTCAGCGTCGCGGTATCCGTGCCGCCCTTGCCGTCGCTCACGGTGTAGCTGATGACCACCGGGCCCGTCACGTTCGCCGCCGGCGTGAAGTTCAGCGTGCCGTCCGCATTGACCGTCACCGTGCCCTGCGCCGGATTGTTCAGCGTGGCGCCGGTCACGGTCAGCGGATCGCCGTCCACGTCGCTGTCGTTCGCCAGCACCGGGATGTTCGCCAGCGGCGTGTTGATCGGGGTGGTCGCGATGTCGTTGCCCGCCACCGGCGCATCGTTGACCGCGCCCACGTTGACCGTGACGGTCACGGTCGAGCTGCCGCCCTGGCCGTCGCTCACGGTGTAGCTGAAGCTGGCCGGGCCGTTGTAGTTGGCGTTCGGCGTGAACACCACGTTGCCGCCGACCAGGCTCACGGTGCCATTGGTCGCGTCCTGCACGCTCGTGATGGTGAGCGGGTTGCCGTCCACATCGGTGTCGTTCGCGAGCAATGTGCCCACGGGGATCGTCAGCGGCGTGTCCTCGACCGCACCGATGGTGTCGGGGTTGGCCACCGGTGCGTCGTTGACGGCCGTGATGTCGAAAGTGATGGTGTTCGGCGTGGCGTCGAAGGCGCCGCCCGAGTCCTGGACCGAGAAGCTGAAGCTCGCGTAGCCCGTGCCATTGCCGTTCGCGCCCGGCACGAAGCTCAGGTTGCCCGCGGCGATGTCGGCAGCCGAGATCACCTGACCGGCAGTGACGGCCACGCCATTGAGCAGCAGCGTGCCATTGGCCGGCAGCGTATCGATTCGAACGTTGGCCAGCGCCTGGCCCGCATCGGCATCCGTGAATGCGAAGTTCGCTGTGCCAAGGACAACTGGCGTGTCTTCGGTGCCAGAGATCGTCGCATCGGCGCTGTTGGGCGGCGTATTGGTGCCGACGTTGACCGTCAAGGTCGCCGTGTCCACACCGCCCTTGCCATCGCTGACCGTGTAGCTGATGACGACCGGACCGGTCACGTTGGACGCCGGCGTGAAGTTCAAGGTGCCATCGGCGTTGATGCTGACCGTGCCCTGCGCCGGATTGTTCAGCGTTGCGCTGGTAACCATGAGGCTGTCGCCATCGACATCGCTGTCGTTCGCCAGCACCGGGATATTGGTCAGCGGCGTATTGATCGGCGTGCTCGCGATGTCATCGCCCGCGACCGGCGCATCGTTGACCGCACCGACATTCACCGTGACCGTCACGGTCGAAGTACCACCCTGACTGTCGCTCACGGTGTAGCTGAAGCTGGCTGGCCCGTTGTAGTTGGCAGCGGGCGTGAACACCACATTGCCACCCACCAGGCTCACGGTGCCATTGGTCGCATCCTGCACGCTGACGAGGGTCAGCGGGTTGCCGTCCACGTCGGTGTCGTTCGCGAGCAGCGTGCCGACGGGAATCGTCAGCGCCGTGTCCTCGGTCGCCGTCACCGTGTCGGGATTCGCCACCGGTGCGTCGTTGACCGGCGCGATGTCGAAGCTGATGGTGTTCGGCGTGGCATCGAAGGCGCCGGCCGAGTCCTGCACCGAGAAGGTGAAGCTCGCGTAGCCCGTGCCGTTGCCGTCGGCCCCCGGCACGAAGCTCAGGCGCCCGGCCGCGATGTCGGCCGCCGAGATCACCTGCCCCGCCGTCACCGCCACCCCGTTGAGCAGCAAGGTGCCATTGGCCGGCAGCGTGTCGATGCGAACGTTCGCGAGCGTCTGGCCCGCATCGGCGTCGGTGAACGCGAAGCTCGAGGGGTCGAGCACGACCGGCGTGTCCTCGGTGCCGGCGACCGTGGCGTCGGCGCTGGTCGGCGGTGTATTCGCACCCACATTGACCGTCAGCGTGGCGGTCGCGGTGCCGCCCTTGCCGTCGCTCACCGTGTAGCTGATCGCCACCGCGCCGGTCACGTTGGCCGCGGGCGTGAAGTTCAGCGTGCCGTCGGCATTGACCGTGACCGTTCCGCGCGCCGGATCGACCGTCGCGGCCGTCACCATCAGCGGGTCGCCATCGACATCGCTGTCGTTCGCCAGCACCGGAATGTTGGCCAGCGGCGTGTTGATGGGCGTGCTCGCCACGTCGTTGCCGGCCACCGGCGCGTCGTTGACCGAAGCGACATTGACCGTGACAGCGACCGTCGACGTGCCGCCCTTGCCGTCGCTCACCGTGTAGCTGAAGCTGGCCGGCCCGTTGTAGTTGGCGTTCGGCGTGAACACCACGTTGCCGCCGATCAGCGCCACCGTGCCATTGACACCGTCCTGCACGCTGACGATGGCCAGCGTGTCGCCGTCGACGTCGCTGTCGTTGCCCAGCAAGGTGGCCACCGGGATGCTCAGCGGCGTGTCCTCGGTCGCGGCGACGGCATCGGGCACGCCCACGGGCGCGTCGTTGACCGCGGCGATGTCGAAGCGGATCGTATTCGGCGTGGCATCGAAGGCACCGGCCGAGTCCTGCACCGAGAAAGTGAAGCTCGCATAGCCCGTGCCGTTGCCGTCGGCGCCCGGCACGAAGCTCAGACGCCCAGCCGCGATGTCGGCGGCCGAGATCAACTGGCCCGGCGCGACGGCCACGCCGTCGAGCAGCAGCGTGCCGTTCGCGGGCAGCGTGTCGATGCGCACGTTGGCGAGCGTCTGGCCCGCGTCGGCATCGGTGAACGCGAAGTTGGCGGTCGTCAGGACGACCGGCGTGTCCTCGGTGCCCGAGATCGTGGCATCGGCGCTGGTGGGCGGCGTGTTCGCACCCACATTCACCGTCAGCGTGGCCGTGGCGGTGCCGCCCTTGCCGTCGCTCACGGTGTAGCTGATGACGACCGCGCCCGTGACATTGCTGGCGGGCGTGAAGTTCAGGCTGCCGTCGGCATTGATCGACACCGTGCCCTGGGCCGGGTTGTTCAGCGTCGCGCTCGTGACGGTCAGCGAGTCGCCATCGACATCGCTGTCGTTCGCCAGCACCGGGATGTTCGCCAGCGGCGTGTTGATCGGCGTGCTGGCGATGTCGTTGGCAGCCACGGGCGCATCGTTCACCGCCGCGACGTTGACGGTCACGGTGACCGTCGAGCTGCCGCCCTGGCCATCGCTCACGGTATAGGTGAAGCTGGCAGGGCCGTTGTAGTTGGCCGCCGGCGTGAACACCACGTTGCCATTGACCAGGCTCACGGTCCCGTTGGTCGCGTCCTGCACGCTCGTGATGGTCAGCGGGTTGCCGTCCACGTCGGTGTCGTTGACCAGCAGCGTGCTGGCCGGAATGCTCAGCTGCGTGTCCTCGAGCGCGCTGACCGTCTCGGGGTTCGCCACCGGTGCATCGTTGACCGGCGCGATGTCGAAGCTGATCGTGTTCGGCGTCGCGTCGAAGGCGCCGCCCGAATCCTGCACCGAGAAAGTGAAGCTCGCATAGCCCGTGCCGTTGCCATTGGCGCCCGGCACGAAGCTCAGGCGGCCGGCCGCGATGTCGGCGGCCGAGATCACTTGGCCGGCAGTGACCGCCACGCCATTGAGCAGCAGCGTGCCATCGGTGGGCAGCGTGTCGATGCGCACATTGGCCAGCGTCTGGCCCGCATCCGCGTCGGTGAACGTGAAGTTGGCGGTGCCCAGCACGACCGGCGTGTCCTCGGTGCCGGCGACCGTCGCGTCGGCACTGGTCGGCGGCGTGTTGGCGCCGACGTTGACCGTCAGCGTGGCGGTGGCCGTGCCGCCGTTGCCGTCGCTGACGGTGTAGCGGATGACGACCGCGCCGCTGACGTTGGCCGCGGGCGTGAAGTTCAGCGTGCCGTCGGCATTGATGCTGACCGTGCCCTGCGCCGGGTTGTCGAGCGTCGCGCTCGTGACGGTCAGCGCGTCGCCATCGACATCGCTGTCGTTCGCGAGCACCGGGATGTTCGCGAGCGGCGTGTTGATCGGCGTGCTCGCCACGTCGTTGCCGGCCACCGGCGCATCGTTGACCGCGCCCACATTGACCGTGACCGTCACGGTCGATGTGCCGCCCTTCCCGTCGCTCACCGTGTAGGTGAAGCTGGCCGGGCCGTCGTAGTTGGCGTTCGGGGTGAAGACCACGTTGCCGCCATCGAGCCGCACGCTGCCGTTGACGGCGTCCTGCACGCTGACGATCGCGAGCGTGTCGCCGTCGACGTCGCTGTCGTTGGCCAGCAGCGTGCCCACGGGGATCGACAGCGGCGTGTCCTCGGTCGCGCCGACGGTGTCGGCCGCGCCGGCTGGCGCATCGTTGACCGCCGCGATGTCGATGGTGAGGCGGTTCGGCGCGGTGTCGAAGGCGCCGCCCGAATCCTGCACCGAGAAGGTGAAGCTCGCGTAGCCCGTGCCGTTGCCGTTGGCGGCCGGAGCGAAGCTCAGCCGGCCGGCCGCGATGTCGGCCGCCGAGATCACCTGGCCGGCCGTGACCGCCACGCCGTCGAGCAGCAGCGTGCCGTTGGCCGGCAGCGTGTCGATGCGCACGTTGGCCAGGGTCTGGCCCGCGTCGGCATCGCTGAAGGCGAAGTTCGAAGGCCCGAGGACCAGCGGCGTGTCCTCGGTGCCGGCCACGGTGGCATCGGTGCTGTCGGGCGGCGTGTTGGTGCCGACGTTCACCGTCAGCGTCGCGCTCGCGCTGCCGCCCTGGCCGTCGCTGACCGTGTAGGTGATCGAGATCGGTCCGCTGACGTTGGCGGCCGGCGTGAAGTTCAGCGTGCCGTCGGCATTGACGCTGACGCTGCCCAGGGCCGGGTCGACGCTGGCGCCGGTGACCGTGAGGATGTCGCCGTCCACGTCGCTGTCGTTCGCGAGCACCGGGATGTTCGCGAGCGGCACGTTGATCGGCGTGCTCGCGATGTCGTTGCCGGCCACGGGCGCATCGTTGACCGCGCCGACGTTGACCGTGACGGTCACCGTCGAGCTGCCGCCCTTGCCGTCGCTGACCGTGTAGCTGAAGCTGGCCGGGCCGTTGTAGTTGGCCGCGGGCGTGAAGACCACGTTGCCGCCCAGCAGGCTCACGCTGCCGTTGACCGCATCCTGCACGCTGGTGATGGTCAGGGTGTCGCCATCGGCGTCGCTGTCGTTGCCCAGCAGCGTGGCCGCGGGGATCGTGAGCGGCGTGTCCTCGGTCGCGGCCACCGTGTCGGGGGTCGCCACCGGCGCGTCGTTGACCGCGGCGATGTCGAAGCGGATGGTGTTCGGCGCGGTATCGAAGGCACCGGCCGAGTCCTGCACCGAGAACGTGAAGCTCGCGTAGCCCGTGCCGTTGCCGTTGGCGCCGGGCACGAAGCTCAGGCGGCCCGCGGCGATGTCGGCGGCCGAGACGACCTGCCCCGCCGTCACCGCGACGCCGTTGAGCAGCAGCGTGCCGTCCGCCGGCAGCGTGTCGATGCGCACCGCGGCCAGGGTCTGGCCGGCATCGGCGTCGGTGAAGGCGAAGTTCGCGCTCGTCAGGACGACGGGCGTGTCCTCGGTGCCCGCGATCGTCGCGTCGGCACTGGTCGGCGGCGTGTTGGCGCCGACATTCACGGTCAGCGTAGCGTTCGCCGTGCCACCGTTGCCGTCGCTCACGGTGTAGCTGATGACGACCGGGCCGCTGACGTTGGCCGCGGGCGTGAAGTTCAGCGTGCCGTCGGCATTGATGCTGACCGTGCCCTGTGCCGGATTGTTCAGCGTGGCGCTGGTGACCGTGAGGCTGTCGCCATCGACGTCGCTGTCGTTGGCCAGCACCGGGATGTTCGAGAGCGGCGTGTTGATCGGCGTGCTCGCGATGTCGTTGCCGGCCACCGGCGCATCGTTCACGGCGCCGACGTTCACGGTGACCGTGACCGTCGAGCTGCCGCCCTGACCGTCGCTCACGGTGTAGGTGAAGCTGGCCGGCCCGGTGTAGTTGGCGTTCGGCGTGAACACCACGTTGCCGCCGACCAGGCTGACCGTGCCGTTGACCGCGCCCTGCACGCTCGTGATGCTCAGCGAGTTGCCGTCGACATCCGTGTCGTTGGCCAGCAGCGTGCCGACCGGGATGCTCAACGGCGTGTCCTCGACGGCCGTCACCGTGTCGGGGTTGGCCACCGGCGCGTCGTTGACCGCGGCGATGTCGAAGCTGATCGTGTTCGGCGCCGCGTCGAAGGCGCCTGCCGAGTCCTGCACCGAGAAGCTGAAGCTCGCGTAGCCCGTGCCGTTGCCGTTGGCGCCGGGCACGAAGCTCAGCCGCCCCGCGGCGATATCGGCCGCCGAGACCACCTGGCCGGCCGTGACCGCCACGCCGTTCAACAGCAGCGTGCCGTCCGCCGGCAAGGTGTCGATGCGCACGGCCGCCAGGCTCTGGCCGGCATCGGCGTCGCTGAAGGCGAAGTTGCCCAGGGCCAGCACCACCGGCGTGTCCTCGGTGCCGGCGACCGTGGCATCCGCACTGGCCGGCGGCGTGTTGGCACCGACATTGACCGTGAGCGTCGCGGTGGCCGTGCCGCCCTTGCCGTCGCTGGCGGTGTAGCTGATGACCACGGGGCCCGTCACGTTGCTCGCGGGTATGAAGTTCAGCGTGCCGTCGACGTTGACCTGGACCGTGCCCAGGGCCGGATCGACGCTGGCCGAGCTCACGGTGAGGATGTCGCCATCGACGTCGCTGTCGTTCGCCAGCACCGCGATGTTGGCAAGCGGCGTGTTGATCGGCGTGCTCGCCGTGTCGTTGCCGGCCACGGGCGCATCGTTGACGGCGCCCACGTTGAGCGTGACCGTGACGGTCGAGCTGCCGCCCTGGCCGTCGCTCACCGTATAAGTGAAGCTGGCCGGGCCGTTGTAGTTGGCATTCGGTGTGAACACCACGTTGCCGCCGACCAGGCTCACGGTGCCGTTGGTGGCGTCCTGCACGCTCACGATGGTCAGCGGATTGCCGTCGGCGTCCGTGTCGTTGTCCAGCAGCGTGCCGGCCGGAATCGTCAGCGGCGTGTCTTCCGTCGCATCGAGGGTGTCGGGGTTGGCCACCGGTGCGTCGTTGACCGCGGCGATGTCGAAGCGGATCGTGTTCGGCGTCGCATCGAAGCCGCCGCCCGAGTCCTGCACCGAGAAGCTGAAGCTGGCGTAGGCCGGACCATTGCCGTTGGCGGCCGGCGCGAAGCTCAGGCGGCCGGCGGCGATGTCGGCGGCCGAGATGACCTGGCCGGCGGTGACCGCCACGCCATTCAGGAGCAGCGTGCCATTGGCCGGCACGGTGTCGATGCGCACCGCGGCCAGCGTCTGGCCGGCATCGGCGTCGGTGAAGGCGAAATTGCCCGTGCCCAGCACGACAGGCGTGTCCTCGGTGCCGGCGATCGTCGCGTCGGCACTGGTCGGCGGCGTGTTCGCGCCGACGTTGACGGTCAGCGTCGCATTGGCGGTGCCGCCATTGCCGTCGCTGATCGTGTAGCTGATGACGACCGGGCCGCTGACATTGCTGGCGGGCGTGAAGTTCAGCGTGCCGTCGGCGTTGATCGACACCGTGCCCTGCGCCGGGTTGTTCAGCGTTGCGCTCGTGACTGTCAGCGAGTCGCCATCCACATCGCTGTCGTTCGCCAGCACCGGAATGTTCGCCAGCGGCGTGTTGATCGGCGTGCTCGCGATGTCGTTGCCGGCCACCGGCGCGTCGTTGACCGCGCCCACATTCACGGTCACCGTGACCGTCGAGCTGCCGCCCTGCCCGTCGCTCACGGTGTAGCTGAAGCTCGCCGGGCCGTTGTAGTTGGCCGCGGGCGTGAACACCACGTTGCCGCCTACGAGGCTCACCGTGCCATTGGTCGCGTCCTGCACGCTCACGAGGGTCAGCGGGTTGCCGTCCACGTCGGTGTCGTTTGCGAGCAGAGTCCCCACCGGAATGCTCAGCGGCGTGTCCTCGACCGCCGTCACCGTATCGGGGTTCGCGACCGGCGCGTCGTTGACCGCCGCGATGTCGAAGGTGATGCGATTGGGCGTGGTGTCGAAAGCGCCTGCCGAGTCCTGCACCGAGAAGGTGAAGCTCGCATAGCCCGTGCCGTTGCCATCGGCGCCCGGCACGAAGTTCAGCCGTCCCGCGGCGATGTCGGCCGTCGAGACCACCTGCCCCGCCGTCACGGCGATGCCGTCGAGCAGCAGCGTGCCATTGGCCGGCAGCGTGTCGACGCGCACATTGGCGAAGCTCTGGCCCGCGTCGGCGTCGCTGAAGGCGAAGTTGCCCAGGCCCAGGACCACGGGCGTGTCCTCGGTGCCCGATACCGTCGCGTCGGCGCTCTGTGGCGGCGTGTTGGCCGCCACGTTGACGGTGAGCGTGGCCGTGGCGGTGCCGCCGTTGCCGTCGCTGACCGTGTAGCGGATGACGACCGGTCCTGTCACGTTGCCGGCCGGCGTGAAGTTCAAGGTGCCGTCGGCATTGATCGACACCGTGCCCTGGGCCGGGTTGTCCAGCGTGGCGGTCGTGACCGTGAGGCTGTCGCCATCGACGTCGCTGTCGTTGGCCAGCACCGGGATGTTCGCGAGCGGCACGTTGATCGGCGTGCTCGCGAGGTCGTTGCCGGCCACCGGCGCATCGTTGACCGGCGTCACGGCGATGGTGAGGGTCGAGCTCGCGCTGGCGCTGCCGTCGCTCACGGTATAGCTCACGACCGGCACCGCGCCGTTGAAGTTCGCGGCCGGCGTGAAGCTGTAGGCGCCGTTGGCGCCGACGGTGATCGTGCCGACGCCGTCGAGGGTCGCGGTCTGCCCCGGCGCATAGGCGGTGCCGCCCACGCTGAAGCCCGTGACCGCGAGCGCGTCGCCGTCGGCATCGCTGTCGTTGCCCAGCAGGTTGCCCGACACCGGCGTGTCCTCGGCGGTGCTGGCGCTGTCGGGGTTGGCCACCGGGGCGTCGTTGACGGCGCTGACGTTCAGCGTCAGCGTCGCCGTGGCGGTGCCGCCGTTGCCGTCGCTCACGGTGTAGCTCACGACCGGCACCGGGCCGTTGTAGTTGGCCGCCGGCGTGAAGCTGTAGCTGCCGTCGGCGTTGATCGTCAGGCTGCCCGCGCCCGAGATCGTCGCGGTCTGGCCCGGCAGGTAGACCGTGGTGTCGCCCGCGATGCGGAAGCCCGTGACCGCGAGGGTGTCGCCGTCCACGTCGCTGTCGTTGGCCAGCACGTTGCCGCTGGCGGGCGTGTCCTCGGTCACGGTGGCGGTGTCGGCATTGGCTACCGGCGCGTCGTTGACCGCGGCGATGTCGAAGCGCAGCGTGTTCGGCGTGGCGTCGAAGGCGCCCGCGCTGTCCTGCACCGAGAAGCGCAGGCTCGCGTAGCCCGTGCCGTTGCCGTTGGCGCCGGGCACGAAGCTCAGGCGGCCGGCGGCGATGTCGGCGGCCGAGACGAGCTGGCCGGCCGTCACGGCCACGCCATCGAGCAGCAGCGTGCCGTCGGCCGGCAGGGTGTCGATGCGCACCGCGGCCAGGGTCTGGCCCGCGTCGCCGTCGGTGAAGGGGAAGTTCGCCGTGCCCAGCACCACCGGCGTGTCCTCGGTGCCGGCGACCGTGGTGTCGGCGCTGGCCGGGGGGGTGTTGGCGCCCACGTTGACCGTCAGCGTCGCGGTGTCGGTGCCGCCGTTGCCGTCGCTCACGGTGTAGCGGATCGTGACCGCGCCGCTGACGTTGGCCGCGGGCGTGAAGTTGAGTGTGCCGTCGGCATTGATGCCGACCGTGCCCTGCGCCGGGTTGTCCAGCGTCGCGCTCGTGACCGTCAGCGCGTCCCCGTCGACATCGCCGTCGTTCGCCAGCACCGGGATGTTCGCCAACGGCGTGTTGATCGGCGTGCTCGCGATGTCGTCGCCGGCCACCGGCGCGTCGTTGACCGGCGTCACGCCGATCGTCAAGGTCGATGTCGCGCTCGCGCTGCCGTCGCTCACGGTGTAGCTGACGACCGGCACCGGACCGTTGTAGTTGGCCGCGGGCGTGAAGACATAGCTGCCGTCGGCGCGGATCAGCAGGCTGCCGATGCCCGCGAGCGTGGCGGTGTCGCCGGCGGCATAGGCGGTGGCGTCGCCCGCGATGCTGAAGCCGGTGACGGCGAGCGTGTTGCCGTCCGGATCGCTGTCGTTGCCCAGCAGGTTGCCGCTGGCCGGCGTGTCCTCGGCCACGGTGGCGGTGTCGGGGCTGGCCACCGGCGCATCGTTGACCGGCGCGACCGCGAGGGTCAGCGTGGCGGTCGCGGTCGCGCTGCCGTCGCTCACGGTGTAGGTCGCGACCGGCACCGGCCCGTTGTAGTCGGCCGCGGGCGTGAAGACATAGCCGCCGTCGGCCGCGATGGTCAGCGGGCCGATGCCCGTGAGCGTGGCGGTCTGGCCGGCCGTGTAGGTGGTGCCGCCGATCGCGAACTGGGTGACCGTGAGCGTGTCGCCATCCGCGTCGGTGTCGTTGCCCAGCACGTTGCCGGTGGCGACCGTGTCCTCGGGCGTGGTGATGGCATCGGGCGCCGCCACGGGCGCGTCGTTGACCGCGGCGATGTCGAAGCGGATCGTGTTCGGCGCGGCGTCGAAGGCGCCGCCCGAATCCTGCACCGAGAAGGTGAAGCTCGCGTAGCCCGTGCCGTTGCCGTTGGCGCCGGGCACGAAGCTCAGGCGGCCCGCGGCGATGTCGGCGGCCGAGACGACCTGCCCCGCCGCCACCGCGACGCCGTTGAGCAGCAGCGTGCCGTCGGCCGGCAAGGTGTCGATGCGCACCGCGGCCAGGGTCTGGCCGGCATCGGCGTCGGTGAAGGCGAAATTGGCCGTGCCCAGCACGACCGGCGTGTCCTCGGTGCCGGCGATCGTCGCGTCGGCGCTGGTCGGCGGCGTGTTGGCGCCGACATTGACCGTCAGCGTGGCCGTGGCCGTGCCACCGTTGCCGTCGCTCACGGTGTAGCTGATGACGACCGGGCCGCTGACGTTGGCCGCAGGGGTGAAGTTCAGGGTGCCGTCGGCGTTGATGCCGACGGTCCCCTGCGCCGGATTGTTCAGCGTCGCGCTGGTCACGGTGAGGCTGTCGCCATCGACATCGCTGTCGTTCGCCAGCACCGGGATGTTCGTGAGCGGCACGTTGATCGGCGTGCTCGCGATGTCGTTGCCGGCCACCGGCGCGTCGTTGACCGCGCCCACGTTGACGGTCACCGTGACCGTCGAGGTGCCGCCCTGCCCGTCGCTCACGGTGTAGCTGAAGCTCGCCGGGCCGTTGTAGTTGGCGTTCGGCGTGAACACCACGTTGCCGCCGACCAGGCTCACTGTGCCGTTGGTGGCGTCCTGCACGCTGACGAGGGTCAGCGGGTTGCCGTCCACGTCGGTGTCGTTGGCGAGCAGCGTGCCGACCGGAATGCTCAGCGGCGTGTCCTCGACGGCCGTCACCGTGTCGGGGTTCGCCACCGGCGCGTCATTCACCGCCGCGATGTCGAAGCTGATCCTGTTCGGCGTCGCATCGAAAGCGCCTGCCGAGTCCTGCACCGAGAACGTGAAGCTCGCGTAGCCCGTGCCGTTGCCGTCGGCACCGGGCACGAAGCTCAGGCGACCAGCCGCGATGTCCGCGGCGGAAATGACCTGGCCGGCACCGACCGCCACGCCATCGAGCAGCAGCGTGCCGTTGGCCGGCAGCGTATCGATGCGCACATTGGCGAGCGTCTGGCCCGCATCGCCGTCGGCGAACGCGAAATTCGCGGTGCCCAGCACCACCGGCGTGTCTTCGGTGCCAGCCGCCGTGGCATCTGCGCTCGTGGGCGGCGTGTTCGCGCCCACGTTCACGGTCAGGGTGGCGTTCGCCGTGCCGCCCTTGCCGTCGCTCACGGTGTAGCCGATGACGACCGCGCCCGTCACGTTGGCCGCCGGCGTGAAGTTCAGCGTGCCGTCGGCGTTGATCGAGACCGTGCCGCGCGCCGGGTCCACCGTGGCGCTGGTGACGGTCAGCGGATCGCCGTCCACGTCGCTGTCGTTGGCCAGCACCGGGATGTTGGCCAGCGGCACGTTGATCGGCGTGCTCGCGACGTCGTTGCCGGCCACCGGCGCGTCGTTCACCGGCGTGACCGTGAGGCTCAGGGTCGCGGTGGCGCTGGCCGTGCCGTCGCTCAGCGTATAGGTGGCCTCGGGCACCGGGCCGTTGTAGTTGGGCGCGGGCGTGAAGAGCCAGCTGCCGTCGGCATTGATCGCCAGCGTGCCCACGCCCGCGATGCTCGCGCTCTCGCCGGCCAGATAGCTGGTGCCGCCGATGCCGAAGCCGGTGACGCTGAGCGCGTCGCCGTCGGGGTCGCTGTCGTTGGCCAGCACGTTGCCGCTGGCGCTGCCGTCCTCGGCCAGCGTGCCGGTGTCGGCATTGCCCACCGGCGCATCGTTGACCGCCGAGACGACGATCGACAGCGTCGAGCTCGAGACCAGGCTGCCATCGCTCACGAGGTAGCTCGCGGTCGGCACCGGGCCGTTGTAGTTGGCCGCCGGCGTGAAGCGCCAGCTGCCGTCGGCATTGATCACCAGCGCGCCGACGCCGGTCAGCGTGGCCGTGTCGCCCGCGGTGTAGGTGGTGCCGTCGATGGTGTATTCGGTCACCACCAGCGGCGTGCCTTCCACGTCGCTGTCGTTGGCCAGCACGTTGCCGGTGGCCACCGTGTCCTCGGGCACGGTCACGCTGTCGGGGTTGGCGATCGGCGCGTCGTTGACGGCCGCGACATTGACGGTCACCGTCACGGTCGAGCTGCCGCCCTGTCCGTCGCTCACGGTGTAGCTGAAGCTCGCCGGGCCGTTGTAGTTGGCGTTGGGCGTGAACACTACGTTGCCGCCGACCAGGCTCACCGTGCCGTTCGTGGCGTCCTGCACGCTGGTGATGGTCAGCGGGTTGCCGTCGACGTCGGTGTCGTTCGCGAGCAGCGTGCCCACGGGAATCGTCAGCGGCGTGTCCTCGGTCGCGGCCACCGTGTCGGGGTTGCCCACCGGCGCGTCGTTGACCGCCGCGATGTCGAAGCGGATGGTGTTCGGCGTCGCGTCGAAGGCGCCGGCCGAATCCTGCACCGAGAACGTGAAGCTCGCATAGCCCGTGCCGTTGCCGTCGGCACCGGGCGCGAAGCTCAGGCGGCCCGCGGCGATGTCGGCGGCCGAGATCAGCTGCCCGGCCGTCACGGCCACGCCGTTGAGCAGCAGCGTGCCATTGGCCGGCAAGGTGTCGATGCGCACGTTGGCCAGGGTCTGGCCCGCGTCGCTGTCGGTGAACGCGAAGTTGGCCGTGGCCAGCACGACCGGCGTGTCCTCGGTGCCGGCGATCGTGGCGTCGGCGCTGGTCGGCGGCGTGTTGGCCCCCACGTTGACCGTGATCGTCGCGGTGTCGGTGCCGCCCTTGCCGTCGCTGACCGTGTAGGTGATGACCACCGGGCCGCTCAGGTTGCTGGCCGGCGTGAAGTTCAGGGTGCCGTCGCCGTTGACGCTGACCGTGCCTTGCGCGGGATTGTTCAGCGTGGCGCCGGTGACCGTGAGGCTGTCGCCGTCCACGTCGCTGTCGTTCGCCAGCACCGGGATGTTGGCCAGCGGCGTGTTGATCGGCGTGCTCGCCACGTCGTTCGCGGCATCGGGCGCGTCGTTGACGGCCGCGACATTGACCGTGACGGTCACGGTCGAGCTGCCGCCGTTGCCGTCGCTCGCCGTGTACGTGAAGCTGGCCGGGCCGTTGTAGTTGGCGTTCGGGGTGAACACCACGTTGCCGCCCACCAGGCTCACCGTGCCGTTGACGGCGCCCTGCACGCTGGTGATGGTCAGCGTGTCGCCGTCGGCATCGGTGTCGTTGCCCAGCAAGGTCGCGGCCGGGATCGTCAGCGGCGTGTCCTCGGTCGCGCTCACGGTGTCGGGGTTGGCCACCGGCGCGTCGTTGTCGGGCGTGACGTCGAAGCGGAAGGTATTGGGCACCGGGTCGGTGTTCTGGCCGCCGTTGGCCGTGCCGCCGTCGTCCACCACCTGGAAGCCGAAGGCGCCGATGCCGCTGCCGTTCACGTTGGCGGCCGGGGTGAAGCGCAGCTGGCCGAGGCTGCCGGCCGGGATCACCTGGCCCTCGGTCACGGCCACGCCGTTGAGCGTGAGCACGCCCTCGGCGGCCGGTGGCAAGGTGGTGATGACCACCGCCTGCAGGCCGTTGGCCGGGCTGTCGGCGGCGTCGGTGAACGGGAAGTCGGCCACCGAGAAGGTGTAGCTGCCGTCCTCGCCGAGGGTGACCGTGCGGTCGACGCCCGAGGGCGCGTCGTTGACCGGCGCGATCGCGATCACCGCCGTGTCGGTGTCGGTGCGCGGACCGCCGGCGCCGGTGTTGCCGAGGTCGCTGGTGGTCATGGTCAGCACCACGTTGCCGTCGGCATTGGCCACCGGCCGGTAGTCGGGCCGCGCCGCGCCGGCCAGGTAGGCGTTGATGCTCGCGATCGAGCCCTCGAGCACCAGCTCGCCGGTGCCGCTGCCGGTCACGGTCACGCCGCCGCCCGAGGCGGCCGTCAGGGTGCCGCTGGGCACGCTCAGGGTGACGCGCACCGGCGCGCCGCCGGCATCCACGTCCGAGACCTGCAGGCCGGTCAGGCCCACGGGCGTGTCCTCGCTGGTGTTCCAGCCCGCGGGCAGCGTGTTGACCGGCGCGTCGTTGACGGCCCCGACCGTCAGCGTCAGCGTGGCGCTCGCGCTGGCCGTGCCGTCGCTGACCGTGTAGCTCGCCACCGGCACGCTGCCGTTGAAGTTGGCGGCCGGCGTGAAGCTGTAGCTGCCGTCGGCCGCGATGGTCAGCGTGCCGACGCCCGCGAGGGTGGCGGTCTGGCCGGCCGCGTAGCTGCTGCCGTCGACGCTGAAGCCGGTGACGACCAGCGTGTCGCCGTCGACGTCGGTGTCGTTGGCCAGAACGTTGCCCGCGAGCGGCGTGTCCTCGGCCGTGCTGCCGGTGTCGGCGGCCGGCACGGGCGCGTCGTTGACCGCGGTGACGACGATGGTCAGCGTCGAGCTGTCGCCGCTCGAGCCGTCGGTCAGGGTGTAGCCGACGACCGGCACCGGGCCGTTGAAGTTGGCGGCCGGCGTGAAGGTATAGCTGCCGTCGGCGGCGATGGTCAGCGTGCCGACGCCCGCGAGGGTGGCGGTGTCGCCCGCGGCGTAGCTGGCAGCGCCGATGGCGAAGCCGGTGACCGTGACCGGGCCGTCGACGCTGCTGGTGCCCACGAGCACCGAGCCGGAGACCGGCGTGTCCTCGGGCGTGGTCACGCTCTCGTCGGCGTCCGAGAAGGCGTCGTCCACCGGGTCGACCACGATGGTCAGCGTCGAACTGTCGTTGCTCGAGCCGTCGGTCAGGGTGTAGGTGACGACCGGCACCGGGCCGTTGTAGTTGGGCGCGGGCGTGAAGGTGTAGCTGCCGTTGGCGGCAATGGTCAGCGTGCCGACACCCGCGAGGGTGGCGGTGTCGCCCGCGGCGTAGCTGGTGCTGCCGATGGTGAAGCCGGTGACCGTGACCGGGCCGTCGACGCTGCTGGTGCCGGTGAGCACCGAGCCCGTGAGCACCGAATCCTCGTTGACGCGCACGTTCTCGTCGGCGTCGGTGAAGGCGTCGTCGACCGGCGTCACCGCGATGGTGAGCGTCGAGCTGGCGGTGGCGCTGCCGTCGCTCACCGTGTAGGTGGCCACGGGCACCGGGCCGTTGTAGTCGGGCGCCGGCGTGAAGGTGTAGGCGCCGTTGGCGGCGATGGTCAGCGTGCCGACGCCGGCGAGGGTGGCGGTCTGGCCGGCCGTGTAGGTGGTGCCGCCGACCACGAACTGCGTCACCGAGAGCGGGTTGCCGTCGACGTCGCTGTCGTTGCCCAGCACGTTGCCGGTGGCAACCGTGTCCTCGGCGATGGTGATGGTGTCGGGATTCGCCACCGGCGCGTCGTTGACCGCCGCGATGTCGAAGCGGATGGTGTTCGGCGTGGTGTCGAAGGCGCCGGCGCTGTCCTGCACCGAGAAGGTGAAGCTCGCATAGCCGGTGCCGTTGCCGTTGGCGCCCGGCACGAAGCTCAGGGCGCCGCTGGCGATGTCGGCAGCCGAGACCAGCTGGCCGGCCGTCACCGCCACGCCGTCGAGCAGCAGCGTGCCGTTGGCCGGCAGGCTGTCGATGCGCACGTTCGCGAGCCGCTGGCCGGCGTCGGCATCGGTGAACGGGAAGTCGGCCGTGGTCAGGGTCAGCGGCGTGTCCTCGGTGCCGTCGACCGTGACGTTCGCGCTCTGCGGCGGCGTGTTGGCGCCGACGTTGATCGTCAGCGTCGCCGTGGCGGTGCCGCCGTTGCCGTCGCTCACCGTGTAGTTCACCAGCACCGCGCCCGTCACGTCGGTGGCGGGCGTGAAGCTCAGCGTGCCGTTCGGGTTGACCGTGACCGTGCCCTGCGCCGGGTTCGCGAGCGTGGCACTGGTGACCGTGAGCGCATCGCCGTCCACGTCGCTGTCGTTGGCCAGCACCGGGATGTTGGCCAGCGGCGTGTTGATCGGCGTGCTCGCCACGTCGTTGCCCGCGGTGGGCGCGTCGTTGACGGCCGCGACATTGACCGTCACGGTCGCGGTCGAGCTGCCGCCGTTGCCGTCGCTCACCGTGTAGCTGAAGCTGGCCGGACCGTTGTAGTTGGCGTTGGGCGTGAACACCACGTTGCCGCCCACCAGGCTCACCGTGCCGTTGACCGCGCCCTGCACGCTCGTGATGGTCAGGGTGTTGCCGTCGACGTCGGTGTCGTTGCCCAGCAGCGTGGCCGCGGGAATGGTCAGCGGCGTGTCCTCGGTGGCCGCGACCGTGTCGTTGCCGGCCACGGGCGCATCGTTGACCGCGGTGACGGTGATGGTCAGCGTCGAGCTGTCGGTGCTGGTGCCGTCGCTCACGGTGTAGCCGACGACCGGCACCGGGCCGTTGTAGTTGGGTGCCGGCGTGAAGGTGTAGCTGCCGTCGGCGCCGATGGTCAGCGTGCCGACGCCGGCGATGGTGGCGGTGTCGCCCGCCGCATAGCTGGTCGCGCCGATCGTGAAGCCCGTGACCGCGACCGGGCCGTCGACACTGCTGGTGCCCGTGAGCACCGAGCCCGACAACGGCGTGTCCTCGTTGGTCGAGACGCTCTCGCTCGCGTCGCTGAAGCCGTCGGCCACCGGCGTGACCTGCAGCGTGAGCGTCGCGGTCGAGGTGGCGGTGCCGTCGGTCACGGCATAGGTGGCGACCGGCACCGGGCCGTTGTAGTTGGCCACCGGCACGAAGGCGTAGCCGCCATCGGCGTCGATCCGCAGCGTGCCGACGCCCGCGATCACCGCGGTCTGGCCGGCGCCGTAGCTCACGCCGCCGATGCTGAACTGGGTCACCCGCAGCGTGTCGCCGTCGACGTCGCTGTCGTTGGCCAGCACGTTGCCGCTGGCGCTGCTGTCCTCGTCGAGGGTGGCGGTGTCGGCATTGGCCACCGGCGCGTCGTTGACCGCGGCGACGTTGACCGTCACGGTGGCGGTCGAGCTGCCGCCGTTGCCGTCGCTCACCGTGTAGCTGAAGCTGGCCGGCCCGTTGTAGTTGGCGTTGGGCGTGAACACCACGTTGCCGCCCACCAGGCTCACCGTGCCGTTGACCGCGCCCTGCACGCTGGTGATGGTCAGCGTGTCGCCGTCGACGTCGGTGTCGTTGCCCAGCAGCGTGGCCGCGGGAATGGTCAGCGGCGTGTCCTCGGTGGCCGAGACGGTGTCGCTGCCGGCCACGGGTGCGTCGTTGACCGCGGTGACGGTGATGGTCAGCGTCGAGCTGTCGCTGCTCGAGCCGTCGGTCATCGTGTAGGTCACCACGGGCACGGGCCCGTTGAAGTTGGCGGCCGGCGTGAAGGTGTAGCTGCCGTCGGCATCGATGAACAGCGAACCGACGCCCGGGATGGCCGCGGTCTGCCCGGGCGTGAAGCTGCCGGCGATGCCCGCGATGCTGAAGCCGGTGACCGTGACCGGCCCGTCGACGCTGGTGGTGCCCGTGAGCACCGAGCCCGACAGCGGCGTGTCCTCGTTGGTCGAGACGTTCTCGCTGGCGTCCGTGAAGGCATCGTCGACCGGCGTGATCTGCAGCATGAGGGTCGAGTTCGCGCTCGCGCTGCCGTCGCTCACCGTGTAGCCGACCACCGGCACCGGGCCGTTGTAGTTGGGCGCCGGCACGAAGCTGTAGCTGCCGTTGGCCGCCACCGTCAGGCTGCCCACGCCCGCCAGCGTGGCGGTCTGGCCCGGCGCGTAGCTGGTGCCGCCGAAGCTGAACTGCGTGACCGTCAGCGTATCGTTGTCGGCATCGAAGTCGTTGCCCAGCAGGTTGCCGGTGGCGGTCGTGTCCTCGTCGAAGGTGGCGGTGTCGGGGTTGGCCACCGGCGCGTCGTTGACCGGCGCGATGTTCACCGTGAGGGTGTTCGGCGCGGCATCGAAGGCGCCGGCCGAGTCCTGCACCGAGAAGCTGAAGCTGGCGTAGGCCGTGCCGTTGCCGTCGGCGCCCGGCACGAAGCTCAGGCGCCCGGCCTCGATGTCGGCGACCGTGATCACCTGGCCCGCGCTCACGGCGCTGCCGTTGAGCAGCAGCGTGCCGTTGGCCGGCAGCGTGTCGATGCGCACGTTGGCCAGGGTCTGGCCGGCGTCGCTGTCGGTGAACGCGAAATTGGCGCGCGTGAGCACCAGCGGCGTGTCCTCGGTGCCCGAGACGGTGGTGTCGGCACTGGCCGGCGGCGTGTTGGCGCCGACGTTGACCGTCAGCGTGGCCGTGGCGGTGCCGCCCTTGCCGTCGCTGATGGTGTAGTTGATCGCCACCGCGCCGCTCACGTTGTTCGCGGGCGTGAAGTTCAGCGTGCCGTCGGGGTTGATGCTCACGCTGCCCAGCGCCGGGTTCACCGTCGCGCTGGTGACCGTGAGCGGGTCGCCGTCCACGTCGGCGTCGTTCGCGAGCACCGGGATGCTGGTCAGCGGCGTGTTGATCGGCGTGCTGGCCACGTCGTTGCCCGCGGTCGGCGCGTCGTTGACCGCGGTGACGTTGAAGCTGAAGGTGTTCGGCGTCGGGTCGGTGTCCTGGCCGCCGCCGACCGTGCCGCCGTCGTCCACCACCTGGAAGCCGAAGCTGCCGATGCCCGTGCCGTTGACGTTGGCCGCGGGCGTGAACCGGAGCTGGCCCAGGCTGCCCACGGGGATGCGCTGCCCGGCCGTGACGGCCACGCCGTCGAGCGTGAGCACGCCTTCGGCGGCCGGCGGCAGCGTGGCGATGACGACTGCCTGCAGCGCATTGGCGGGCGTGTCGCCGGCGTCGGTGATCGGGAAGTCGGCCGCCGAGAAGGTGTAGCTGCCGTCCTCGGCCAGCGTCACGGTGCGGTCGCTGCCCGAGGGCGCGTCGTTGATCGAGCCGATGGCGATGGTGGCCGTGTCGGTGTCGGTGCGCGGACCGCCGGCGCCGGTGCTGCCGAGGTCGCTGGTGGTCATGGTCAGCACCACGTTGCCGCTGGCGTCGGGCACAGGCTGGTAGGTGGGCCGCGAGGCGCCGGCCAGGTAGGCGTTGATGCTCGCGAGCGAGCCCTCGAGCACCAGCGTGCCGGTGCCGCTGCCGGTCACCGTCACGCCGCCGGCCGAGTTGCCCGTGAGCGTGCCCGCGGGCACGGAGAGCGTCACGCGCATCGCGCCGTTGCCGGCATCGACGTCGGAGATCTGCAGGCCCGTGAGCGGCAGCGGCGTGTCCTCGCCGGTGCTCCAGCTGGCGGGCAGCGTGTTGACGGGCGCGTCGTTGACCGCGGTGAGCGCGAGCGAGAGCGAGCCGCTGGCGCTGGCAGTGCCGTCGCTCACGGTGTAGGTGGCGGCGGGCACCGCGCCGTTGTAGTTGGGCGCGGGCGTGAAGGTGTAGCTGCCGTCGGCCGCGATGGTCAGCGTGCCCACGCCGTCGATGCTGGCGAGCTGGCCCGCGGCATAGGTGGTGCCGCCGAAGCTGAACTGCGTGACCGTCAGCGTGTCGCCGTCGAGGTCGGTGTCGTTGGCCAGCACGTTGCCGGTGGCGGGCACGTCCTCGGCCGTGGTGTTGCTGTCGTCGGTGGCGACCGGTGCGTCGTTCACGCCCGTGACGGTGATCGCCAGCGTCGAGGTGTCGCCGCTGGAGCCGTCGGTCATCGTGTAGGTGACCAGCGGCACCGGGCCGTTGTAGTTGGCGGCCGGCGTGAAGGTGTAGCTGCCGTTGGCGTTGATCACCAGCGTGCCGATGCCCGCGAGGGTCGCGGTCTGGCCCGCGGCGAAGCTGCCGGTGACGCCCGCGATGCTGAAGCCCGTGACCGTGACGGGGCCGTCGACGCTGGTGGTGCCCGTGAGCACCGAACCGGTCAGCGTCGTGTCCTCGTTGGTGCTGACGGTTTCGTCGGCGTCGGTGAACGGGTCGTCGACCGGCGTGACCGAGATCGTGAGCGTCGAGGTGTCGCCGCTCGAGCCGTCGGTCATCGTGTAGGTGACGACGGGGACCGGGCCGTTGTAGTTCGCGGCCGGCGTGAAGGTGTACGAACCGTTGGCGTTGATCACCAGCGTGCCGACGCCCGCGATGTTCGCCGTCTGGCCGGGCGTGAAGCTGCCCGCGATGCCGTCGATGCTGAAGCCGGTGACGGTGACCGGGCCGTCGACGCTGGAGGTTCCGGTGAGGACCGAACCGGTCAGCACCGTGTCCTCGTTGGTGCTGACGTTCTCGTCGGCATCGGTGAACGGGTCGTCCACGGGCGTGACCGAGATCGTGAGCGTCGAGGTGTCGCCGCTCGAGCCATCGGTCATCGTGTAGGTGACGACGGGCACCGGGCCGTTGTAGTTGGCGGCCGGGGTGAAGGTGTAGCTGCCGTTGGCGTTGATCACCAGCGTGCCGACGCCGGCGATGTTCGCGGTCTGCCCGGCCGTGAAACTGCCGGCGATGCCCGCGATGCTGAAGCCGGTGACCGTGACCGGGCCGTCGACGCTGGAGGTGCCCGTGAGCACCGAGCCCGTGAGCACGGTGTCCTCGTTGGTGCTGACGGTTTCGTCGGCATCGGTGAACGGATCGTCGACCGGAATGACCGTGATCGTGAGCGTCGAGGTGTCGCCGCTCGACCCGTCGGTCATGCTGTAGCTGACCACCGGCACCGGGCCGTTGTAGTTGGGCGCCGGCGTGAAGGTGTAGCTGCCGTTGGCGTTGATCACCAGCGTGCCGACGCCGGCGATGTTCGCGGTCTGCCCCGCGAGATAGGTCGTCGCGTTGCCCGCGAGCGTGAAGCTCGTGACCGTGACCGGGCCGTCGACGCTGGTGGTGCCGGTCAGCACCGAGCCGGTCAGCGTCGTGTCCTCGTTCACGCTGACGTTCTCGTTGGCGTCGGTGAACGGATCGTCGACCGGATTGACCGTGATCGTGAGCGTCGAGGTGTCGCCGCTCGAGCCGTCGGTCATCGTGTAGGTGACGACGGGCACCGGGCCGTTGTAGTTGGCGGCCGGCGTGAAGGTGTACGAGCCGTTGGCGTTGATCACCAGCGTGCCGACGCCCGCGATGGTCGCGGTCTGCCCGGCCGTGAAGCTGCCGGCGATGCCCGCGACGCTGAAGCCCGTGACGGTGACCGGTCCGTCCACGCTGGTCGTGCCCGTGAGCACCGAACCGGTCAGCGTCGTGTCCTCGTTGGTGCTGACGGTCTCGTTGTCGTCGGTGAAGGGGTCGTCGACCGGCGTCACCGAGATGGTGAGCGTCGAGGTGTCGCCGCTCGAACCGTCGGTCATCGTGTAGGTGACGACGGGGACCGGGCCGTTGTAGTTCGCGGCCGGCGTGAAGGTGTACGAGCCATTGGCGTTGATCACCAGCGTGCCGATGCCCGCGATGTTCGCGGTCTGCCCTGCCGTGAAGCTGCCGGCGATGCCGGCAACGCTGAAGCCGGTGACCGTGACCGGCCCATCGACGCTGGTCGTGCCCGTGAGCACCGAACCGGTCAGCACCGCGTCCTCGTTGGTGCTGACGGTCTCGTTGTCGTCGGTGAACGGGTCGTCGACCGGTGTCACCGAGATGGTGAGCGTCGAGGTGTCGCCGCTCGAGCCGTCGGTCATCGTGTAGGTGACGACGGGGACCGGGCCGTTGTAGTTGGCGGCCGGGGTGAAGGTGTAGCTACCGTTGGCATTGATCACCAGCGTGCCGATACCCGCGACGTTCGCGGTCTGCCCTGCCGTGAAACTGCCCGCGATGCCCGCGACGCTGAAGCCGGTGACCGTGACCGGCCCGTCGACGCTGGAGGTTCCGGTGAGGACCGAACCGGTCAGCACCGTGTCCTCGTTGGTGCTGACGGTTTCGTCGGCATCGGTGAACGGGTCATCGACCGGAGTGACGGTGATCGTGAGCGTCGAGGTATCGCCGCTCGAACCATCGGTCATCGTGTAGGTGACGACGGGCACCGGACCGTTGTAGTTCGCGGCCGGCGTGAAGGTGTACGCGCCATTGGCGTTGATCACCAGCGTGCCGACGCCGGCGATGTTCGCGGTCTGGCCCGCGGTGAAGCTGCCGGCGATGCCCGCGATGCTGAAGCCCGTGACCGTGACCGGGCCATCGACGCTGGAGGTTCCGGTCAGCACCGAACCGGTCAGCACCGTGTCCTCGTTGGTGCTGACGGTTTCGTCGGCATCGGTGAACGGATCGTCGACCGGGTTGACCGTGATCGTGAGCGTCGAGGTATCGCCGCTCGAGCCGTCGGTCATCGTGTAGGTGACGACGGGCACCGGCCCGTTGTAGTTGGGCGCCGGCGTGAAGGTGTAGCTGCCGTTGGCGTTGATCGTCAGCGTGCCCACGCCCGCGATGTTGGCGGTCTGGCCCGCGCTGTAGGCGGTGGCGTCGCCGGCGATGCTGAAGCCGGTCACGGTCACCGGGCCGTCGACGCTGGTGGTGCCGGTCAGCACGGAGCCGGTCAGCGTCGTGTCCTCGTTCACGCTGACGTTCTCGTTGGCGTCGGTGAAGGGATCGTCGACCGGCGTCACGTTCAGCGTCAGCGTGGCGGTGGCGCTCGCGCTGCCGTCGCTCACGGTGTAGGTCACCACCGGCACCGGACCGTTGTAGTTGGCGGCCGGCGAGAAGGTGTAGGCGCCGTTGGCCGCGATGGTCAGCGTGCCCACGCCCGCGAGGGTGGCGGTCTGGCCGGCCGTGTAGGTGGTGCCGTTGACCACGAACTGGGTCACGCTCAGCGTGTCGCCGTCCACATCGCTGTCGTTGGTCAGCACGTTGCCGGTGGCGGTCGTGTCCTCGGCGATGGTGTTGCTGTCGGCATTCGCCTGCGGCGCGTCGTTGACCGCGGCGATGTTGAAGGTGATGGTGTTCGGCGTGGTGTCGAAGGCGCCCGCGCTGTCCTGCACCGAGAAGTTGAAGCTCGCGTAGGTCGCGCCGTTGCCGTTGGCGGCCGGCACGAAGCTCAGCGCGCCGCTCGCGATGTCGGCCACGCTGATCACCTGGCCCGCGGTCACCGGCACGCCGTTGAGCCGCAGCGTCCCATTGACCGGCAGCGTGTCGATGCGCACGGCCGCGAGGCTCTGGCCGGCATCGGCGTCGCTGAAGAAGAAGTTCGACTGCGCCAGCGTGACCGTCGTGTCCTCGGTGCCCGCGACCACGGCGTTGGCGCTGTTCGGCGGCGTGTTCGAGCCGACGTTGACGGTGAGCGTCGCGCTGGCGGTGCCGCCGTTGCCGTCGCTCACGGTGTAGTTGATGACCACCGTGCCCGTCACGTTGCTGGCGGGCGTGAAGTTCAGCGTGCCGTTCGGATTGACCGTGACCGTGCCCTGCGCCGGGTTCGCGAGCGTGGCACTGGTGACCGTGAGCGCATCGCCGTCGACGTCGGTGTCGTTCGCGAGCACCGGGATGTTGGCCAGCGGCGTGTTGATCGGCGTGCTCGCCACGTCGTTCGTGGCCACCGGCGCATCGTTGACGGCCGCGACATTGACCGTGACGGTCGCGGTCGAGGTGCCGCCGTTGCCGTCGCTCACCGTGTAGGTGAAGCTCGCGGCGCCGTTGAAGTTGGCAGCGGGCGTGAACACGACATTGCCGCCGACCAGGCTCACCGTGCCGTTGACGGCACCCTGCACGCTGGTGATGGTCAGCGTGTCGCCATCGGCATCGGTGTCGTTGCCCAGCAGCGTGGCCGCGGGAATGGTCAGCGGCGTGTCCTCGGTCGCGGCGAGCGTGTCGTTGCTCGCGACCGGTGTGTCGTTGACCGCCGTGATGTTGAAGCTGAAGGTATTCGGCGTGGGGTCGGTGTTCAGGCCGCCGTTGGCGGTGCTGCCGCTGTCCACCACCTGGAAGGTGAAGCTGCCCAGGCCGTTGCCGTTGATGTTGGCCGCGGGCGTGAAGGTCAGCAGGCCCAGGCTGCCCACCGGGATGCTCTGCCCGGCCGTGACCGCCACGCCATTGAGGCGCAACACGCCCTGCGAAGCCGGCGGCAGCGTGGTGATGATCACCGACTGCAGCGTGTTGGGCGGGCTGTCGTTGGCGTCGGTGATCGGGAAGTCGGCGGCCGAGAAGGTATAGGTACCGTCCTCGTTGAACGTGACCGTGCGGTCGCTGCCCGAGGGGGCATCGGCCACCGAGTTGATCGTGATGGTCGCGGTGTCGATGTCGGTGAGCGCGCCGCCCGAGCCGGTGTAGCCCAGGTCGCTCGTGGTCATGGTCAGCGTCACGCTGCCGCTGGCGTTGGCCACGGGCACGTAGTTGGGCCGAGAAGCGCTTGCGAGGTAGGCGTTGATGGCGGCCTGCGAGCCCTCGAGCACCAGCGTGCCCGACCCGCTGCCGGTGACCGTGACGCCCGAACCGGCCGTTGCGGTCAGCGCGCCGGTGGGCACGCTGAGCGTCACGCGCACATTGCCCGTGCCGGCATCCACGTCGCTGACCTGCAGCCCGGTCAAACCGACCGTGGTGTCTTCATTGGTCGTGAAGTTCGCGGGCAGCGTGTTGACGGGCGCATCGTTGACGGCCGTGACCGTCAAGGTCAGTGTCGAAGTCGCGGTGGCCGTGCCGTCGCTCACGGTGTAGGTCACGACCGGCGGCGAGCCGTTGTAGTTGGCGGCCGGTGTGAAGGTATAGGCGCCGTTGGCCGCGATGGTCAGCGTGCCGACGCCAGCGAGGGTGGCCGTCTGCCCCGCCGTGTAGGTCGTGCCGTTGACCACGAACTGCGTCACGCTCAGCGTGTCTCCATCCACGTCGCTGTCGTTGGTCAGCACATTGCCGGTGGCGGTCGTGTCCTCGGCGACAGTGTTGGTGTCGGGGCTGCCGACGGGCGCGTCGTTGACGGCCGTGATGTTGAAGCTGAAGGTATTCGGCGTCGGGTCGGTGTTCACGCCGCCGTTGGCAGTGCTGCCGTTGTCGACCACCTGGAAGGTGAAGCTGCCCAGGCCGTTGCCGTTGATGTTGGCCGCGGGCGTGAAGGTCAGCAGGCCGAGGCTGCCCACCGGGATGCTCTGACCCGCCGTGACCGCCACGCCGTTGAGGCGCAGCACGCCCTGCGAAGCCGGCGGCAGCGTGGTGATGATCACCGACTGCAGTGTGTTGGGCGGGCTGTCGTTGGCGTCGGTGATCGGGAAGTCGGCGGCGGAGAAGGTGTAGGTGCCGTCCTCGTTGAGCGTGACCGTCCGATCGGCGCCCGAGGGCGCGTCGGCCACCGAATTGATCGTGATGGTGGCGGTGTCGACGTCGGTCAGCGCGCCGCCCGAGCCGGTGTTGCCGAGGTCGCTCGTGGTCATCGTCAACGTCACACTGCCGCTGGCATTGGCCACGGGCACGTAGCTGGGACGCGAAGCGCTGGCCAGGTAGGCATTGATGCTCGCGAGCGAGCCCTCGAGCACCAGCGTGCCGGTGCCGCTGCCGGTGACCGTGACGCCGCTGCCGGTCGTCGCGGTCAGCGCGCCGGTGGGCACGCTGAGGGTGACGCGCACATTGCCCGTGCCGGCATCCACGTCGCTGACCTGCAGCCCGGTCAAACCGACCGTGGTGTCCTCGTTGGTCGTGAAGTTCGCGGGCAGCGTGTTGACCGGCGCATCGTTGACGGCCGTGACCGTCAGGGTCAGCGTCGACGTCGCCGTGGCCGCGCCGTCGCTCACGGTGTAGGTCACGACCGGCGGCGAACCGTTGTAGTTGGCCGCGGGCGTGAAGGTGTAGCTGCCGTTGGCGTTGATCACCAGCGTGCCGACACCGGCGATGTTGGCCGTCTGGCCCGCCGTGTAGGTGCTGCCGTTGACCACGAACTGCGTCACGCTCAGCGTGTCGCCATCCACGTCGCTGTCGTTGGTCAGCACGTTGCCGGTGGCGTTCGTGTCCTCGGCGATGGTGTTGGTGTCGGGGCTGCCCACGGGCGCGTCGTTGACCGCCGTGATGTTGAAGCTGAAGGTATTCGGTGTCGGGTCGGTGTTCTGGCCGCCGTTGGCGGTGCTGCCGTTGTCGACCACCTGGAAGGTGAAGCTGCCCAGGCCGTTGCCGTTGATGTTGGCCGCGGGCGTGAAGGTCAGCAGGCCGAGGCTGCCTACCGGGATGCTCTGCCCGGCAGTGACCGCCACGCCATTGAGGCGCAGCACGCCCTGCGAAGCCGGCGGCAGCGTGGTGATGATCACCGACTGCAAGGTGTTGGGCGGGCTGTCGTTGGCGTCGGTGACCGGGAAGTCGGCGGCGGAGAAGGTGTACGTACCGTCCTCGTTGAACGTGACCGTGCGGTCGGTGCCCGACGGCGCGTCGGCCACCGAATTGATCGTGATGGTGGAGGTGTCGATGTCGGTGAGCGCGCCGCCCGAGCCGGTGTTGCCCAGGTCGCTCGTGGTCATGGTCAGCGTCACGCTGCCATTGGCGTTGGCGGCCGGCACGTAGTTGGGACGCGCGGCGCTGGCCAGGTAGGCGTTGATGCTCGTCAGCGAGCCCTCGAGCACCAGCGTGCCGGTGCCGCTGCCGGTGACCGTGACGCCGCTGCCGGCCGTCGCGGTCAGCGCGCCGCTGGGCACGCTCAGGGTGACGCGCACATTGCCGCTGCCCGCATCCACGTCGCTGACCTGCAGGCCGGTCAGGCCGACGGTGGCGTCCTCGTTGGTGGTGAAGCCCGCCGGCAGCGTGTTGACCGGCGCATCGTTGACCGGCGCGACGTTGATCGTCGAGCTCACGGTGTTGGAGTTGGCGGCCGAGTCGTTGACCGTGTAGCTCACGGTGCGCACCAGCGACGAGGGGTCCTCCGAGGTGTTGGAATACTGCACCGCGCGCAGCGCGGCCTGCCACTGGGCCACGGTGGCCGTGTTGCCGGCCGAGCTCAGCGTGAGCACGCCGGTGGCGGCGTTGTAGCTGGCCGTGATGTTGCCCATGGTGGCGGGCACGTTGGTGAAGGCCAGCACGTCCTGGCCGGCCACGAAGTTGCCGCTGATCGCCACCGTGGCGCTCGCCAGCGTGGTGTTGTCGAGGTCGGCGACGACGATGGCGCCGTTGATCGCGGCGGCCGCGCCGTTCTCGGTGTAGTTGAGCGTCGAGCCGGTGCTGAGCGTGGGCGCGTCGTTGACCGCGATCACGTTGACCGTCGAGGCCACGGTGTTCGAGTTGGCCGCGCTGTCGTTGACGGTGAAGCTCACCGTGCGCGCCGCGGTCGAGGGGTTGTCGCTGCTGTTCGCGTACTGCACCGCGCGCAGCGCCGCCTGCCACTGGGCCAGCGTGGCGGTGTTGCCGGCCGAGCTCAGCGTGAGCACGCCGGTGGCGGCGTTGTAGCTGGCCGCGATGTTGCCCATGGTGGCGGGCACGTTGGTGAAGGCCAGCACGTCCTGGCCCGAGACGAAACCGCCGGTGATCGCCACCGTGGCGCTGGCCAGCGTGGTGTTGTCCACGTCGGCGACGGTGATCGCGCCGTTGACCGCGGTGCCCGCGCCGTTCTCGGTGTAGCTCACGGTCGAGCCGGTGGCGAGCACCGGCGCGTCGTTGACCGGCACCACGGTGATCAGCGTGTGGGCCGTGTTCGAGTTGAACGCGCCGTCGCTCACGGTCACCGTGATGTCGCGCACCGGCGATCCGCTGGGGTTCTGGCTGGTGTTCTCGAAGGTGATCGACTGGATCAGGCTGGCATAGACCGCCTTGGTGGCCGAGCCGCTGAGGTTGATGGTGGTGACGCCGCCCGCCACGCTCACCGTGTAGGTCACGCCGTTGACGGTGCCGGTGGAGCCGTTCGCGAGCGCGGTGCCGCCGATGCGCATCAGGTCGCCGGCCTGGCCGTTGGTCAGCACGATCTGCGCCGACAGCATGTTGGCCGAGTCGCTGTCGACAATGGTGACGGCCGGGTTCGCGATCGACACCGCCGTGCCGTCCTCGGTGAAGGTGCCGCTCCAGTCGCGTCCCGGCGTGGCGTCGGTGTAGGTCAGCACGCGCACGTTGTCGATCGCCACGTCGTCGGCCGCCACCAGCAGCGCGCCGCCCGGCGCGTAGTTGAAGGTCAGCGCGCCGTTGTTGGCCACCGAGCTCGGCAGGTTGATGGTGACGTCGGTGAAGCTGAAGCTGCCCTGCGTGCTGACGGCGATGGTGCTGTTGGGACCGGAGGCGCCGTTGAAGTACTCGACGGTCGCGATGTTCGAGCCCGAGCGGCCGGTGGTGATGGTGGCGTAGACCACGCCGCCCACGCTGATGGTGAACACGCCCGAGACGTTGGAATCGCCGATGCCCAGCAGGCCGTTGTTGTTCCAGCTGAAGCCGAACACCACCTGCGCCGCGCCGTTGATGCCGGGGCCGAACTGCAGGCCGGTGTAGCCCGACTGCGTGAGCGCGCCGTTGGTGACGTCCGAGGTCCACTGCGCGCGGTCGTTGCTGAAGGTGGTCGAGCCGCTCGAGGTCCAGCCCGTGCCGCCGCCGGTGAAGCCGCCGTTGACCGCCACGTCGGTGGTCGGGATGTTGGAGTTCAGGTCGATGATCGGCGGGTTCTTCGCATAGGCGAAGTCCAGCGTCAGGTCGCTCGCGCCGATGGTGGCCAGCGAGACGGCGCGCGCCACGGCGCCGTTGAGCGGCGCGCTGCCGCCCAGCACGTTGTTGGTGTCGGTCACGCGCACCACGTAGGCGCCGGGCAGCACGCCGGTGAAGCGGTAGTTGCCGCCGGCATCGGTGGTGTCGGTGGCCAGCACGCGCTCGCCGGTGTCGGCCACGCCGTTGCCGTTGACGTCGTCCACCAGCTGCACCGTGACGTTGCCGATGCCGCTGTCGCCGCTGCCGAAGGCGCCGTCGCCGTTGTTGTCGTCGAAGACGCGGTCGCCGATCACGCCGGTGGCCGGCACCGCGCCCGCGCCGTCGGCCACCGAGCCGCCGATGGTGGTCGAGCCGTCGGTGGTCACGCTCAGCGTGGAGATCACCGCGCCGGTCAGCGGGTTGATGTTCTGGATCGAGGTGCCGCCCAACGCATAGAGGTTGCCGTTGGACGCGGTCGCGAGCTGGATCGAGCTGGCCGAATAGCTCACGTTGGTGAGCTGCGCGCCGCTCGTGAGGTCGTAGCGCACGAACGAGCGGCCGTTGTTGTCGTTGCTGCCCACGCTGATCAGCGCGTTGTTGGCGGTGTCGATCGCGAGGTCGCCCCAGTCGGTGCCGCCCGAGACCGCGCTGACCAGCACCGAGGTGCCGGTGATGCTGCGGCCGTCCGACGCGAAGTTGAGCCGGTAGATGCGGTCGGCGCTGTTGGCGCCGGTCACGTTCTCCACGCCCAGGTACATGGTGCCGTTGGCGAAGGCCGCGCCGCCGCCGCTCACGCCCTGCGAGCCGGCCACCACCACGCTGCCGGCATCGGTGATGTCGGCGTCGATCAGGATGTGGGTGTTGTTGATGTAGTCATAGGCGAACAGCGCGCGCGAGCTGGTGGAGGCGCCGTCGAAGTAGTAGATGAGCCCGGCCGCCGCGTTGAGCGACAGCGCGTTGGGCGTGCCGCCGACCTGCACGCCGCCGACCGAGTTGGGCACCGAGGTGATGACGGTGGCGCGGCCGGTGGCGACGTCGATGCTCACGATGTCGCGGCCGTAGACGCCGAGCACCGCGCCGGCGCCGTTGTTGGCCACCGCGTCGAGCGTGCCGTCGAACAGGGCCTGCGTGCGCTCGTCCACCGCCAGCGCGGTGTCGACCTGGCCGACGCGGTATTCGAGGTTCCAGTCGCCGCCCAGCCGCGCCGCGCCGGTCACGTCGTCGGAGGCCGCCACGTCGGCTCCGGTGAGGCGGGCCAGGTTGTGGGCGAACTGCTGGCCGACCACCCCCTCGGCGGTCTCGCAGCCGTAGAGCAGGATGTCGCCGTCCGCGCCCAGCGCCGCGCCGATGGCCGCGAGGTCGGCCGCGCGCTCGGACAGCGCCGCGTTGTCGTAGACCGCATTGCCCAGCCGGATCTCGCCCGGGTCGCCGTGCGAGAGGATGTGGATCGCGCCGATGTCGGTGCGCCCGCGCAGCGCCTGCTCGATCTGCGCCAGGCCGTCGCTGTTGCGGTCGAGGAACACCACCTCGGCCGAGGGATCGATGCCCGCTAGCAACGTGGCGGCGTTCTCCACGCCGCCGTCGATGAAGACGATCTGCGCGCCGCCGCGCTCCTGCGGCGCCTGCATGCCCGCCAGCGCATCGGCCAGGCTGGCGCCGTGCCCCGCGTCGCCCCAGGGCGCGCCACCCGCGTGCGCGGGGCCGGTGTCGGCATGCAGCTCGGCGGTGCGGCCGCCGGCCGGTTCGTTGGGCGCGGCCGAGCCCACCGCGGGCGCCTCGCCCGCCGGTGCCTCGTGGCCCGGCGGCACGGCCGCGGGCGGCGGCGCGTGATCGGCCTGCCGCGCCGCGTCGGCGAGCGCCGCCTCGGCCTGCTGGGTGGCGGCCTGCTGCGCCAGCACTTCCGCGCCGGTGGCGACGGCCGCCGCATCGAACATGTAGCGCGCCTCGAGCGCCATGGCCCGCAGGCCGAAGCGCGAATCGGACGGTGCCGGCGGCGCGGGGCGCACGGAACGCTTGCCGGGACGGGGAGTCTTTCTGGCCATGGTTCAGATCGGGCTGGAGGGAGTGGCGCGGCGCGCGCACGCGAGGTGCGGCGCCGGGGCGAGGAAGCTGAATGCCGGGCGGCGGGTGGCCACCGGCGGCGGTTCGGGCCGGCGTCGCGTCGTGTTCCTGCAGCAGGCACGCCGCGGGGACTGCGGCGAAGGCATGCGAATGGCACGAATCGGACTTGTCATTCCAAACACCTACAGAAGGTTTGAAGCGATGCGCGCGGGCGAAGGCCCGCGCCAGCCGGTCGAAGACGCGCATTTAAGAGGGCGTCGCGAGGCTTGGAAAGACAGTTCTTAACAATTTGTTAAATTTGAAAGTGCGCCATCCGGCGATAGACGGGGCGGCATTTCTGCACTAGGCAGTGCAGGTCGCGACTGGACTGTTTTTCTCGTCGACGGGTCAGTTCTTGCGTGGTTGCAGGCTGTTGCGAGAGATAACGGCCGCGGCCCCCTGGTGGCTCGCGTCCGCGCGCAGCGATGGCTGAGGGGAAGCTGACCACGACATGTAATGGAAAGTGACGCCAGTGTCCGCACGATCGGCGTGGCCGGGGGCCGAGGCACCGTTACACAAGAATGAGCGGGATGTCGGATGCCCCCACGGAATTCCAGAGCGTGGGCATGCCACTGCGGCGGCGCAGCATGAAGGGCATGAGAACTTGCGCATTGCCTGGAGGCCTAAAGGCCTCGCGCGGCGCCGCCGTCCGCGGCTTCAGCGGCGTGCGGCCCAATCGCGCAAGGCGTCCGCCAGCGCCAGCACCGCGGCGCGCTCCTCGTCCTTGCGGCGCACCAGGAAGACGTCGGCCGAGATCCGCGGCGCCTGCGGCTCCTCCACCAGCGGACAGATCGCGACCGATTCCGCGCGCTGCGCCGCGATCGACCCCGGCACCACCGACACCCCCAGCCCCGCGGCCACGAGGTTGAGCACCGCGCTGACCTCCACCACCTGCTGCACGATGCGCGGCTCGAAGCGCGCGAAGATGCAGGCGCCGTGGATCGCATCGACGAACAGCGAGGAGCCGAGGCGGAAGAAGACGAAATCCTCGTCGCGCAGCTCGGCCAGGCGCAATCCCTCGCGCCCGGCCAGCGGATGGCCCGGCGGCAGCACCACCACCGGCGTGTCGCGCCACAGCAGGTCGGATGCGAAGACCGGCGTGTCGGGGATGCCGCGCGAGAAGCACAGGTCGATGCCGCGATCGCCGAGCGCCGTGAACTGGTCGACCGGCGCCATCTCGAGCAGCACCACCTCCACGCGCGGGCGCTGCTGGCGGAAGGCCTGGATGAAGCGCGGCAGCGGTCCGAGGAAATGCGATCCCGTGAGGCCCACCGTGACGCGGCCCTCGAGCCCGCGCGCCACCCGCGCCAGCTGCGCGCGCCCTTCCTCGAGCCGCTCGAGCACCGTCAGCACGTGCGGCAGGAACACCCGGCCCGCCTCGCTGAGCTCCACGCTGCGGCTGGTGCGCACCAGCAGCCGCACGCCGAGCTCCTGCTCGAGGTTGCTCATCTGCTGGCTCAGCGGCGGCTGCGAGATGTGGAGCTTTTCCGCCGCCTTGGTGAAGCTGCGCTCGGCGGCGATGGCGGCGAAGTAGCGGAGTTGGCGAAGTTCCATGGGCGGCGGCGCGCGAGGCGGCCATCTATTCGAAGTCAGTATAGGTAGTTCTCAACTCTGTATTGGACGCTATGGATCGCGCTCGCGACCATGGCGCCACCGAAGCAATTCGGCCGCAGGACCCGCCCACCACAAGACGGCGCGTGTCCGATTCCCGCAAAACCCCAAGACATGACGGAAAGCAGACGATGACCCGATGGATGAAATTCGCCGCGGCGATGCTGTGCGCGAGCGCGCTGCCGGCGCTCGCGCAGCCCTACCCTTCCCGGCCCGTGAGCATCGTGGTGCCGCATGGCGCGGGCGGCGCCAACGACGCCATCGCGCGGCCCTTCTCGCATGCGATCGGCGCCCGGCTCGGCCAGTCGTTCATCGTCGACAACCGCGCGGGCGCGGGCGGCAACATCGGCACCGGCTACGTGGCGCGCGGCACGCCCGACGGCTACACCCTGCTGCTGACGGTGGGCAGCAGCTACACCATCAGTCCCTTCCTGTACAAGGCGGTGCCCTTCGATCCGCTGAAGGACTTCGAGCCCATCGGCATGGTCGCCACCGCGCCCTACGTGCTGGTGGTCAATCCCGCGCTGCCCGTGAAGACGGTGCAGGAGCTCGTGACCCTGGCGCGCAGCCAGCCCGGCGCGCTCCACATGGCCTCGGCCGGCAACGGCAGCCTCGACCACCTGCTCGGCGAGATGTTCAAGTCGGCCGCGGGCGTGGACATGGTGCACGTGCCCTACCGCGGCGCCTCGGCGGCCAACACCGACCTCGTCTCGGGCCAGGTCTCCGTCACCTTCACCAGTTGGCCCAGCGTGATGTCCTTCGTCAACGCGGGCAAGTTGCGGCTGATCGCCGTCGCCTCGCCCGCGCGTTCGCCGCTGCTGCCGAACGTACCCACCATCGCCGAGACGGTGCCGGGCGTGTCGGCCATCTCGTGGTACGGCCTCTTCGCGCCGGCGGCCACCCCGAAGGACGTGAGCGCGAAGCTGCGCACCGAGACGGCGGCGCTGCTCAAGGACAAGGCCTTCCAGGAGACGCTCAAGGCCCAGGGCGCCGAGGCCGCCACCGTGGACACGGCGCGTTTCTCCGAGATCATCCGCACCGACCTCCAGCAATGGGCACGGATCGTGAAGGCGACGGGCGCGCATGTCGACTGATCGCACCAGCACAGCCGCCATGCCGAGCGCACACGACAACTACCAGGGCGTCTGGGGCCACCGGATCGGCTTCGGCCAGCGCGGCGCGCTGCTGCTGATCGATTTCGTCAAGGCCTACACGCTGCCGGGTTCGCCGCTCTACGCCGAGGGCGTGGTGAGCGCGGTGGACCACGGTGCCGAGCTGCTGCGCGCCGCGCGCGCGGCCGGCATGCCGGTTCTCCACACGACCATCGTGCACCAGTCGAAGAGCTTCGCCGACGCGGGCGCCTGGTACCGCAAGTCGCCGGTGCTCGAATGCTTCAAGTCGCGGCCCTTCAACGAGTTCTGCGACGCGGTCGTGCCGCTGGCCGACGAGATCGTGCTCCAGAAGCAGTACGCGAGCGCCTTCTTCGGAACCAGCCTCGCGAGCACCCTGTTCGCGCTGCGCGTCGACACCCTGCTGGTCACCGGCTGCTCCACCAGCGGCTGCGTGCGCGCCACCGCGGTCGACGGCGTGCAGCACGGCTTCAACGTGATGGTGGTGCGCGAAGCCGTCGGCGACCGCCATCCCGATCCGCACGAGGCGAACCTGTTCGACATCGACAGCAAGTACGGCGATGTCGTTTCGAAGGCGCGGACGCTGGAGTTCATCGCGCGCGCCCCTTCCTCCCTTCAGCATGGAGCCTGAGATGAACCCTCTTCGTCGCGCATCGCTGGTCGCGGGCTGCGGCCTGGCGCTCTCGCCCCTGGCTTTCGCTCAGGCCGCGCCGTTTCCGTCGCGCCCCGTACGTCTCGTCGTGCCGGCCGCGCCCGGCGGCAGCGCGGACAAGAATTCGCGCGCGCTCTCCGACAGGCTGTCCGAGCTGTGGAAGCAGCCCGTGATCGTCGACTACAAGCCGGGCGCGAACACGATCATCGGATCGGACCACGTGGCCAGGAGCGCGCCCGATGGCCACACGCTGCTGGTCAACTCGGCAGCGCTGGCGGTGAACCCCGGCATCTATCCGAAGTTGCCCTACGACACGCTGCAGGACCTGGTGGCGGTCACCATGATCAGCACGGCGCCCTTCGCCCTGGTGGTGCATCCGGAGGTACCGGCCCGCGACATCCAGGCCTTTCTCGCGCTCGCGCGCGAGAAGCCCGCGGCGCTGTCCTTCGGCACCGCCGAATCGCGCGCGCTGCTGGCCGGGCACCAGTTCAACCTGGCGGCCGGCACGCGGCTGCAGAGCGTGCCGTTCAAGGGCGCCGGCGCCCTCATGAACGACCTCGTCGCCGGGCATGTGCCGGTGGCCTTCTCGGCGCTGAGCTCGGTGCAGGCGCAGGTGGCCGCGGGGCGCTTGCGCCTGCTGGGCGTGGCCACCCGCGCGCCGTCGCCGCTCGCACCGCAGGCAACCGCGCTCGCCGCCGCGGCCGTGCCGGGCTTCGAGGCCGAGTCCTGGTTCGGCCTGTTCGCGCCGCGGGGCACGCCACCGGCGCTGGCAGCGCGCCTTCGGCAGGACGTGGCCGCGGTGCTGCGCGAGCGCGAGGTGGCGGCGCGCTTCGAGGCCATGGGCGCGCAGCCGGTCGGCGACGAACCGCAGGCCTTCGCCGCGCGCGTGCGCGCCGACGTGGAGATGGCGACCCGGGTCGCGCGCGCCGCCAACATCCAGCCGGAGTAGCGCCGATGCTGTTCATGCTGAAGGTGAAGTACGTGCCGGCCCCGGGCCTCGGCGACGCGCAGGCCGCCGAGCTGCGCCGCCGCCACGACGAAGAGGTCGGCCGACTCGCCGCGCGGGGCACGTTGCTGGGCATCTGGCGCATTGCAGGCACGCGCTCCAACCTGAGCCTCTGGCAGTTCGAGAATGCGCAGGCGCTGCACGACGCCGTGGGCCGGTTGCCGCTGTTCGCCCACCTGGAGATCGAGGCCACGCCGCTCGCCCGGCATCACCTGGGCGGGCTCTGCCGCGTCGACGCGCAGCCGGTGCCGGGGCTTTCCTGAGCGCGCACGAATGCGAGGCCTGCGTTTGCATAATCGCGGCCCCCGCGAGGCGTGCCAAGGTGCCGCCTCGCCGTCCGTCCACCGTCCACAGCCACCCTTGCGATTGCCATGCCCCACCTGATCGTCGAACACACCCGCAACATCCCCGGCTTTGAGGCGCACGCGGCCTTGCGTGCCGTCAATGCGGCACTGGCCGCCTCGGGCCATTTCGAGGAGGCCGACATCAAGAGCCGGGCCCATGCCGTCGACACCTTCGAGATCGGCACCGCGCCCGAGGCGCGCGGCTTCGTGGCCGCGCAGCTGCTGATCCTGTCCGGCCGCCCGGCCGAGGCGAAGCGGCAGTTGTCGCGGCTGGTGCTCGAGACGTTGCGGGCCGCCCTTCCGGCCGAACCGGCGCTGCAGCTCCAGGTGTCGGTGGAGATCGTGGACATCGAGCGCGACAGCTACGCGAAGGCGGTCCTGGGCGGCGCGCGAAGCACCGCCGGATGAAGCGTCGCCCGCGCGCGTTCAGGCGTGCGGATGCATGAAGAACTGCGCGATCAGCGTGGCGCCGAGAAAGGTGCCGGCATTTGCCGCGAACGACGTCACCACGATGCGCCAGCCGAGCCGGCGGAAGGCCGGCACGTCCTTCGCGATCGACAGCCCCGCGAAGGTAATGATCGGGGTGGCGAGCGCGAGGAAGTTGACGCTGCCGGTCAGGTCCGCCACCAGCGCCGCTGCGGGGAACGCCGGCGAGGTCAGGAACATGCCCACCACCGAGACCCAGATCACGGCCGGGACCCGGCGCCGCGTGAGCAGGTACAGGGCATATCCGACCGCCACCGCCGCGACGATCAATCCCATGCCCCCGAGCACCCGCAGGTCGACCGGCGTGCCGAAGCCCAGCCGGTTGGCGCAGACGCCGATCGCTCCCACCAGCAGCCACACCAGCGCCAGCATGCCGAAGCCGAGGCGAAACGGCCGGCTCTCGGCCACGGCCTCGACGGGCTCGTCGATGCTGGCGACGGTGCGCCGCCCGATCAGCGGTTCCAGGTGCCGGTAGGCCCAGATGGTGAACGGCAGCGACAGGTACAGCGTGAAGTAGGTGCCGATGGTGGTCGTGATGAGGTTGCTCGCGCCGGCGAACGCGGCCACCTCCCTGGCCATCTCGGGCGTCTGCTGCGCGGCGATGGAGCCCGCCGCCGCCGCCATCATGCTGCCCGAGCCGACGCCCGCGCCCATGGCGAGCGCCAGCGGATGGAAGACGCCGCTGCTGGCCAGCAGGCCGGCCAGCAGCGCGATGAAGACGGTGCCGAACACGCTGCCCGTGAGGTACTCGGCCAGCACGCCATGGCCCTCGGGCGAGTTCATGCCGAAGCGCTCGCCGATGATCGCCAGGCTCGGTTCGCGGCCCACCGAGAAGGTGGCGCCGATGGCCTGGCGCTTGATGCCCAGCAGCAGCGCCACCGGCAGCCCGAACACGGCCGTGCCGAGGAAGTGGCCGAACTCCTGGAACACCAGCCCGAAGCCGGTCGCGGCGATCTTCGGCAGCGAGCCGCCGACCAGCAGCCCGAGCTTGGCGATGAACAGCAGCAGCGCGGGCTGCAGGATCGCGGCCGCGAGGTGCTGCGCGTCGAGATCGATGCGCGCCGCGGCCGGCAGGCGGCGCGCGAGGAGGCCGAGCGCCGCGCCCATGAGCAGCGCCCACAGCAGCGGCAGCAGCACGATCCTCGCGGGACCGACCGCGATGCTGAAACTGCCGATGAGCTCGGCGACGATCACGATGGCCAAGGCGGCGATCCACATCCTGCAGGCGGTGGACAGCTTGACGGCGGGTGCGTCCATCGAGGACACGGCAGGCACGGACATGGAGGCTTTCGTTGAATGAAGGGGAACGGGGTCCCGCAGGGGAAGGAGGAAACCGGCGGCCGCGCCCTCAGGCAAGGTCCGCGGCCAGCGTTCTCTGGAAGAAGGCGATCTCGCCCGTCGGATCCGGCCCGTAGGCGGGGATCTCCTCGAAGCCCAGCGCGGTGTACAGGCCGATCGCCGCCGCCATGGTCGGGCGGTGCGTGTCGAGCCGCAGCGCCGCATGGCCCGCGGCCTTGGCCTCGGCGATCAGGCGCTCGAGCAGCGCGCGGCCGAGGCCCTGGCCCTGCGCCTCGGGCGCCACGTACATGCGCTTGACCTCCGCGATGCCGCCACCGAGCGGCCGGTAGGCGGCCACGCCCACGATCGCGTCGGGCTGCCGCGCCACCAGCAGCAGGCCCGCGGGGCGCACGTAGGGTCGTGGCAGGGCCTCGAGTTCCTCGTCGAAGCGCTGGTAGGCCAGGTCGAACGCCAGCGCCCGCGCGTAGCGCCGCAGCAGCGCGCGGACCGCGGGCAGGTCCGAGGGCACGGCTTCAGCCAGCGAGTACATGGTCGGGGTACTCGATGCCGTAGTCCTTCGCGCGCCGGACCATCGTGTCTATCGATTCGGGCGAGGCTTCCGCGTGGGCGTCCTGCGCACCGACCGGCTGGCCCACGGAAGCGAGGAAGTCCTCGAGGCCGCCGGGCACCAACAGCGTCAGGAAGCGCGCGGGCTCGCTGCCTTCGTTGCGAAAGCCGTAGGCGCAGCCGGGCGGGAACGAGATGAAGTCGCCGGCCGCGAGTTCGATCGGCGCGCCGTCGACACGCACCGTGAGCCGGCCCGAGAACATCAGGAACGACTCGCTCTCGCGCGAGTGGATGTGCTTCATGGCGCCGTGTCCCGGCGGTGCCACGGTCTCGTAGGCGGCGAAGGCGCCGCCGGTCTGCGGCCGGCGCGCGATCAGGCTGTAGAGGTCGCCACCGAGGGCGAAGCGTTCGCGTTGCTGCACGCGCACGACATGGGGCTGGATCGTTTCCATCAGGGACCTTTCTTGGGTTGGAGTGCATGCATCGCGATGGCCGCCAGCAGGCGCGAGCCGTCGGCGAGCACCGCGTCGTTGAAATCGAAATGCGGGCTGTGCAGCGGCGCGTGCGCCTCGCCCACGCCGAGCCAGAGGTAGGCGCCGGGGCAGCGTTCCAGCATGAAGGAGAAGTCCTCGCCGGCCATGCTCGGCAGGAACTCGGTGCGCACGCGCGCGGCGCCGAGCAGGTCGACGGCGCAGCGCGCGGCCAGCCGGGCCGCGCCGGCGTCGTTGACGGTCGCCGGCACCCGCCGCTCGTAGCGCACCTCGATGTCGACCCCATGGGCCTGCGCGATGCCCGCGGCGACTTCGCGCATCGCGCTCTCGAGCCGGTCGCGGGTCGCGGCGCCGAAGGCGCGGCAGGTGCCCTTGAGCGTGCAGACGTCGGGCAGCACGTTCCAGACATTGCCGGCCAGCACCTGCGTGATGCTCAGGACACCGCGCTGCGCCGGATCGAGGCGCCGGCTGACCACCGTCTGCAGCGACATCGCGAGCGCGCTGCCCGCCAGCACCACGTCGTCGACCCGGTGCGGCATGGCCGCGTGCCCGCCCCTGCCGCGCAGCGTGATCTCGAACACGTCGAAGCTGGCCATCATGGGACCGGGACGCACGGCGACATGGCCCTGCGGCAGCCCTGGCCAGTTGTGCAGGCCGTAGATCGCCTCCATCGGATAGCGTTCGAACAGCCCCTCTTCGACCATCACGCGCCCGCCGCCCTCGTTCTCCTCGGCGGGCTGGAACACCAGGTGCACGCGGCCCGCGAAATCGCGCTCCTGCGCCAGCAGCCGCGCGGCGCCGAGCAGCATCGCCGTGTGGCCGTCGTGGCCGCAGGCATGCATGGTCCCGGCATGGGTCGATGCGTGGTCCGCCCCCGTGCGCTCCTGCACCGGCAGTGCATCCATGTCGGCGCGCAGGCCGACCGCCGGGCCTGGCCGCTGGCCTTCGATGGTGGCGACGATGCCCGTGGTCGCCAGCCCGCGCTCGGGCACGAGGCCGAGCGCGGCCAGCTCGGCCGCCACGTAGTCGGCGGTCTTGCGCTCGCGGAACGCGAGTTCGGGATGGGCGTGCAGCCATCGGCGATGGGTGCACAGCAGCCGGGTCTCCTCGCCCGTGAGTGCTCGCGGCAGGGCGCGTTCGACGACCGTGCTCACCGCGCGCACTCGCCGAAGGCCCGCGCGATCGCGTCCACCGCCGCCTCGATCTGCCGTGGCGACAGCGCGGCGCTCGGCTGGGCACGCAGCCTCGCGTCGTCCTTCGCCACGATCGGGAAGGTCATCGCGGGCACGAAGACGCCGAGCTCGAGCAGCCGTTCGTGGATGGCCCTGGCCCGCGCGGCGTCGCCCACCGGCAGCGGCGTGATGGGACTCGGCGCGTCCTCGACCTCGAAGCCGCGCTCGCGCAGCAGCGCCCGGAAGCTCCGCGTGTTGTTCCACAGTGCATCGAGGTGCTCGGGGTGGTCGCGCAGCTGCCGCAGGGCTTCCAGCGACGCCGCGGCATCGGCGACGCTCATGCCGCTGGTGAAGATGAAGGGCCGCGCCTGGGCGCGCAGCCGGTCGATCGCCTCGCGCGAGCCCGCCACGAAACCGCCGGGCGCGCCCCCGAGCGCCTTGGAGAAGGTGCCCGTGGTGAGGACCGCATCGGGGTCGATGCCGAACAGCGCCGCGCAGCCGGCGCCCCGGGGACCGACGACGCCCGTGGCATGGCTGTCGTCGATCACCAGCAAGGCGCCGTGCGCCTGCGTGGCCGCATGAAGCTGCGCGAGCGGCGCCAGGTGCCCCTCCATGCTGAACACGCCGTCGGTCACCACGATCGCCTTGCCCGCGTAAAAGCGCGTCAGCAGTTGCGACTGCAGGCTTTGCGGACTGCGGTAGTCGTAGACGAAGGCGTCGGCGCGGCTGAGCCGGCAGCCGTCGATGATGCTCGCGTGGTTCATGCGGTCGCTGAAGATCGCGTCGCCCTCGCCGGCGAGCGCCGACAGCACGCCCGCGTTGGCCGCCGAGCAGGAGGCGAACAGCAGCACGGCCTCGGTGCCGAGGAAGTCGGCCAGTTCCGCCTCGAGCCGCGCATGCACCGGGGTGCGCGCGAAGCAGGGGTTGATGCCCGTGCCCACGCCGTGGCGCGACACCGCCTCCTTCACCGCCGCCACCACCGCGGGATGGTTCGCGAGGCCCAGGTAGTCGTTGGCGCCGAGCATCAGCAGTTCGCGGCCGTCCATCCGCACGCGGCCTGCCTGCGGCGCATCGAGCACCGCCGTCGCGGAGCCGGACTTCATGCGCCCACCCGCGGCAGGCAGCGGTGCACCAGGGCCGTCCAGTAGCTCAGGCCCAGCGACACGATGTCGTCGTTGAAATCGAACTTCGCGCTGTGCAGCGTGCAGCCGCCGACACCAGGGCCGTTGCCGATCCAGACGTAGCAGCCCTGCTTCACGGACAGCATGTGCGCGAAGTCCTCGCAGCCCATGCTCGGCGCGAGGCCGGTCAGCGTGCGCTCGGCGCCGACGACGTCCGCGGCGGCCAGCGCCGCCACCCGGGCCGGGTCCGGGCTGTTGATGGTCGCCGGACATTTGCGCTCGTAGCGCAAGGTGCCCTTCAAGCCGTGCGCGGCGCAGATGCCGTCCACGAGGCGGCGCAGGCGCTGCTCGACGACCTCGCTCATTGCCGGGTTGAAATAGCGGCAGGTGCCGTGCAGCGCCGCGATCGACGGCACCACGTTCGAGGTGTTGCCCGCGTGCACCTTGGTGATGCTCAGCACCACGGCCTCGGCCGGGTCGGCCGCGCGGCTCACCACCGTCTGGATCGCCGTGATCAGTTCGCCGGCGGCCACGATCGGGTCGTCGCCCTGCTGCGGCATCGCCGCGTGCGCGCCGCGGCCTTCGATCTCGATGTCGAACAGGTCGATCGCCGCCATCACGGGGCCGGCATGGACCGCGAACTTCCCGACGTCGAGGCCGGGCCAGTTGTGCATGCCGTAGACGGCTTCCACGGGATAGGTCTCGAACAGCCCCTCCTCGACCATCACGCGCCCGCCGCCCTCGTTCTCCTCGGCCGGCTGGAACACGAAGTAGACGGTGCCGTCGAAGTCGCCCGCGGCCGCGAGGTGGCGCGCCGCGCCCAGCAGCATGGTGGCGTGGCCATCGTGTCCGCAGGCATGCATCACGCCCGAATGCGTGGAGCAGTGGGCGAAGTCGTTCTTCTCGACGATGGGCAGCGCATCCATGTCGGCGCGCAGCGCGATCGCCCGCCCCGACGTGCCGCGGCGCAGCACCGCCACGATGCCCGTGCGGGCGATCCCCCGATGGACTTCGAGTCCGTATTCCGCTAATTTCGCCGCGATCAGGTCGGAGGTGCGGTTCTCCTTGAACGCCATCTCGGGATGGGCATGGATGTCGCGCCGGACGGCGACGAGTTCATCGAGCCAGGCGGTGGGCAGGTCAACAACTTGCATGGGGCTTGCTTTCGTCAGTGATCAACAGGTGGATCGACTCTAGGCAGGCAGCCATGAACGGTCTTGTACGAATGTCGCAGCGCGCCCTCGCCAGGGCCTGAAGAAAGGAACCGCAGGTGCGAGCGAGGATCAGCTACAGCCTGGCGCCCGACCTTCCCGCGTTGGAGCTGGTCTGCGCCGACTACGAAGCGCAGCGCTTCCGCTCGCATTGGCATGCCGGCTTCACCATCGGCGCCGTGACACGCCATGCGCAGGGCTTTCGCTGCGAAGGCGTCGAATGGACCGCGGGCGCGGACGAGCTCATCGTGCTGAACCCGATGCAGGTCCACGACGGCTATTCGCTGGGAACCGGCTGGTCGACGCGCATGGTCTACCTGCCCGAGCAAACCTTCGCGCACATGCTCGGCGCCGAAGCGGGCGCTGCCGGAACCATCGGCCGCTTCGAGCGGCCCGTGCTGCGCGACGCGGCACTCCATGCGCTGTTCGTCGCCTGGCACCGCGCCATGGATGGCGCCTGCGGCGTGGCCGAGAATGCGTTGACGCGCTCGCTGTTCCGGCGCCTGGGCCTCGCGCTCACGGCATCCGCGCACGCCTCGCCGACCGCGCACGACGCGGCCCGCAGCGAGCGCCTGGGCGCACGCGCCGGCGAGGGCAGCCGCGCGGCGGACGAACGCGCCGCGCCAGCGAGCCGATCGACCGCCTGGCGCCGATCGAAGCGCGAGCTGGGCCTCGCGCCGAAGGTCCTCACGAGCCAGCTGCGGCTGATCGCGGCCAAGCGGATGCTGGCGGAAGGTGCGTCGGTGGTCGACGCCGCGCTGGAATGCGGCTACCACGACCAGAGCCATTTCTCCCGCGAATTCGCCGCGGCCTACGGCATCACCGCGGGCCAGTTCCGGCGGGTGCAGCAGGACCGGCAGCGCGGTTGAGCGGCGGGTCGCGGCGCGGACTCTCCTGCGCGCCTCAGCCCCGATCGCGCTCCTCGTAGTTGACCAGCCGCGGCAGGTTGCGCACCGACACCGTGCCGTACTGCGCATGCACCAGCCCTTCGGACTCGAGCTGCCTGAGCGCGGTGCTCACGCCCTTGCGCGACATGCCGATCATCTCGCCGAGCTCGGTGTGGGAAAGATGCAGCGCCGGCCCGAGGCGCGGCGACAGGATCGGGTTGTAGAGCGTGCCGATGCAGCGCGCGACCCGCGCGACCGGGTCGCTCAAGCGATCGATCTCCATCAGGCCGATGTACTGCGCGAGGCGTTCGTTGAGCCGCGCGATCACCGCGTGGTTGAACTCGATGCTGACGTCGAGCAGCCAGCGGAAGGTCGAGCCCGGCACATGGATCACGCGGGTCGGCCGCATCGCGAGGATGTCGTAGCGCCGCAGCTCGCGCTTGATGACGGAGCCTTCGCCGATCCAGCTGCCCTCCGGCACGCCGGTGAACATGACGACCTTGCCGGTGCGGTAGACCGCGCTGATCCTCAGCAGCCCTTCGGCGACGCCGATCCACGAGTGCGCGGGCTCGCCCTTGCGCGCGACCACCTCGCCTTCGCGGAAATAGCTCTCGTGGGCATCGGAAAGAATGCGCTCCCTGGCCTCCTGCGGCAGCGACTGCATCCAGTCCGCCGCCTCGAGCGCGTCGCGCAGCGTCAACGTGGAGCGATTCCTGGAGGCTTCGGAGTGCACGGCGGCGATGAGCGGAGGATGGGGCTGCAGGGAGCGAAGGCCGGCCGCCGGCGTCGCCGAAGCCCTCCCTCGCCGCGCCATCATCTGCGCCGCCATGGCGGCGTGCCTTAGGTATTTCCACCGAGCCCGAATGTGCCGCCGGGCACATTCTTGCGCGCGGGCGCTTCGCACAATGCCGCCGGACTTTTCTTCCAACGACAACCAGGAGAGAGACGATGGCATCCAGGACAGGCAAGACGGCACTGCTCGGCATGGGACTCGCGGCGCTGCTCGCGGGCTGTGGAGGCGGAGGTGGCGGCGGCGGTGGGTTCCTCCCGCTGGTCCTGCCACCGGCGCCGCCCCCCGCACCGCCCTCGGCGCCACCGCCGCCGCCCCCAGCCCGCACGGCGCAGGCCCTGTGCGACCTGCTGGCCGGCAAGACCATCGACGGCGCCGTGGTGCAGAAAGCCGCCGTGGTCGCCGCCGCGGATGGCGTGCCGGCCTACTGCCAGGTCCAGGCCCTGATGTCGCCCAAGCTCAACCTCGCGCTGCGCCTGCCCGAAGGCTGGAACGGCAAGCTGGTCTACAGCGGCGGCGGCTACAACGGCGAGGTGCCGGCCGCGAACACGGCGGCGCTGTCGATGGGCTTCGCCAACGTGAGCAGCGATTCGGGCCACCAGGGCAGCGGCGTGGATGCGAGCTGGGCCCTGAACGATCCGTATGCTGCCCAGCTGTTCGGCAGCCTGTCGGTGCCCACGGTGATGGCGCCCGCGCTGCAGATGCTGACCGTGGCCTACGGCAACGCGCCCGCGCGCTCCTACTTCGAGGGCTGCTCCAACGGCGGGCGCGAGGCGCTGATGAACGCGCAGCGCTATCCGAACCTGTTCGACGGCATCATCGCGCGCACGCCGGCCTACAACTGGGTCGGCTTCATGGGCCATTTCAACCGCACCGCGAAGGCGATCGCGGCCCCGGGCGGACTGCTGAGCGCCGCGAAGATCTCGACGCTGGCCGCCGCGGTGCGCGGCGCCTGCGATGCCAACGACGGCATCGTCGACGGCGTGGTGTCGAACCCCTCGTGCAGCTTCGACCCGGCCGTGCTGCGCTGCGCGGGCGGTGGCGACACCGGCGACAGCTGCCTGTCCGATGCGCAGCTCGCCGTCGTGAGTTCGTGGACCTCGCCCGCGGTCTGGGCCGGCGGCGCCTACCGCAACGCGGGCTGGCCGCTCTCGGGCAACGAGGACGACGTGGGCGCCTGGCCCGCCTGGGTGACGGGCATCGCCGGCCCGAAGACGGCGGCGCAATACCTGTTCCAGGACACGACGGTGAAGACCTACCTGGCGCGCGACCTCGCCGCGGACTCGCTGGCCTATGCGCCCTACGAGCAGGATCCGCAGGCGCTGTTCGGCCTCGAGGCCCTCAACAGCGCCACCAGCACCGACCTGCGCCCCTACTTCGGCAGCAGCGGCAAACTGATCCTGTGGCACGGCGGGAACGACTCGGCGCTCAGCGTCAACACGACCACCGAGTACTTCCAGAACCTCAAGACGACGCTCGGCGCGGCCACCGTGGAAGCCAACGTGCGCTACTACGTCGCGCCCGGCGTGAACCACTGCGCCGGCGGCCCCGGCGCCGACACCACGAACCTGCTGGCGGCGCTCGACACCTGGGTCGGCGAAGGCAAGGCGCCCGAGACCCTGGTCGCGGCGAAGATCGACGCCGGCAAGACCAGCTTCAGCCGCCCGCTGTGCCGCCATCCGCAGTACCCGCGCTACACCGGACCCGCGGGCGACGCGGCGGCCGCGAAGCTCGCGGCCAGCTACACCTGCACCACGCCCTGAGGCGGCGGCGCGGCGCCTGACCGGGCCCGGTCAGGCGGGCGGCAACTCCAGGTCATGCACGATCTGCCCCGCCCCCATCGTGTTCACCGCCTCGGCCGGCACCTCCATCAGCACGCGGCTGCGCTCGCCCGTGAAATGGATGGTGATGTGCTGCACCGGCCGCTTGCGCCGGTCGTGCAGCAGCCGCACCAGGCGCACCAGCGGCGCGCCGAGGTCCACGCGCAGGAGGCCGGCGAGCACGGGGTCGGCCGCGACGGCGGTCACCTCCTGGATCACGCGGCCGAACTTGATGCCCTCGGCCATCAGGATCTCGAACAGCGCGCGCTTCTGCAACTCGGTGGCGGTCACGTTGCGCCCCACCTCCTGCGGCACCCAGGCATCGGTGACCATCATCGGCGTGCCGTGCGCCGAACGCAGCCGCACCGCATGAACCGCGGCGGCGCCCGCCTCCAGCTGCAACTGCTGCGCCACGGTCGGTGGCGCGAGCGCCGTCTCGACCTTGAGCACGGTCACCTCGGTCTCGCGCGCCTGCCGGCCCAGCGATTCGATCAGGCCGAACGAAGGCTGGGGCCGCTGCGCGCGCGGCACGGCGCGCACGAAGGTGCCGCGGCCCGGCCGCTTCTCGACCAGCCCCAGATGCTCCAGGTCCGACACCGCGCGCCGCACCGTGATGCGCGAGACGTCGAACTGGGCGCACAGCGCGTCCTCGGCCGGAATCAGGTCGCCCACGCCATAGGCGCCCTGGGCGATCTGGTCGCGCAGCACCATGAAGAGCTGCCGGTGCAGCGCGGTGCCGGGTTCGCGGCGCAGTTGGGAAGGGTTCGGTGTGTCCATGGAGAGCAGTGCTTCGGCGGCGCGGGCCGCCCGCGCGTTCGGCCGATTGTGCCCGCCCATTCAGGCATACCCTAACAACGTCGAAAGGTTATAGCATTATGATGTCATCACTAAATCACTTCGATGCCTTCGCTCCATGACCACCGCCCACGACCTGCGCCAGTTGCTCTCCCGCCCAGAACTCGTCGTCGCCCCCGGCGCCTATGACGGCATGACCGCCAAGATGGTCGAGGCGGCCGGCTTCGCCTGCGTCTACATGACCGGCGCCGGCGCTTCGGCGGCGCGCGGCTTTCCCGACTACGGCCTGCTGTCGATGAACGAGATGGCCGAGGCCGCGGGCGTGCTCGCGCGCTCGGTCGGCGTGCCGGTCATCGCCGATGCCGACACCGGCTACGGCAACGAGCTCAACGTGACGCGCACCGTGCGCGAGTACGAGATGCGCGGCGTGGCCGGGCTGCACATCGAGGACCAGGTCGCGCCCAAGCGCTGCGGCCACCTCGACGGCAAGGAGGTGATCCCGCGCGACCAGTTCGTCGCCAAGATCCGCGCCGCCCTCGCCGCCCGGCGCGACCCGGCCTTCCTGGTGATCGCGCGCACCGATGCGCGCGCGATGCTCGGGCTCGACGAGGCGGTGGAACGCGCCCGCGAGGCGCTGGCCGCCGGCGCCGACATGGTGTTCGTCGAGGCCGCGCAGTCGATGGAGGAACTGGCCGCGATCCCGCGGCGCGTCGAGGGCCCATGCCTGCTCAACATCGTGCGCGGCGGCAAGACGCCCGACCTGGACCTGGCGACGGCGCAGCGGATGGGCTATCGCCTCGCGATCCTGCCGAGCCTGCTGATCGGCGCCGCGGCCTCGGCCTGCGAGCAGGCGCTGTCGGCCCTGCGCAGCACGGGCCAGCCGCCGAGTTCGGCCCATGCGCCCGGCGTGGCCGAGCGTTTCCGGCGCCTGGGCGCCGCGGAATGGGATGCGCTGCGCACGCGCTTCCAGGCGGCGGAATGATGGCCATGGATGCAACGCAAACCACCGCGCCGCGCACGCTGTTCGACAAGATCTGGGACGCGCACGTGGTCCAGCCCCTGCCCGACGGCTGGGACCTGCTGCACATCGACCGCCACCTGCTGCACGACCTGTCGGGCACCGCCGGGCTGCGCGAGCTGGCCGAGCGCGGCCTGCCGGTGCGCAATCCCGAGCTGGCCTTCGCCACGCCCGACCATGCCGTCTCGAGCGCGCCGGGTCGCACCGGCCAGAGCTTCGCGGGCGGCGTGCATCTGTACCAGGGCCTCAAGCTGCTGACGCGCGGCGCCGGCATCCGCCTGTTCGACCTGGGGCAGCCGGGCCAGGGCATCGTGCATGTGATGGGGCCGGAACTCGGCATCGTGCAGCCCGGCATGACGCTGATCTGCGGCGACAGCCACACCTGCACCAACGGCGCCCTCGGCGCGATCGCCTTCGGCGTGGGTTCGTCCGAGGTCACGCATGCGCTCGCGAGCCAGACGCTGGTGCTGCGCCGGCCTCGCACGCTGCGCGTGCACTTCGACGGACTGCCTGGTGCAGGCGTGGGCGCCAAGGACCTCGCGCTCGCGATGATCGCGCGGCTCGGTGCCAGCGCGGGCACGGGCTTCGCGGTCGAGTACGCCGGCGAGGCCGTGCGCGCGATGGAGATCGAGCAGCGCATGACGCTGTGCAACCTCTCGATCGAGCTGGGTGCGCGCATCGGCATGGTGGCGCCCGACGCGAAGACCGAGGCCTATCTGCGCGGCCGCGACTTCGCGCCGCCCGAGGCATGCTTCGCCGAAGCGGCTGCGTATTGGCGCGGCCTCCCGAGCGACCCCGGCGCGGTCTACGCGCGCGAAGCACGGATCGACGCGAGCGCCGTGGCGCCCACGCTGACCTGGGGCACGAGCCCGGAGCATGCGATCGCGATCGACGCGCGCATTCCTGATCCCGCCGACGCGGCGGATGCCTCGCAGCGCCAGGCCTGGCAGGGCGCGCTCGACTACATGGGGCTCGCGGCCGGCGCGCCGTTGCAGGGCCAGCGCGTGGACCGCGTGTTCATCGGCTCGTGCACCAACTCGCGGCTGTCGGACCTGCGCGAGGCCGCGACGCTGCTGCGCGGCCGCCGCGTGGCCTCGCATGTACGGGCCTGGGTGGTGCCGGGCTCGGAGAACGTCAAGCGCGCGGCCGAGCGCGAAGGCCTGGACCGGCTGTTCCGCGAAGCCGGCTTCGACTGGCGCGAGCCCGGTTGCAGCATGTGCGTGGCCGCCAACGGCGAGCAGGCCGCACCGGGCGAGCGCGTGGTCTCGACCTCGAACCGCAACTTCGTCGGCCGCCAGGGCCCGGGCGCGCGCACCCACCTCGCCAGCCCGGCCAGCGCCGTCGCGGCCGCGCTGGCCGGCGCCATCGCCGATCCACGGAGCCTCTGAACATGCAGGCCTTCACCCTCCTGCGCGGCGCCGCGGCGCCGCTTTCCATCGACAACGTCGACACCGACCTGATCGTGCGCATCGAGCGTCTCACCAGTCTCGCGCGCGGCGAACTCGGCCCGTGGGCCTTCGAGGCGCTGCGCTTTCGCGCCGACGGCAGCGAAGACCCGGACTTCGTGCTCAACCAGCCGCGCTGGCGCGAGGCACCGATCCTGGTGGCCGGCCGCAACTTCGGCTGCGGCTCGTCGCGCGAAGGCGCCGTGTGGGCGCTGCTCGCGCGCGGCATCCGCTGCGTGATCGCCGAGAGCTTCGGCGACATCTTCCACGCCAACTGCTTCCAGAACGGCGTGCTGCCGATCCGCCTCGCACCGGCCGAACTCGCGCGGGCCCATTCGGCCTGCGGCGCCGAAGGGCCGTGGCAGGTCGACCTGCGCACGCAGCGCATCGCGCTGCCCGACGGCACCGAGTTGCCCTTCGAGGTCGATCCGCTGCGCCGCGAGGCCCTGCTCGAAGGGCTCGACGACATCGGCCGCACGCTCAAGCTGCGCGGCGCCGTCGATGCCTGGCAGGCGCGCGACCGCGCGGCCCGCCCCTGGGCCTGGCCGGCGGCTGCCGCGCCGCAATCCTGATCACCGGAGACCGCCTTTCATGTTCGACACATCCCTTCGCTCGCTGGCGCGCCGCTGGCTGCCCGCGCTCTGCGCGGCCTGCGGCCTCGGCGCCGCCACGGTCCAGGCCCAGACCGCCTGGGCGCCGCAACGCCCGGTCACGCTGGTCGTGCCCTACAACCCCGGCGGCGGCACCGACGCCACCGCGCGCGCCGTCGCGAGCCGGCTGTCGGTGCTGTGGAAGCAGCCGGTGCTGGTCGAGAACCTCGGCGGTGCCGACGGCCTGATCGGCACCCGGCGCGTGATCGAGGCCGCGCCCGACGGCTACACGCTGCTGTTCCAGGTGCCCTCGCTGCTGCTGATGAAGTACCAGCGCAGCCTCAAGGCCATCGATCCCGTGACCCGGCTCACGCCCGTGACCGCGGTGGCGACCTCGCCGACCGCGCTGGTGATGACGGCCACGCTGCCCTTCAAGACCCTGCCCGAGCTCATCGCCCATTGCCGCACCAAGCCCTGCAACGCGGGCAGCGGCGAGAACAGCTCCAAGGTGCGGGCGCAGAAGTTCGCGGCCGATTACCAGCTGCGTGACCTCGCGGTCGTCAACTACAAGGGCACCTCGCCGATCGTGGGCGACCTGGTCTCGGGCAACCTCACGATGGCCTTCACCGGCATCACGGCCGCGATGCCGCTGCACAAGGCCGGGCGCGTGCGCATCCTCGTGACCAACGGCGAGCAGCGTGCGCAGGCCCTGCCCGAGGTGCCGACCAGCCTCGAGGCCGGCTGGCCCGACTCCTATTCGGTGACCTGGTACGGCATGTTCGCACCCAAGGGAACGCCGCCCGCGATCGCGCGCGCCATCGCCGATGCCACGCGCGAAGCCGGCAAGGACGCCCATGTGCGCGAGGCGCTGGCGGTCGCGGGCGCGGAGCCGGCCTTCACGAGTCCGGCCGCCTTCGAGACCATGATCCGCGAGGACGATGCACGCCTCGCTGCGCTGGTCAAGCGCTTCCCGCTCGAGGATTGATGCGATGCGAGTCATGGGCGAACAGCTCGGCGTGCCCTGCACCGTGCTGCGCGGCGGCACCAGCAAGGGCCTCTACTTCAACGCCGCCGACCTGCCGCCCGCGGGCGCGCGGCGCGACCGCCTGCTGATGGCGCTGCTCGGCGCGCACGACCTGCTGCAGATCGATGGCCTCGGCGGTTCGCGGCTGGTGACGGCCAAGCTCGCGATCGTCGGGCCGCCCACGCATCCCGAGGCCGACGTGGACTACACCTACGGCATCGTGCCGCCCGGCGAGGGCCGCGTGGTCTTCACGAGCAACTGCGGCAACATCTCGGCGGGCGTGGGACCGTTCGCGATCGATGCCGGGCTGGCGCGCGCCGAAGGCCCCGTGGCGCGCGTGCGCATCCACAACACGAACACCGGCAAGCTGCTGGTGGCGCATGTGCCCGTGGCCGATGGCCATGCGTGCGTGCGCGGCGACTTCGCGATTCCCGGCGTGCCCGGCACCGGCGCGCGGATCTTCATGGACTACCGCGCCACCATCGGCGCCAAAACCGGCCGCGGCATGCCCACGGGCCATGCGCGCGACGAGATCGCGCTCGACGACGGGCGGCGCTTCGAGGTCAGCCTCTGCGACGTCGGCAATCCCTGCGTCTTCGTCGCGGCCGATGCCCTGGGCCTGTCGGGCACCGAGCTGCCAGACGCGATCGATGCCGATGCCGCTTTGCTGTCGACCTTGAAGGCGCTGCGTGCGCGCGCGGCCGTCCTGCTCGGCCTGTGCGACCACTGGCGCGAGGCCGACAGCGTGTCGCCGGCGCTGCCGCTGGTCGTGATCGTAGCGCCGCCCACCGCCTATGCCGATGCGCAGGGCCGCGCCGTGGCGGCCGCGCAGGTCGACCTGTGCGCGCGGCTGGTGTTCTACGGCCGCTGCCACGAAAGCATGGCGGGCACCGGCGCGATCTGTACCGCCGCTTGCGCGAGCGTCGAAGGCTCGGTGGTGCATGCGGCGGCGCGCGGCGCCGGCGACCGCGTCGTGCCCGACAGCCTGCACATCGGCCATCCGCTCGGCGCGATGCGCGTCGACGTGCGGGGGCGCTGCGAGGCCTCGCGGCCGCTGGCCTTCGAGGCGCTGGGTTTCGCGCGGACGGCACGCCGGCTGATGGACGGCACGGCCTGGGTGCCGCGGTCGGTGCTGGACCCGGCCTGAGCCCTCGTCGATCCCAACATTCCAAAGGAGACTTCATGCATCCCGATTCCTCCCGCCGCCGCTTCCTCGGGCAGTGCGCGGCCGCGGCCACCGCCGCTTCGCTCGCCCCCTCCTTCGCATGGGCGCAAGGCGACGGCTATCCCTCGCGCCCGATCCGCATCGTCGTCGGCTACCCACCCGGGCAGACCGTGGACACCGGCGCGCGCGCCCTGTCGATCGCGCTCACCGAGATCCTCGGCAAGCCGGTGTTCGTCGACAACAAGGCCGGCGCCAACGGCATCCTCGGCGCGCAGGACGTGCGCAACGCGGCGCCCGACGGCTACACGCTGCTGCTGGGCACCTCGGGCCAGCTGGCGATCAATCCCTCGATCTACGCCAAGCCCGGCTACGACCCGGTCAAGGACTTCGCACCCGTCATGCTCAACGGCGTGGGCCGGCTCTACGTGGTGGTGCCGGCGGCCTCGCCCTTCCACACGCTGGCCGACCTCGTGGCCTATGCCAAGGCCCATCCGGGCAAGCTCAACTACGGTTCGGGCGGGCGCGGCATCACGGCCAACCTCGCGATGGAGATGCTCAAGAAGGCGGCCGGCGCCGACATCGTGCACGTGCCCTACAAGGGCTCGTCGGCCGCGCTCACCGACCTGATCGGCAGCCAGATCGACGTGATGATGGACGCCGGCGGGCTGGTGCTGCCGCAGGTGCGCCAGGGCAAGCTCAAGGTGCTGGGCGTGTCGAGCAAGGGCCGCTACAAGGAACTGCCGCAGGTTCCCACCATCGCCGAGCAGGGCTATCCGGGCTTCGAGGTCGCGTCGTGGACCGCCGTGCTGGCCCCGGCCGCCACGCCGCCCGCCGTGGTCGAGAAGCTCAACAAGGCACTGCTGCAGGCGCAGCGTCGCCCCGACGTGATCCGTTCGGCCGAGACCTCGGGCAGCGAGCTCGAGGGCGGATCGCCCGAGCAGCTCAAGGCCTTCCTGGTCGCCGAGAACCGCAAGTGGGGCGAGGCCGCGCGCGCCGCTGGTGTCACGCCGGAGTAAGCCATGGCGCATGACGACTCCCGCACCTTCGGCGAGCAGCAGGGCGTGCCCTGCGTGCTGATGCGCGGCGGCACCAGCAAGGCGCTGTTCTTCCACCTGCGCCACGTGCCGCCGCCGGGCCCGGCGCGCGACGCCTTCCTCAAGCGCGCCATGGGCACGCCCGACCCGCTGCAGATCGACGGCATGGGCGGCTCGCGGCTGGTCACCTCCAAGGTGGCGCTGATCGGTCCGTCGACGCGGCCCGACGCCGATGTCGACTACACCTTCGCGCAGTGCGACGTGGAGCGCGACCTGATCGGCTACGACGCCAACTGCGGCAACATCTCCTCGGCCGTGGGGCCGTTCGCGGTCGACGAAGGGCTGGTCGAGGCGGTCGAGCCGCTGAGCGTGGTGCGCATCCACAACACGAACACCGGCACCGTGCTGGTCGCGCGCGTGCAGGTGCGCAACGGCAAGGCCCGCGTGACGGGCGACTGCGCCATCGCGGGCGTGCCGGGCACCGGGGCCGAGATCCTCATGGACTACACCGACACGCTCGGTGCCAAGACGGGCCGCCTGTTGCCGACGGGCCAGCCGGTCGATGCGATCGCGCTGGAGGACGGCCGCGAGGTTCGGGTCTCGATCGTCGATGCGGCCACGCCCTGCGTCTTCATCGCGGCCGAGTCGCTGGGCCTGAACGGCGACGAAATGCCGCCCGCGATCGGCGGCGACCGCGCGCTGATCGAGACCATCGGCGAGATCCAGGCCAGGGCCGGCGAACGCATCGGGCTCTACGCGCATTGGCGCGACGTGCATCTGCCGGGCCTGCCGCTGGCCGTGATCGTGGCGCCGCCCAAGAGCGAGGACAGCGATCTGCGCGCACGCCTCGTGTTCCTCGGCAAGTGCCACGACAGCATGGCGGGCACGGGGTCGATCTGCACCGCGGCGGCCTCGCGCATTCCGGGCACGCTGGTCCATGCGGCCGCGGGCGACCGGCTGCGCGGCGAGGTGCTGCGCATCGGGCATCCGCTGGGCGTGATGGCGGTCAAGGTGGCGACGCGGCCCGGCGCGGAGCTGCCGCGGTTCACCGCGCTGGGTCTTCAGCGCACGGCGCGGCGGTTGATGGAGGGCCTGGTCTACGTGCCGATCGACACGGCGTAGACAAAGCGCTCAGGCGCCGTCCGGCACCTGCGCGAAGCCCGCGTGCTCGCGCGCATACCGCGTCGGCGGCAGTCCGACGTGCCGCGCGAACGCAGTGCTGAAGGTGTTCGCGGCGTTGTAGCCCACGCGCTGTGCGATCTCGGCCACGCTGCCCGCGTTGCGCCGCAGCAGGTCCTTCGCGAGCGCCATGCGCCAGGCCAGCAGGTATTCCATCGGCGCCACGCCGACCGTGCGGCCGAAGCGCTCGAAGAAGGTCGAGCGCGAGAGCGCGGCCTCGTGCGCGAGCTCGGCCACGGTCCAGTCATGCGCCGGTCGTTCGTGCATTGCGCGGATCGCGGCCGCGAGGCGCGGCTCGGCGAGGCCGCGCGCCAGTCCCGACGAGGCGTTGGTTTCGCCGGTGGCGCGCAGCGCCTCGATCAGCAGCAGTTCCAGCAGCCGCGCCAACACGAGCTCGCGCGCGGGACGCTGCGCGCGCGACTCCTCGCGCACGAACTGCACCAGCATCGCGAGCCGCTCCTCGCCGCGCACGTGCACGAAGCGCGGCAACAGCGACACCAGCAGCGAGGCATCGGGCGAATCGAAGCTGCAGTGGCCCGCGAGCATGCGCAGGTCGATCGCGCCTCGTGCATCGCCCACCCTGAACTCGCCGTTGCCCAGCGGCACCGGCGGCGCGGTGCGCGCGCCCGGCGGTGGCGGTTCGAGGCTGGAGAGCGCGATGTGCCGGGCCGCGGGCACCAGCACGAAGTCGCCCGATTGCAGCTCGATCGCTTCGCCCCCGTCGACCGCGAGGCGGCAGCCGCCCTCGAGGATCACGCAATAGAAGGGTTCGCCCGCATCGGAGCGCGCGATGCGCCAGGGGCTGGCGCCGAACACACGCTTGGAGAAGCGTGCGCTCGGCCGCAGCAGCATGACCACTTCGGCCAGGGGATCCACCATGTTCGGACGATTCCTGATGAGACTCGGACTCGGGATCGTAGCAAGTCCGGCCCCGGCGACCTATCGTCAGGCATCGATCACTCCCTTTCTCATCAAGGATCTCCATGACCCGGACCGTTCTCATCACCGGCTGCTCCTCGGGCTTCGGCCTCGAAACCGCGCGCTATTTCCTCGACCGCGACTGGCAGGTCGTCGCCACCATGCGCACCCCGCGCACCGACCTGCTGCCCGCATCGCCGCGCCTGCGCGTGCTCGCGCTCGACGTCACCGATCCACGGAGCATCGAGCATGCCGTGGAAGCGGCCGGCCCCATCGACGTGCTCGTCAACAACGCGGGCTTCGGCGCGGCCTCGCCGGCCGAACTCACGCCGCTGGCCACCGTGCGCCAGCTCTTCGAGACCAACACCTTCGGCACCCTCGCGCTGATGCAGGCGGTGCTGCCCCAGTTCCGGCAACGCCGCGCGGGCGTGGTGGTCAACGTCACCTCGAGCGTGACGCTGAAGGCGCTGCCGCTGATCGCGGCCTACCGCGCGAGCAAGATGGCGGTCCATGCCTTCACCGAGTCGATGGCGCTCGAGCTCGAGCCGCTGGGCGTGCGGCTGCGGCTGGTACTGCCGGGCCGCTCGCCCGAAACGCGCTTCGGCGACAACGCGCGGCCGAACATGGCGGGCTTCGACCACGAGGACTATGCGGGGCTCGCGCAGAAGGTCTTTGCGGAGTTCCACAACACGTCGGCCCCGACCACCCACGCGCTCGACGTCGCCGAAGCCGTGTGGCACGCGGCCACCGACCCCGCCGCGCCGATGCGCATACCGGCCGGCGCCGATGCCCTCGCCTGGGCCGCCGAGGCGCGTTGAACCCCATACCCGTTCGACCCGAAGGCCGATTCGCGCGACATCGCGGATGCGGCTGCTATCCTCGGCGCGCTCGATGCGCACGGCATCGAGACGCGCCGAGGACGACTTCGGCGTTGACGCACATTGAGGGACGGCCCTGCAACCTTGTCGAGGTGTTGCCATGGCCGAGCTTCTTCGGGTCCTGCGGACCATTCATCGAGCGCTGCGCGCGCAGCCGATACCGAATCCCTTCCTCCTGCATCGCATCGAAGCGATGCCGGGCCTCCTGCGGCTCGGTTATCGCCTGCGCCCTTCGCCGGCGCCCGTTCATCGGCGAGGTGCCCGGTGATGGGCGCGGGCGGCTGGATGGGCTTCGTGCTCGCGGCGGGGATCGGCTACGCCGCGTGGGCCGCACGGCGACAGGGCTGCGAAGCGCGCGATGTCAGGGCGCTGCGGGTCAGCAGCGGGCTCTGTGCGCTCGGTGGGGCTGCCGTCGTCGCACTGGAGCTCCTGCTGCCATCGGGCTGAACCACGGCTGCGGCTTGCAGTTCGAGTCGGTGACCGGCGGAAAGACCGGCGCGACGCGACTCCCGATGTCGAAGACGAGACAAGTTCCGTCAGCTCGCCGAGGGCGCCGGCGGACAGGGCTGCGGTGCATCCTTGGCGCGCACCTCGAGGAAGACCGCGTCGGGTGGCCCGGCCCTGCCGTTCCGGTTGATGCCCTGCACGTAGAGCAGGTGCTTGCCCGGCAGGAAGGCCGAGGTGTCGATCACGCCCGAGACCGTCACCTTGGGCCCCGCGCCGAAGGCGGTGTCGGCGGTGGCGCTCAGCGAAATCGCCTTGGCGGTGCTGTCCCAGGGCACGGTGTTGATGTAGGCGTTGGCGGCCTGGATGGGCTGCGGGTCGTGCCGGGTGATCGGCTGTGTACTGTGGAGATACCGATCGTCGTCGATCGTCGCCGTGAGCGTGACCGACTCGCCCTGCTTGACAGCGGTGGCGGAGAGCTTGAGGTCCGCCGCATCAGGCCCGAGCGGAAGCTGGTACGGTGCTTTCAGCGTGCGGGCCGCATAACGCAAGGACGCCATGTTCTTCGGGAGGATTCCGTTTTCGAAGTCTTCGCAGAGTTCGTAGAAGGAGGTCCCCAGCTCGATCATGAACGAAGGCGCACCGAGTTCGCCATAGAAGGTGTCGGCGGTCGTGCCATCGGTGTCGTAGAAGAGGGTCTGATCGGCCGCATATCCGTTGTACCAGGCGAGGCGCTGCGCGAAGGCCGACAAGCCGTCGTCGTTCGCGGTCCTCGAGTGTCCGCCCAAGGCGTCGGGCCGGAAGCCCCAGGGCCATAGGACCAGCTCCCCAAAACTGTGGATGTCGATGTACAGACCTTCGTAGTCGCCAGGTGCGCCGGTCACGAAATCGTTGGGCGCGGTCGTTCGCCTGTCGCTCAGAAGGCCGCCCGCGAAATTGCCGTCCTGTTGGCGCGTACCCGCCACGTACTTCACGATGGCCGCCGTTTCGGGTTCGGAGCCCGCGGACTTGCCCCGGTAGTTCAGTTCGCATGCATCGCCGCTCGATCCCACGCCTTTCGAGCCGTTCCAGCTGAACGGGAAATTCCGGTTCAGGTCAACACCGGATTCGATGGGCCCGATGTAGGGAGCCAACAGCTCGTCGTCGGGCGACTTGCAGTAGGCGTCCTCCAGATTGACGTTCTTGCGCCATCCCGACCCGAAGCCTTGTGCCACTGTCTGCTCCGCAAGCTTCCGGCCATCGGGATTCGCATGCAGGATGAAGTGGAACTCGTTGTGATCGAGCAGCCAGGTGGCCGTGGGATCGGTGCCGTGGTTCTTCACCAGCCATTCGGCGAAACGCGTGGAGAATTCAGCCGGCGTGTACTCACGCGCATGGATCGACGAGGTCGTGACCATGCGCGGCACGTTCTTGTCCCGGATGCGATCCTGGTTGCCGATGACGACGGCACGCAGCGGGTTGGCTTCGCTGTCGGGCAGCAGGTCGAAGTCGATCGTGCTCAGCACGCTCTGCGGCAGGTACTTGATCAGCAGGTTGCGAAACGAGAGCAGCTGTGTCTGCACCCAGGTCTGGCCCACGGGCGCGACGCGGACCAGCTTCGGATACCGAGCGGCCAGCGCATCGATGTCGAGATTGGCCTGCTCGACGGTGCGATAGCACGCGGATTTGCCGTCGAACAGCGGATCGCCGGGTTTCTCCAGCGCCGAGGTCTTCTGCGAGGTCTGCGGCGTTCCCGGGATGTTCTGCTTGGGCAGCTGTTGTCGCCCGCGCTGAAAGCCACGGATCTTCTCGGAGCGCTCGGCATCGATCTCGACCGCATACCCCATGCGTCGCAAGCGCTCCACGCCTCGCGCGTCGAGTTCCGTCGCAATGGTCTTGCCGGCCTTGTCGACCCGCATGTGATCGATCCAGCGCGACAGCCGCTGGATGTCTTCGCGCGTCGCGTACGACACGCGCACCGACCAGATGCGGCCCTGCTCGAGCTGCGCTGGCGGTGCACCGGCGGGGTTCGCCGTGGCTTGCGCGGTCGCGAGGGGCGCGAGGGCCGCGAGTTGCGCGAGCACGATCAGGCCGGTGATCGCGAGACGAAGACGCGTGGGCCGCGGCGCGGCGTGAAGACCAGCTCTCATGGGGGTTGTGTCCTGTGCTGCGTAAGTTTGGATGCGAGGGTCAGCGTGTCTGTCCGGGCGCGGCTGCGGCCGCCGGGTCGAGACTCATGGCACAGGGGCATTCTTGCGAAACTGCGGATTGCGCCTTGCCTTCGTGGCCTGCTCGAAGCCGTAGGCGATGGACAGCAGCGTGGGCTCGCTCCAGCGCGTGCCGACGAAATAGATCGCAACGGGCATCCCGCTGCTGTCGATTCCCATCGGAACCGTGATGCCGGGATAGCCGGCCATCGCGCCGCTGCGCCCCGGGCTCACGAGGGCATCGAGGCCATTCGACGACAGGACGCGGTCGAACTCGCCGGCCACGCGTGCCTTCTGTTCGCGGGCCATTTGCTCATAGGGGACGGTAGAGGGTACGAGCAGCTCGACGGCCATGTCGATCCACCGTTGCGAGTAGGGCGTTCCATCGGGAAACAAGGGGACGGTCTTGTTGAACGCCTGCAGTTCCTCGATGGTCTTGACGGGAAGCCCAACTCTGGTTGCGAGGTATGCATTCAGCTCCCTGCCGAAGTAGTAGCCCAGCAGCGTCCATTCATCCACCTCGAATTCGCTGGGGCTCTCCACAGGCACCACCGTCGCGCCGAGTCGGCGCAGGGTGTCCAGCGCGGGCATGAAGTCGGGGTAGAAGTCGGCTGCGGCGTGCAGGCCCGACGAATAGCCAATGCGCTTGCCCTTCAATCCGTCGAGGCTCAGGAACTTCGTGAAATCGACTGCATGAGCCTGCGCGTCCGCCGTGGCTGCGTCCTTCGGATCGGTGGCCGCCATCGCGGAAAGCAGGAGGGCCGCATCGCGGACCGTGCGTGCCATCGGACCCGGGGTGTCCTGGGTGCTCGCGATCGGGATGATGCCTGTTCTGCTGGCCAGCCCCAGCGTGGGACGCAAGCCGACGATGCCATTCATCGCCGCGGGACACAGGATCGATCCATCGGTCTCGGTGCCGATCGCGATGGGCACGAAGCCGGCCGCCACCGCTACCGCCGATCCCGCACTCGATCCGCAGGGTTCTCCGTCCAGCACATGTGCATTCAATGTCTGGCCACCTCGCCCGCTCCATCCATTGGGGAGAAGAGGGGAACGAAAGCCCGCCAACTCGCTGAGATTCGTCTTCCCGAGAATCAGTGCGCCTGCTTCGCGCAACTTCTTCGCGACGAAGGCGTCCTGCAGTGCGGGCTTCCCCACCAGCGCCAGCGAACCCGCCGTGGTCTGCATCCTGTCGCCGGTGTCGATGTTGTCCTTCAGAAAGACCGGAATGCCGTGCAGCGGCCCGCGCGACTGGCCCGCGGCACGTTCCGCATCCAGCTGGTCGGCGATGGCCATGGCATCGGGGTTGAGCTCGATGACGGCATTGACGGCCGGTCCCTTCTTGTCGAGCGCATCGATGCGGGCCAGCAGGTAGGTCGCCATGTCGCGCGAGGTGGCGCCCTGCGCCATCTTCTCGCTCAGGCCCGCGATGTCGAGGTACTCGATGCCTTCGAGCGAGGGTGGCACGACGGCGGGCGCTGTCGGCGGGACCGGCACGACGACGCCATCCCCGGCCGTCGCCGGTGGCGCCATGGCAAGCGGAGAGATGCTCGCGCCATCGCCCCCACCACAAGCCGACAGCACGAGGCACAGCAGCGGCAAACACCAGACGCGGATGGCTGCCTTGGGACGGCGTGGACGAACATCGCTCTTCATGGTCACTCCTTGTCGATCGTGGGATGCAGGTGAATGGCGCCGCGATGCACGGCGACGACGCTAGGGCTTGCAGTTGATTTCGGTGACCGGTGGAATGACCGGCGCGATGGTCGCGGGACCGACGCCGGTCGGCACGAAGCTCGCGCCGCCCCCGTCGCCACCGCCGCAGGCGGTGACCACGAGGCCAAGAAGCAGCGCGGGCAAAGACCGCGCAAGGACCGAGAGCTGGATCTGCATGCTGTGACTCCTCATGTCGAAAACGAAACCAACGCGATCAGCTAGCCGACGGCGCCGGCGGGCAGGGCTGCGGTGCATCCTTGGCGAGCACCTCGAGGAAGACCGCGTCGGGCGGCCCGGCCCTGCCCTTCCGGTTGACGCCCTGCACGTAGAGCAGGTGCTTGCCCGGCAGGAAGGCCGAGGTGTCGATCACGCCCGAGACCGTCACCTTGGGCCCCGCGCCGAAGGCGACGTCGGCGGTGGCGCTCAACGGGATCGCCTTGGCGGTGCTGTCCCAGGGCACGGTGTTGATGTAGGCGTTGGCGGCCTGGATGGGCTGGGGGTCGTGCCGGGTCACCGGCCAGTCGCTGTCGCCCTCGGCGTAGCGATAGCGGTCGTCGTCGATCGTGGCCGTGAGCGTGACGGACTCGCCCTGCCTGACGCTGGCGGCGGAGAGCTTGAGGTCCGCCGCGTCGGGCCCGAGCGGAAGCTGGTACGGCGCCTTCAGCGTGCGGGCCGCATAGCGCAGGGACGCCACGTTCTTCGGGAAGGTGTCCTTCTCGAACTCCTCGCAGGGCTCGTAGAACGAGGTGCCCAGCTCGATCGTGAGCGAGGGCGCGCCGAGTTCGCCATAGAAGGTGTCGGTGGTCGTGCCTTCGGTGTCGTAGCCGACCATCTGATCGGCGGCATATCCGTTGTACCAAGCGAGGCGCTGCGCGAAGGCCGCCATGCCGTCGTCGTTGGCGGTCTTGGAATCGCCCTTGAGCACCTCGCGTCGGACGCCCCAAGGCCACAGCACCAGTTGCGAGTAGCTGTGGATGTCGAGGTACAGGCCTTCGTAGTCGTCGGGGGCAGCGGTCGAGAAATCGTTGGCCGCGGCGATTCGCCGGTCCCGCAGCAGGCCGCCCGTGAAGCTGCCATCCTGCTGGCGCGTGCCCGCAACGTACCGGACGATGGCGGCCGTTTCGGGCTCCGAGGCAGCGGCCTTGCCCCGGAAATCCGCTTCGCACGCGTCGTCGCTCGATCCCTTGCCTTCGGTGCTGTCCCAGCCGAACGGGAAGTTGCGGTTCAGGTCGATGCCGGAATCCACGGGCCCGATGAACCGGGCCATCAGCTCGTCATCGGGCGATTTGCAATAGCCGTCCACCAGGTTCACGTTCTTGCGCCAGCCGGCCCCGAGGTTTTGCGCCACGGCCTGCTCCGCAAGCTTCCGGCCATCGGGATTCGCATGCAGGATGAAGTGGAACTCGTTGTGGTCGAGCAGCCAGGTGGCCGTGGGATCGGTGCCGTGGTTCTTCACCAGCCACTCGGCGAAGCGCGTGGAGATCTCGGCCGGCGTGTATTCGCGCGCATGGATCGACGAGGTGGTGACCATGCGCGGCACGGTCCTGTTCTGGATGCGCTCCTGGTTGCCGATGACGACGGCACGCAGCGGGTTGGCTTCGCTGTCGGGCAGCAGGTCGAAGTCGATCGTGCTCAGCACGCTCTGCGGCAGGTACTTGATCAGCACGTTGCGAAATGAGAGCAGCTGTGTCTGCACCCAGGTCTGGCCCACGGGAGCGACACGAATCAGCTTCGGGTATTGCGCCACCAGCGCATCGATGTCGAGATTGGCCCGCTCGACGGTGCGGTAGCAGGCGGCGTTGCCGTCGAACAGCGGATCGCCGGGCTTGCCGAGCTTCAGCAACTGTTGCTGCCGCTCGCGCTGGAAGCCGCGGATCTTCTCGGAGCGCTCGGCATCGATCTCGACCGTGTAGCCCAGGCTGCGCAAGCGTTCGACGGCTCGCGAGTCGAGTTCCGTCGCGATGGTCTTGCTGGCCCGGTCCAGCCGCATGTGGTCGATCCAGCGCGACAGGCGCTGGATGTCCTCGCGCGATGCATAGGACACGCGCACCGACCAGATGCGGCCCTGCTCGAGTTGCGCTGGCAGTACGGCGGCGGGGTTCACCGTGCCTTGCGCGGTCGCGAGGGGTGCGAGCTGCGCGAGCACGATCAGGCCGGTGATCGCGAGACGAAAACGCTGGGGCCGCGGTGCGGCGTGAAGATCGGCGCTCATGTGGGTGGTCCTGTGCTGCATTCATGAAATTCACCGGCCAGGCTCGCGCTACGGCAGTCCAGGCCGGCACCGTCTCGAAGGGGCATCGGAGATTCGCGTCCACACGGTCCTTCGAAAGGGACCGTCTCGCAGTCATGAATGGCGCATGGACGCGCGGGTGCGTTCCCTCCCTGTTCCGCACCCGGGGCAGGCTCACCGCGTGGGCGATGCCTGCTGGCGAAAAAGAATAATTCCCTCGGCGCTCGAGGGAAACGACCGTCTGTCCTTATTCTTTTGAGAAAGTCGGTGCGTCAGTCGCGTAGCCTGGGCAGCAACGCGAGAAAGGCCTTGAGCAGCGGCGACTCGTCCGACTTGCGCCAGACCACCAGCGTGTCGACATGCGTCTTCTCGCCCTTGAGCGGACGGAACACCACGCCCTCGCGATGCAGCGCCTTCACGCAGGCCGGCACCAGCGCCACGCCCACGCCGCCCGAGACCAGGCTCACGATGGTGTTCATCTGGCGCGCCGGAAACATCCGCGGGCTGAAGCCGCGCCGCATGCAGGTGGCGACGATGGCGTCGAACATCTGCGGCCCGATGTGGCGCTCGAAGCCCAGGAAGCGTTCGCTCGCGAAGCGCTCGAGCGCCACGCTGCCGGGCCGCGCGAGCGCATGCGTCTCGGGCAGCGCGAGGATCAGCGTGTCCTTCTGCACCAGCCGCGAGTCCAGCGTCGGCGGCATCTCGGCCGGCTGCAGGATCAGGCCGATGTCGAGCCGGCCCGACTGCACGTCGGCCATGATCTGCTCGGTGATGCCCTCGCGCAGCGCGATGCTCGCATTGGGATGGTTCTCGTTGAAGTCGCGCAGCACCTGCGGCAGGAAGGTGTAGGCCGGCAGGCTGATGAAGCCGACCGCGATCGAGCCCTTGAGGCCGGCCGCCGCATCCTTCGCATGGCGGCGCAGGCTCTCCATGCCGCCGAGCACGGCGCGCGCGTCGCGCAGGGCCTCCTCGCCCGCGCGCGTGATGGCGATGCGGCGCGAGCTGCGCTCGAACAGCGCGACGCCGAGCTCCTCCTCCAGCTCCTTGATCGCCAGGCTCACCGGCGGTTGCGAGAGATTGAGGCGTTCGGCGGCGCGGCCGAAGTGCAGTTCCTCGGCAACGGCGACCAGGCAGCGCAAGTGGCGGAGTTCCATCGATCTGAATCCTGTATTGATCGATCTGAATTGTAGATTTGTTGCTATGGATCACCGCTCCTAGACTCCGCGACCATGCGCCGGCCCTACCCCCTGCCGCGCAGTCAGGAGACAACGTGAACAAGCAGTCGACGACGGCCCTGCCACGAGCAAGGACCGTGGTCCACCCTGGGCCCAGCGGCCCCGTGAGGATCAACCACATGCGTGCCGACCACGGTCGGCACTTCCGGCTTTCGCTGCCCGCGGGCCGCACCCTGCACGAGGGCCTGGTCGAGGCGCTGGCGCGCGAGGCGGTGCACAGCGCCTCGATGACGCTGCTCGGCGGCGACCTCGAGAGCCTCCGCTTCTGCATGGCCCTGCCCGACCCCTCGGGCCGCGTGCTCGCCACCTATGGCGCGCCGGTGCCGCTGCGCGGCGCGCGGCTGATCTTCGGCAACGCCACGCTGGGCCGCTCGGCCTCGAACGCGCCGCTGGTCCACTGCCATGGCGCCTTCTGCGAGGCGGACGGCACGGTGCGCGGCGGCCACATCCTCTGCGACCGCAGCGTGGTCGGCCGCGTGCCGGTCACGGTGCTCGTGACCGCGCTCGACAGCTTCGAGCTGCGCGTGGCCTACGACGAGGAGACGCGCATGCCGCTGATGCGCCCCGAGGCGAGGGCCGGCCATGTCTGAAGTCCGCCTGATCGAACGCGGCCGCATGGGCCGCGTGGCCTACGCACGCATCGGCCCCAACGAAGACCTGATGCAGGGCGTCGAGAAGCTCTGCGTGGCCCAGGGCTTTCGCCATGCCTTCGTGCGCGGCGCGCTCGGCAGCCTGATCGACGCCTGCCTCGAGCGCCCCGACGGCGCCTGCCAGGTGATCCGAGGCCCGGCCATCGAGGTCGTGAGCCTGGCCGGCGAAGTGCGCCGGCAGCCCGACGGCAGCCTGCGCTCCTCGCTCACCGGCGTGGTCGCCGACACCGAGGGCCGGGTCTACGGCGGGCCCTTCGTGGCCGGCGCCAACACCGTGTGCGTCACCTTCGAGATCACGCTCGAGGAGTGGCTGCCCGCCGACGACGACAACTGATTTCGACAACTGCAGGACTCCCATGACAGACACCACCTCTTCCCGGCGCGTCGCCGTCGTCACCGGCGGCGCGCGCGGCATCGGCCTCGCGATCGGCCAATGGTTCCTCGCGCACGGCCACCAGGTCGCGCTGCTCGACAACGACCGCGCCACGCTCGAAGCGACCGGCCGCACGCTCGCGCAGCCCGATCGCGTGCTGACCGTGAACTGCGACGTGTCCGATCCGGCGCAGGTCGACGCGGCCGCGCATGCCGTGGTCGCGCGCTTCGGCCGCGTCGATGCGCTGGTCAACAACGCGGGCGTGGCGGTGTTCAAGCGCGTGGCCGACACCAGCTTCGCCGACTGGCGCGCGGTGCTCGGCACCAACCTCGACGGCGCCTTCCTCTGCACCCAGGCCTTCGGCGCGCTGATGGTGCAGGCCGGTGGCGGCGCGGTGGTGAACGTGGCCTCGATCTCGGGCCTGCGCGCGAGCACGCTGCGCGTGGCCTACGGCACCAGCAAGGCGGCACTGATCCACCTGACCAAGCAATACGCGGTCGAGCTCGGCAACGCCGGCGTGCGCGTGAACGTGATCGCACCGGGCCCGGTCGAGACCGAGATGGCCAAGCTGGTCCACAGCGTGGCGATCCGCTCCGACTACTACGACGCGATCCCGCTCGGGCGCTACGGCAGCGTGGAGGAGATGGCGAACACGGTCGGCTTCCTCTGCAGCGATGCCGCCAGCTTCATCAACGGCCAGGTGATCGCTGTCGACGGCGGCTTCGACGCTGCGGGCGTCGGCCTGCCGACCCTGCGCCGCGGACTGCCGTCCGAACGCGCCCCCGAAGCCGCGCACGCCTGAAGGAACCACACATCATGAACCACGACAACGCCTTCATCACCGGCTGGGGCCACACGGTCTTCGGCAAGCTCGACGCGGTCGACAGCGAACAGCTGATTCGCGATGCGGTGGACCCCGCGCTGCACACGGCCGGGCTCGAGGCCGCCGACATCGACGGTGTCTTCGTCGGCCACTTCAACGGCGGCTTCATGCCGCAGGACTTCAGCGCCTCGCTGGTCGCGCTCGCGGTGCCGCAGTTGCGCCATGTGCCGGCCGTGCGCATGGAGAACGCCTGCGCCACCGGCTCGGCCGCGATCTGGGCCGCGCTCGACGCGGTGCACAGCGGCCGCGTGCGCCATGCGCTGGTGGTGGGCTTCGAGATCATGAATGCCGTGCCCGCCCCGGTGGTCGCGCAGACGCTGCTGCGCTGCTCCTACGTGAAGGAGGAAGGCGAGACGCCCGCGGGCTTCGCGGGCGTGTTCGGCCGCATCGCGGGCAGCTACTTCGAGCGCTTCGGCGACCAGGGCGATGCGCTCGCGGCCATCGCGGCCAAGAACCACGCCAACGGCATGCACAACCCCTTCGCCCACATGCGGCGCGACCTGGGCTTCGATTTCTGCCGCCAGGTGTCGGAGCGCAATCCGGTGGTCGCGGGCCCGCTCAAGCGCTCCGATTGCTCGCTGGTCTCCGACGGCGCCGCGGCGCTGGTGATCTCGGCCGCACCGACGGCCTCGGCCCGCGTGCCGGCCGTGCGCTGGCGCTCGCGCACGCAGGTCAACGAATACCTGCCGCTGTCGCGCCGCGATCCCACGCGCTTCGAGGGCGCGGCGCTTGCATGGAGTCGCGGGCTCGAGGCGGCCGGGCTCAAGCTGGACGATCTGGGCTTCGTCGAGACGCACGACTGCTTCACCATCGCCGAACTGCTCGAGTACGAGGCCATGGGCCTGGCGCCGCACGGCCAGGGTGCGCGCGCCATTCTCGATGGCGTGACGCGCAAGGACGGCCGGCTGCCGGTCAATCCCTCGGGCGGCCTCAAGTCGCGCGGCCATCCGATCGGCGCGACCGGCGTGTCGCAGCACGTGATGGCGGCGATGCAGCTCACCGGCCTGGCGGGCGACATGCAGGTGGCCACGGGCCGGCCCGGTGCCGTCTTCAACATGGGCGGCGCGGCGGTCGCCAACTACCTCAGCGTGCTGGAGGCGGTGTGAGCGCGGCGCAGGCGGCGAACCTTTCGGTGCTGCTGTCGCAGACCGCGGCGCTGTTTCCCGATCGGCCGGGCCTGATCCTCGAGGACCGGACCTGGACCTGGCGCGAGATCGACGCACGCGTCGACGCGCTGGTCGATGCGCTGCGCGCGCTCGGCATGCAGCCCGGCGACAAGCTGCTCGTGCAGTCGCGCAACAACATCGCGCTGTTCGAGAGCTGCTGGGCCGCGTTCCGCCTGGGCGCGGTCTGGGTGCCGGTGAATGCGCGGCTGACGCCGCCCGAGGTGGCCTACCTCGGCAGCGCGAGCCGGGCCACGGTGATGCTCGCGGAGGACTGCTTCGTCGCGCACGTGGAAGCTGTGCGCGCGGCCTCGGCGCACCTGCGCCATGTGGTGACAATCGGCGTGCCGCCGCAGGGTGCGTTGGGTTACGAGGCGCTGCTCGCGGCGCACGCGGGCGCGCCCAATGCCACGGCACCGGTCGATGCCGACACGCCGCTGTGGTACTTCTACACCTCGGGCACCACCGGCAAGCCCAAGGCCGCGGTGCTGACCCACGGCCAACTGGCCTTCGTGGTCACGAACCACCTCGCCGACCTGATCCCCGGCACCACCGAGCGCGACTGCTCGATCGCCGTCGCGCCGCTGTCGCACGGCGCGGGCATCCATGCGCTGCTCAACGTCGCGCGCGGCGCGGCAACCGTGCTGCCGGCCTCGGACCGGCTCGATCCGCCCGCCATCTGGGCGCTGGTCGAGCGGCACAGGGTCAGCAACCTCTTCACCGTGCCCACCATCGTCAAGATGCTGGTGGAAGACCCGTCGGTCGATGCCTTCGACCACAGCTCGCTGCGCTACCTCATCTATGCGGGCGCGCCGATGTACCGCGCCGACCAGAAGCGCGCGTTGCACAAGCTCGGTCCGGTGCTGGTGCAGTACTTCGGCCTCGGCGAGGTCACGGGCTGCATCACGGTGCTGCCGCCCTCGATGCATTCGGCCGACGATGCCGATCCCGCTGCCAATGTCGGCTCCTGCGGCCGCCCGCGCACCGGCATGGAAGTCGCGATCCTCGATGCGCAGATGCAGCGCCTGCCGGCCGGTGCCGTCGGCGAGATCTGCTGCCGCGGCCCCGCCGTGTTCGCGGGCTACTTCGACAACCCCGAGGCCACGGCCAAGGCGCTGCGCGGCGGCTGGTTCCACACCGGCGACCTCGGGCGCATGGACGAGCGCGGGCTGCTCTACATCACGGGCCGCGAGTCCGACATGTACATCTCGGGCGGCTCCAACGTCTATCCGCGCGAGGTCGAGGAGATCCTGCTGACCCATCCGGCGGTGCGCGAGGCCGCGGTGCTCGGCTGGCCCGACGCCAAGTGGGGCGAGGTCGGCGTGGCCGTGCTGGTGTGCGAGCGCGACGACGTCGATGCCGAGGAGATCCTGCGCCACCTCGACGGCCGCTGCGCCAAGTACCGCTGGCCGCGCCACGTGCTGTTCTGGCCCGCGCTGCCCAAGTCGGGCTACGGCAAGGTCGCGAAGAACGACATCCGCCGGCTGCTGGCCGAGCGGGCGGAGATCGCGGAGGCCGCCATCGCCTGAAGTTCCGTCCCCTTCCCCCACAGCGTTCGACAGATCCCCAGAAAACCCACATCACAGGAGACAAGCGCCATGAACATCCAACGCCGCACCGTGCTGCGCACCGCCGCCGCCGCATCCACGCTGGCCCTGCCGCTGCGCCACGCCTTCGCGCAGAAGAAGCCCTACAGCTACAAGTACGCGAACAACCTGCCGGTCACGCACCCGATGAACATCCGGGCCAAGGAGATGGCCGATGCGATCCGCGCCGAGACCCAGGGCCAGGTCGACATCCAGATCTTTCCGAACAACCAGCTCGGCTCGGACACCGACGTACTGAGCCAGCTGCGCTCGGGCGGGGTCGAGTTCTTCACGCTGTCGGGCCTGATCCTCGCGACCCTCGTGCCCGCGGCCTCCATCAGCGGCGTGGGCTTCGCGTTCCCCGACTACGCCAGCGTCTGGAAGGCGATGGACGGCGAGCTCGGCGCCCACATCCGCCAGCAGATCGCCAAGGCCAACATCCTCGCGATGGACCGCATCTGGGACAACGGCTTCCGCCAGATCACCTCCTCGAGCAAGCCCATCGCGGCGCCGACCGACCTGAAGGGCTTCAAGGTGCGCGTGCCCGTCTCGCCGCTGTGGACCTCGATGTTCAAGGCGCTCGAGGCCGCGCCGACCTCGATCAACTTCGCCGAGGTGTATTCGGCGCTGCAGACCAAGATCGTCGACGGCCAGGAGAACCCGCTCGCGATCATCTCGACCGCCAAGCTCTACGAGGTGCAGAAGTACTGCTCGATGAGCAACCACATGTGGGACGGCTTCTGGTTCCTCGCCAACAAGCGCGCCTGGGACCGCCTGCCGCCGGAGCTGCAGACCATCGTGGCGCGGCACGTCAACGCCGCCGCGATCAAGGAGCGCGCCGACGTGGCCGAGCTCAACACCGGGCTGCAGAAGGAACTGGCCGCCAAGGGCATGCAGATCAACCAGCCCGACCCGGCCGCGTTCCGCGACCAGCTGCGCAAGGCCGGCTTCTATGCCGAGTGGAAGGCCAAGTACGGCGACGAGGCCTGGGCGCTGCTCGAGCGCAGCGTGGGCAAGCTGGCATGAGCGCCGCGCTGGGGCATGGCCACGGGGCCGCGCTGGCTTTCGATGGCACGGCATCGAACCCGCTCGCCGCGCGCATCGAGCAGGCGCTCGGCGCCGCGGTGAGCGTCGCGGCCGGCGCGCTCGTGCTGGCCGACGTCGCTGTGCTGCTCGCGGGCGTGGTCGCGCGCTTCGCGCTGCACCAGCCGCTGATCTGGTCGGACGAGCTGGCCTCGATGCTCTTCATCTGGCTGGCGATGCTGGGCGCGGTGGTCGCGCTGCGGCGCGGCGAGCACATGCGCATGACGGCGCTGGTGTCGGGCCTCGCGCCCGAACGCCGCCAGCTGGCCGAGGCGCTCGCGCTGTGCGCGGCGCTCGCCTTCCTCGCGATGATCGCGTGGCCGGCCTGGGAGTACGCCGCGGAGGAGCGCTTCATCACCACGCCCGCGCTCGACATCTCGAACGCCTGGCGTGCCGCCGCCCTGCCCGCGGGCGTGGCGCTGATGGCGCTGTTCGCGGTGCTGCGGCTGTTCCGCGACTTCGACTGGAAAACCACCACCAAGGCCGTCTGCGTGGTCGTGATCCTGGTCGCGGCCTTCGGCTTCGGGCGCGCCGTGTTCGAGGACCTGGGCCGGCTCAACCTGCTGGTCTTCTTCGTCGGCGTGGTGCTGGCCTGCGTGCTCGGCGGCATCCCGATCGCCTTCGCCTTCGGCCTCGGCACCTTCGGCTACCTCGCGCTGACCACCGACACCGCACTGCCCGTGATCGTCGGGCGCATGGACGAGGGCATGTCGCACCTGATCCTGCTCGCGGTGCCGCTGTTCGTCTTCCTCGGCCTGCTGATCGAGATGACCGGCATGGCCAAGGCGATGGTGGCCTTCCTCGCGAGCCTGCTCGGCCATGTGAAGGGCGGACTCTCGTACGTGCTGGTCGGTGCGATGTACCTGGTGTCGGGCATCTCGGGATCGAAGGCGGCCGACATGGCGGCGGTCGCGCCGGCGCTGTTTCCCGAGATGCAGAAGCGCGGCGCCAGCGACGGCGAGCTGGTCGCGCTGCTCGCGGCCACCGGCGCGCAGACCGAGACCGTGCCGCCGAGCCTGGTGCTGATCACCATCGGCTCGGTCACCGGCGTGTCGATCGCGGCGCTGTTCACCGGCGGGCTGCTGCCGGCCGTGATCCTCGGCCTGATGCTCTGCGTGGTGGTGCACTTCCGCAGCCGCCATGAAGACCTGAGCCAGGTCGAGCGCTCGCCCTGGTCGCAGGTGTTGCGGCTCGCGCTGGTGGCGCTGCCCGCGCTCGCCCTGCCCTTTGTGATCCGCGCCGCCGTGGTCGAGGGCGTGGCCACCGCCACCGAGGTATCGACCATCGGCATCGTCTACGCCGTGGTGGCCGGGATCGCGATCTACCGGCAGTTCGACTGGCGCCGGCTCGGGCCGATGCTGGTGGCCACCGCCTCGCTGTCGGGCGCGATCCTGCTGATCATCGGCACCGCCACCGCGATGGCCTGGGGCCTCACGCAGTCGGGCTTCTCGCGCTGGCTCGCCGAGCTGATGGCGAACCTGCCGGGCGGCGCCGGGATGTTCCTGGCCGTGTCGCTGGTGATCTTCGTGATCCTCGGTTCGGTGCTCGAGGGCATCCCGGCGATCGTGCTGTTCGGCCCGCTGCTGTTTCCCATCGCGCGCCAGCTCGGCATCCACGAGGTGCACTATGCGATGGTGGTGGTGCTGTCGATGGGCCTGGGCCTGTTCGCGCCGCCGCTGGGCGTGGGCTACTACGCGGCCTGCGCGATCGGGCGCGTGCAGCCCGATGCGGGGATCGGGCCGATCGTGGGGTACATGCTGGCGCTGCTGGCGGGGACGGTTCTGGTGGCGGCGATTCCGTGGCTGTCGATCGGGTTTCTTTAAGGACCAGGAGCGGCCTCTTTCAATTCCGGCGAGACGCACTCAGGGGCTGCCTGGTCGAGCACGGCAACCAGGCGCTCCATAAGCCGGTTGGCATAGGCCTGGCCAGGATGCATTTCATCGGCCATGTCCGCGGGGCTGTATTCGACAGACCGCCAATTGGCGAAAAGAGAATTGGAGGCGATAGCGACCTGCTGCGTCACCAGGTCGTAATAAGCGATCTGCTTGATTTTTCGGATCTGGCGGGACAGTCCGGTAATGATCGGTATCCGGCCTTCTCTTTTCGAAATCTCGGCCATTTCGTACAGCGGCGTGGCGAGGTCGGAGCCCAGCAAAGCATCGTTGACGCCATGCTGCAAGACGACGAATCTGGTCGTTCGCGGGCTTCCGGGAAAAGTTTTCGCGCGCTGAGCGGCGGTGGAGCTGTTGACCGAATTATCGACAACCGTATAGGCCGGTCTCATACGCTTGAGAATTGCGGCAGGCGGCTCGGACAATCGAGGCCCTGGAACAAAACCGCCCCACATGATCGAGTCCCCTTCCAATGTAACCGAGCATTTATTTTTCAATCCAGCAATTTCCTTGCCGGCGGATGAATTTGAAATGCAAAGCGCCCCGGCGGCAAATGCGAGGCAAATGGAAATAGGTTTCACTGGAGCACACCAAGAGTACGAAAATCCGCACCCATGGAGTGCGCGCCCATGTCGGCGAGGAGACTCTCCGACGCGTCGCGAAACTATAGAAAGCCTATTTCTTGGTTTGTTACGTGAATGTCAAAACACAGAGTAGTTTGCATTAATTTATAATGATCAATTAGTCTGTATAATTCCTTGTAAATATGAATAAACCAATTAAATAGAAAATATTCGGAACGAATTTCGCGCTTGAAGACATCAAAGTGGCAACCGCTTTCGCGCAAGCTGAAAGCGAAGCTCCGGCAAGGACCAAGGAGGCTGGAGCGCGACCACTCGCGGCGGCTCGATGGCTGTGCAAATTGGTCCCAACGGGCCGGGCGACCCGCGGCGGCAGATTGGCCGCCCCTGCAATCAGGGTGTTGCGTCCCTCGCGCGCCCTCGCACGACGCCGCGGAACGCCACCGACAGCGCCTCGAGCGCCGCGCGCGGCCGCCCTTCCCCCACACGCGTGTGCAGCAGCACCGGCAGCCGCGGCAACGCGGGCAACCCGAGCCGCGCGCCCACGTCGACCGCGCCGAAGGGCAGCATGCGCGGCGCCAGCGCGGCCACGCCGAGACCGGCCATGACGGCGGCCGCGACGGCGGCGACGCCACCGCCGACGAAGACCTCGGTCCAGGGCACGCGCGCCTCGTCGAGCAGCCGCGCGGCCAGCGCGCGCACGCCACAGGGCTCGGCCATGGTGGCCAGCGGCAGCGGCTCGCCCGCGCGGTGCTGCCAGGTCGGCGCCGCGAACCAGCCGAACTGTTCTTCGGCCAGCAGCTCGCCGTCGTTGCGGCCCGCATGCAGGCGCACGATCACGGTGTCGAGTTCGCGCCGGTCGAAGCTCTGCAGCAGCTCGCCCGAGGAGCCGATGCGGATCTCGATCAGCAGCTGCGGGTCCTGCGCGTTCATGCGCGCGATCAGCGCGGGCAGCTCGGGGCCCGCCACGTGGTCGCTGATGCCGATGGTGAGCCGCTGGCGCGCCTGCGCGAAGGCGCCGAGCGCGCGGTCGTGCACCGCCAGCAGTTCGCGCGCATGTTCGAGAAAGGCGGCGCCCTTGGCCGACAGCTCCACGTGCCGCGGCGTGCGCTCCACCAGCCGGCAGCCGAGCCGCTCCTCGAGCCGCTTGAGCTTGAGGCTGATGCCGGCCTGCGTGGTCTGCAGCGCCTCGGCCGCGAGCGTGAAGCTGCCGAGCTCGACGATGCGGATGAAGGCCAGGACGGCGTCGAGATCGAGGGGACGGGCAATCATTTCAAAAAATTGTCGTTGATATATTTATCCATAGCAATTTCGTATGACTAGCATCGTCCGACCTCCCCAACTTCCTTGAAGGAATCACGATGCCCATCAGCCATGTCTTCCTGCGTGCCGGCAAGCCCGAGGCCTATCGAGCGGCGATCCTTGACGGCCTCGGCCGCGCGCTCAGCGACGCGCTCGGCGTGTCCGAGGACAACCGCTTCATGACGCTCAGCGAGCATGAGCCCGCGAACTTCCGCCACGGCAACGCCTACGGCGTGACGCGCAGCGACGACGTGGTCTACATCCGGATCACGGTGTTCGACACGCGCAGCGCGCAGCAGAAGCAGGCGCTGTTCCGGCGGCTCGCGGAGCTGCTGGCCGAGAGCCCCGGCCTGCGCGGCGAAGACCTGTTCGTGAACATCGTCGACTCGCCGAAGGAGAATTGGTCGGTGGGCCACGGCCTCGCGCAATTCGCCTGAGGCCCGGCCGACGAGATCCACGATGGAGACATCCCATGCTCGATATTGCAGAGGTCGCGCAGCGCGCCGGCCTGGCGCCTTCGGCGCTGCGCTTCTACGAACGGCGCGGACTGATCGAGTCCGCGGGCCGCACCGGCCTGCGGCGCGCCTACCGGCCCGAGGTGGTCGCGCGGCTGGCGCTGATCCACTGCGCGAAGTCGGCCGGCTTCTCGCTCGCACAGATCGGGCGCTTCCTCGCGTCCACGCCCAAGGACGTCGAGCTGCGACGCAGCATGGCCAAGCGCGCCGCCGAGCTCGACCACGAGATCGAGCGGCTGCAGACCATGCGCGACAGCCTCAAGCACGCGGCCGTGTGCACGCATGCCTCGCTGGTCGAATGCCCGAAGTTCAAGGCCAACTTCCGCGAGCTCGTGCGGTAGCAAGAAAACCGCGAAGAAGCGCTTGACTTGAACCGAAGTTCAAGTCGTAGATTGGCCGTCCTCTTCACCACCGGAAGACAGGACATGCCGCTTCACCCCCAGGCCCAGGCGCATCTGGATCGCCTCGCCGCCACCCGCTTCTCCGACATGCACACGCTCGCGCCCGACGCGATCCGACAGGGCATGCGCCGCATGCTCGCGGCCCTGCCGCCCGGCGCGCCGGTGGCCTCGGTCGCCGACCGGCGCATCGACACCGCGGTGGGGCCGCTCGACGTGCGCATCTATCACCCGTCGCCGCGGGAGGTGCTGCCGGTCATCGTGTTCTTCCACGGCGGCGGCTTCGTGCTCGGCGACCTCGACACGCACGACGGCCTCGCGCGCGCGCTCGCCGTGGCGACGCAGGCGGTCGTGGTCTCGGTGGCCTATCCGCTGGCGCCCGAGCACAAGTTCCCGGCCGGTGTCGACGCGGCCTTCGCGGCCACCGCCTGGGTGGCCGAGCATGCGGCGCAGCTCGGGGCCGACGGGCATCGGCTCGCGGTCGCGGGCGACAGCGCCGGCGGCAACCTCGCGGCGGTGGTCGCGCTGAAGGCGCGCGATGCCGCGGGACCGCGGATCGCGCACCAGCTGCTGATCTATCCCGATGTCGATTTCAGCCGCATCAACACCTCGATCCAGGCCTACGCGGGGCAGTACGGCAACATCGGCCGCGAGATGCAGCACTGGTTCATGGACCACTACCTCGGCGACGCGGCACTGAAGACCCATGCGCTGGTCTCGCCGCTGCTGGCCGGGGACCTGCGCGGACTGCCACCGGCCCATATCGTCACGGCCGAGTTCGATGCGCTGCGCGACGAGGGCGAAGCCTATGGCGAGCGGCTGCGCGAGGCCGGCGTGCCGGTCAGCGTGAAGCGCTACGACGGCATGATCCACGAGTTCATGCGCTGGCCCTTCGACGCCACGCGCGAGGCGCTGGCCGATGCCGCGCGGGCGCTGCGGCCCACGTTGTTCGCGGCGTAGCGGCCTCAGGCCCGCGGGTGCGACCGAGCGCGGTCTGCGCGGCGAGCTGGGTTTCGAAGCCGGGGCTCTGGTCGAGCGCGTCGCTGGTCATGTCCGTGCGGATGGCGCCCGGCGAAACGGCATTGGCGCGGATGCCGCGCGCGCCGAACTCCTTGGCCATGCAGCGCGTGAGCACTTGCAGCCCGCACTTGAAGGCGGCACAGGGCGCGACGCCCGGTGTCACGACACGCGTGGTCGCGCTCGCGAACGGATACTGGCCGGACACGCCTGAGCGCGCACCGCGGGCAACGCCCGCTCAGTTGTCGTCTACGCGCACGAAAGATTCGAGCACCTTGACCATGCGCGCGAGCTGCGGGCCGATGTCCTGCTCGAGCAGCTCGCGGCCGAAGCGGCTGGCCGAGCCGCCGACGTTGAAGGTCACGACGTTGCCGTCGGCCTGCCGGATGGCCGCGCCCACGCCGCTGATGTCGCTCTCCCAGCCGCGCACGACCATCGTGAAGCCGCGTTCGCGCCAGTGCGCGAGCGAGGTCTCGATGGCCTGCTGCGTCTGCGGCCAGCGCTCGCGGTCGGCCTGGCGGATCTCGCCCAGCAGCCGCTCGCGCTCCTTCGCATCGAGCGCGCAGAGGTAGGCATGGCCCATCGCCGAGCGCGCCACGGGCAGCCGCGAACCGATGTCCAGGCCCAGCGACAGCGGCGCGCTGGAGCGGCAGTTCTCCACGTAGAGCATCGACAGCCCGTTGCGGATGCCGAGCGACACCGAGGCGTCGTAGCGGTCGGCCAGGTCCTGCATGTAGGGCCGCGCGATGCGCCGCAGCTTGAGGTTCGACACCATCGTGATGCCGAGCGCGACCAGGCTGTCGCCATGCGCGTACTTGCCGGTCTCGCGCGAATGGCGCAGGTAGCCCGCCACGACCAGGGTGTAGGCGAGCCGCGCGATGGTCGGCTTGGGCAGGCCGGTGCGGCGCGCGAGCTCGGTGCTGGTGAGCCATTTCTCGTCGGGGCCCCAGGCGGCCAGGATCTCCAGCCCGCGCGCCAGCGCGGTCACGAAGCGCGGGCTGTCGGCACCCTCCTCGAAGTCGATCTGCTTGGTGCGTCCCATGCGTTTATCTCCATTTAATTTCGTTGTACGGAATTATATTTTCGGCGCTTGGAAACGGTTCATGGAATTCCCTATACGAGAGAAACGCGAGCGGAAAGATACTCGCCATCGTTCGAAAGAACGTTCCATAAATCTAATTCCGCTGAACGAAATTAATCGATTCACGCGGAACCCATCCCCACACGCAGGAGACATCTCGTGAAGTTCCATCGCCATCCGGGCCGCCGCGCCACCCTTCTCTCGCTCATCGCCGCCGCGACGCTGGCAGCCTGCGGCGGCGGTGGCGGCGATTCGTCGGGCGCCAGCGCCGCGGCGCTGGCCGCAGCCCTCGCCGCTCAACAGGCTGGTGCGGGCGGCGCGGGCGCCGGCAATCCCCCGGCACCGCCGCCCCCGGCCGCCCCCGAGCCCGAGGAAACGCGCGCCCAGGACAGCCGCCAGTTCACGGTCGACGAGACCAAGCTGCCGTTCGCGGCCCTCTCGGGCGCGCCCGACACCGACCGCTGGTGGGGCGTGCTCGAGGGCGCGGGCTACCGCGTCGAAGTGCCGAAGAACTGGAACGGCATGCTCGTGATGTACGCGCACGGCTACGGCGGCACGGGCCCGGTGGTGAGCGTCAGCGATCCCACGATCCGCGCGCACCTGATCGCCCAGGGCTACGCCTGGGCCGCGTCGAGCTACACCAAGAACTACTACGACGTGCGCGCCGGCGTCGAGGACACCAACGCGCTCGCGCTGGCCTTCCAGCGCATCGCCTCGCAGAACGGCCGCACGCTCGATGCGCCGCGCAAGACCTACATCGTCGGCCAGTCGCTCGGCGGCCACGTGGCCGCGGCCGCGGTCGATGCCGAGGCGACGGAGACGGCCAACCACAAGGTGCGCTATGCGGGCGCAGTGCCGATGTGCGGCGTGCTCGGCGACACCGAGCTCTACAACTACTTCGGCGCCTCGCAGATCGCGGCGCAGCAGCTGGCCGGCCTGCCCGTCACCGGCTGGCCCGTGAGCAACTGGGCCGACCTGCTGCCCGCGGTGCGCGCCGCGCTGTTCACCAGATTCCCGAGCGCGACGACCGCGCAGGGCGAGAAGTACAAGGCCATCGTCAAGAACCTCACGGGCGGCGAACGCCCGATGTTCGACGCCGGCTTCGCGGGCAGCATGAACGCCACCGTGTGGGGCACCTTCGGCCGCGACGGCACCATCAACGGCATCCTCAACCGCGACGGCTACGACACCACCGGCATCGTCTACCAGCTCGACAACGACCCGGCGCAAAGCCCGGAGGAAGTCACCTTCAACCAGGGCGCCTACCGGCTGCATGCCGACCCCGAGGCCAACCGGCTGCGGCGCGACGGCCTGCGCTGGTTCCCCAAGTCCAATGCGCGCATCGACGTGCCGGTGGTGACCATCCACACGCTGGGCGACGTCTATGTGCCGTTCAGCATGGAGCAGATCTACAAGCGCCGCGCCGATGCGCTGGGCACCTCGAAGTGGCTGGTGCAGCGCGCGATCCGCGGCATCAGCCACTGCGACTTCACGACCGAGGAACAGACCCAGGCCTTCGATGCGATGACGAACTGGGAGCAGAACGGCGTGAAGCCGGCCGGCGACGAGGTGCTCGACGCCGCGACCGTGGCGCGCGCCGACTACGGCTGCAAGTTCTCCTCGGCCAGCCGCGGCGGCTGTCCCGCGCCCTGACGGCGCCGGTGCGGCGCGTCCCGTTCGCGGGGCGGCCGCACCGCCTTTTCCGTTTTTTCGTTCGCACGTCCTTCCATGAAACAACCCAACCTCACCCGCCGTGCGCTGCACGCCCTGCTGCTGGCCGCCGGCCTCGCCGCCGCTCCCGCCTTCGCGCAGTCCGATGCCTTTCCGGTCCGCCCGATCCGCGTGCTGATCGGCTTCACCGCCGGCGGCTCGACCGACGTGCCGTTCCGCGTGCTGGCCGAGAACGCCTCGAAGATCCTCGGCCAGCCGGTCATCATCGAGAACAAGCCCGGCGCGGGCGGCGTGCTGCCCGCGCAGACCATGCAGGCCACCGCGCCCGACGGCTACACGCTCGCGCAGGTGCCGCTGCCGGTGTTCCGCCTGCCCTACACCACCAAGCTCAACTGGGACCCGGCCAACGACCTGAGCTACGTGATCGGCCTGGCCGGCTATTCCTTCGGCCTGGTGGTGCCCGCCGATTCGCCGATCAAGTCGATGCGCGAGTACCTCGCCTATGCCAAGGCCAACCCGGGCCGCCTGAGCTACGGCACGCCGGGCGCGCTCACCACCTTGCACCTGACGATGGAAGCGATCGCGATCCAGGCCGGCGTGGAGTTCAATCACGTGCCCTACAAGGGCAACTCCGAATCGCTGCAGGCGGTGCTCGGCGGCCATGTGATGTCGGTGGCCGACACGCCGGGCTGGGGCCCGTACGTCGACCAGGGCAAGCTGCGGCTGCTGTCGACCTGGGGCGAGACTCGTTCGAAGAAATACCCGAACGCGCCCACGCTCAAGGAGTCGGGCATCGACATGGTGCAGGCCTCGCCCTTCGGCCTGGTGCTGCCCAAGGGCGCGAACCCGAAGGTGGTCGCGATCCTGCACGACGCCTTCAAGAAGGCGATGGAGATGCCCAACTACCAGGAGTCGCTCGCCAAGTTCGACATGGAGACCTTCTACATGGACAGCGCGGCCTACAAGCAGTACGCGGTGCGCACCATGAAGACCGAGAAGGCCGTGATCGACAAGCTGGGGCTGGGCACGGCGGGCGCCGCCAAGTAGGCGACCGCCACGCCGCGCACCGGCGATGGCGCCGGAGAACGCCTCCTGCGCCCTCAGGGCGCCAGCGTGAGCTTGAGGATCTGGTTGCCGTGGTTCGCGCCCACGTAGACGGTGCCGTCGGCGGCCACCGCCACGCCGATCGGGAAGTTGAAGGCGATCGGCACGCCGCTGCCGTCCTGCAGGGTGCTGATCTCGCCCGCGGGCGTGACCACGCGCGCCACGCCGTCCCAGGCATGGGTCAGGAACACGTTGTCGTGCGCATCCACCGCCACGCCGTACGAATAGCCGAGCTTGGCCGGCGTTGCCGCCGTTCCGTCGACCACGCCCGCGCCCGCGTTGCCGTTGGCGCAATCGCCCAGCAGCGTGCTCACGGTGGCGCTGGCCACGTCGATCTTGCGCAGGCAGGGGCTGTCGGTGTCGGTGTCGTAGAGCGTCTTGCCGTCGCGACTGAGCGCGAGGCCCTGCGGCCTCGCCAGTTGCGCGGCCGTGCCGACGCCGTCGAGATAGGCCTGCGTGCCGTCGCCCGCGAGCGTGCTCGTGGTGCCGTCGGCGGCGACCTTGCGCACGCGCTTGTTCTCCGTGTCCGCCACGAAGAGGTTGCCCGCGCCGTCGAGCGCGATGCCGACGGGATTGCTGAACATCACGGGGGCCGGACTGTCGGCGAATCCGCTGCTGCCGCCGCCGACCCAGGTGCTGGCGGTGGTGGCGCCGGGCGCGATCTTGCTGATGCGATGCTGGTCGCTCACGTAGAGCGTGCCGTCGGCCGCCAGTGCCAGGCCCGCCGGCGCATTCATCGTCGCGCCCGGCGTCACCTCGGCACCGCTGCCGCTGGCGGTGTCGATCCGGTAGACCGAGCCATTGCCGCCCATGGCCACGTAGAGCTTCGCGCCGCTCGCATCGAGCGCGAGCTGGTAGGGGCTGCTGTAGCTCACGCCCGTCGTCGCCAGCACGGTGGCGACCCAGGGCTTGACCGTCAACGTGGCGGCCCGGCTGGTCACGCTGCCGCTGGCGCCCGTCACCCGCACGCGCAGTTGCTGGCCGCTGTCGGCCAACTGGCTGGCGGCCGTGCTGAAGCTGTCGGCGGTGGCACCGGCCACATCGCTCCAGTGCGCGCCGCCGTCGGTGCTGCGCTGCCATTGGTAGGCCGTGGCATGCGCGGCCTGCACCTTCAGCGTGGCGGGAACGCCCTGGCCCACGGTGGTGTTCGATGGCTGCGTCGTGATCGAGGCCGCGGCCGGAGCGGGTGCCGGCGGGGGTGTCTGCGCGGCAGGCGCGGGTGCGGGTGCGGGAGCGACCGGGAAGCCGGCGAAGCCGCCGCCACCGCCGCCACCTCCGCAGGCCGCCAGCACGAGGTTCATGGTCAGCAGCGCGACCGGGGTGCGCACGGCACGGCAAACGGCAAGACGGGTGTTCATGAGAGGCCTTCCTTCTTTCAAGCGAGTGGATGAGAAGGCCTCCACGGTAGGGATCGCGACCCCTGCGATCTAGTGTCGAAGGTCATCGACCTTCGGCACGAAAAAAGACGTTCAGCCGTGCGCGCGATCGGTGGTCGGTTCGTGCCGCGCGGGTGCCGCAAGGGCCTGCAGCAGCCTGTCGGCGGCCACCGGCTTGAGCAGCACCTGCAGGCCGGCGTCGTGCATCTGCCGTTGCCGCCGCGGCGCGGTCTCGCCGGTGATCAGCAGCACGCGCAGGCCGGGGCCGAAGCGCGCGCGCAGCCGCTGCGCCGCGGCCAGTCCGTCGGCGCCATCGGCCAGCCGCACGTCGCACAGCAGCACGTCGACCGGCGAGCCGCCCTGCGCGGCCTGCGCCAGCACGGCCTCGGCTTCGGCCTCGCTGGCCACCGCGTCGATGGCCACGCGATGGGCCTGCAGCAGCCCGGTCACGGCCTGGCGGATCGGCGCTTCGTCGTCGATCAACAGCACGCGCCGCGGCAGCAGCAACACGGCATCCGCGCGTGCGATGGCGGGCGCGACACCCGAGGCCGACACCGCCGGCAACACCATGCGGAAGCGGCTGCCGCGCCCCGGTCGCGAATGCACCTGCAGCGGATGCGCCAGCAGGCGCGAGAGCCGCTGCACGATCGACAGGCCGATGCCCAGCCCCTGCGCGCGATCGCGCCCCGGATTACCGACCTGGTAGAACTCGTCGAAGATGCGGCCCAGGTGCTCGGGCGCGATGCCGATGCCGGTGTCGCGCACGTCGATCCACACCAGCGGCCCGCGCGCGCGCGCGGCCACCACCACGCCGCCGCGCGGTGTGTACTTGAGCGCGTTGTCCACCAGATTGGAGAGCAGCCGCTGCAACAGCTGCGGGTCGCTCAGCACCCAGCACGGCGTGGCGCGCAATCGCAGCTGCAGGTCCTTGCCGGCCGCCCGCGCCGCGAACACGTTGTTGAGCGCGAGGAACAGCGGATTGAGCTCGACCGGCCGTATCCGCGGCGCCACCTCGCCGGCATCGAGCCGCGAGATGTCGAGCAGCGTGTCGAGCGAATCGCCGAGCGTTCCGACCGCATCCATCAGCCGCACCGCGTGGTCCCATTCCTCGCTGCCCTGCAGCTTCTTCTCGATCACGGCGCCGAACAGCGCGATCGCATGCAGCGGCTGGCGCAGGTCGTGGCTCGCCGCGGCGAGAAAGCGCGTCTTCTCCTCGCTGGCGCGCTGGGTCGCGGCAATCTGGTGGCTCAGCTGCTCGGCCAGCGCCTCCTTCTCGAAGCGCATGGTCAGCGAGGCCGTCAGCAGCCGGTGGTGCTGCAGCGCGAAGGTGATCATCACGCACATGTAGAGCAGGCAGCCGGTGGCCAGGAACAGGTGCACGGTGTCGCCGCGCCAGGCCAGCGCAAGGGTCAGGCTCGCCATGCTGGGCACGATGAAGCGCGGGATGTTGCGCTTGAGCACCGCCAGCGACAGCGCACCGCCGGCGCAGCCGCCCATCATCATGACGATGACCATCACCCAGAGCCCGAGATTGCGCCCCGGCGGCACGCACAGCCAAGGCGCGAGGCCCCAGACGCAGGAGCGCAGCAGCACGTTGCGCGCATTGAAGCGCGCCCAGTACTCTGGATGCTCGGCCGCGTCGGGACTGCGCCGGTAGCGCCTGTAGGCGCGTCGCAGCGTCAACGCCAGGTGCAGCGCCATCCACAACAGTACCTGCCAGCGCCAGGTGGCCACGAACAGGCCGATGCCCAGCGCCTGCGCCGTGAGCAGGTCCGCGAGATAGGCGGCCGGCGCGTTCGCATGCACCGCCGCCACCTGTTCGCGCAACACCCGCCGGGCCAGTTCTGGTGGAGGCGCTTCGGTCATCGCGACCATGCGGGCATCTCCATCGAAGGCCGCATGGCGCGAAGAGCTTATCGAAGGCTGCTGATGAGCTGGGCCCGCGAGCGCATGCCGAACAGCAGCAGCAAGGTGGACACATGGTTCTTGACCGTGCCCTCGGTCAGGTGCGACAGCTGCGCGATCTCCTTGTTCGACTTGCCCGCCAGCAGCCAGTCGAGGATCTCGACCTGGCGCGCATTGAGCTGCGGCTGCGATTCGGCGCGCGCCGTCGTCGTGGGCGCGCTGCTCGAGGTCGTCGACGGCCGGGCCGGCAGGCCGATCAGGTCGTTGTCCCTCACGTAGCGCAGCACCTCGCCCAGGTGGCCGGTCTTGGGCAGGAAGGCCTGCGCCCCGAGCGCCATCGCGCCGTGCATCAGCGCATGGCTGTCCTTGCCCGAGAGCACGATCACGGGCGAGGAAGGGAAGGCACGCCGGAAGCGCACCAGCGTGTCCAGCCCCTGCGAATCGGGCAGGTCGAGATCGAGCAGCACCAGAGGGTGCGAGGCCGCATGAAGCGCATAGAGGTGCAGGGCATCGGCGAGGCAGCGCGCCTCGTACACCGGCACGCTGCCCGTCTCAGCCAGCAGCAGCGCGCGCAGACCCAGGCGTACCAGCTCATGGTCGTCGACCACCAGGATGCCGCGCGCCGGAAGCGGCATCGAGGCTTCGACGAGCAAGGGCGCGGCATGCGGCGACAGGGGTGCGGCGTGGGCCATGGGCGGGCATCTTAGTGCCGCCTCTAGCGAAAAACGAAATGACGAAAGTCATGAAGACCGCTGCCGCGCGGCCAACGATCGGCGCTGTCGGCAAGAGACTCGCCCTTTGGAATATTGCGCGATGCTCGCTGGTGTCGTCGCCAGTCTTGCCGTACGTCGAAAAGGAGCGACCGAATCGAGGATCCCGGCACTCCGCGGGCTCATTCGCCACGCGAACGCGATCATCTACGCAAGAAGAGATAGCGCTTCTGGACAGCTCGGCGCACGAGTGCCGCGCAATGCGGCCCGCGCTCAGATCGCGATCGAAGGCAGCGCCTGCGCCTGCGCGGCGCGTGGTGCCACCACGATGCGCTGGGGCCGTTCCACGCGCGGCAACGGCTCTGGCAAGGCCTCTTCGGACATGGCCACGGCAGCAGTCGCGCCGAGCACGCCCCACACCGCGGCGAAGCGCACGTCGGCTTCCTTGCGCAGGCGCGCGATCTGCTCGATCTCCTGGGGCGCGACCTTCGTACGGCCGCCGCGCGTTCGCTGGTGCAGCACGTGAATGGCCGCCTGGGCCGCGTCCTCGGCGCCCACCCATGCCGCAAAGGCGGCGTCCCGGTTGTCTTGCATGCTTGTTCCCCAGCGAAGAAATTGGCGCAGTCATCCACGCCTTGATACACCGTATCGATCGGACCGTGCGTCTTCTGTAGGCCATTGCCGACTCGCCCTGCCGGTGGAGGACTGCCCGCCGTCCGCGCCGGGGGCCGATCATTCCCCCGACCAAGACCTCGAGGAAAAAAACCATGTCCCAGCTCAGCGTCGATCTCTACCAAAGCGTCACCGATCCCGAGAAATTCATGGCCGTGCCGTCCGGCACCGACCCCGCCGAGCTGACCGGGCCGATGGTGTTCGACCGCGACTACGGGCAGGTGGTGCGCTACCGCGAGGGCTTCGAGTTCGACCCGACGCAGGACTACGCGGGCGCCAACGCCGCCAAGATCGCCGCCGACATCCTCACGGTGCGGTGGGCGCTCTATCGCCGCGACGCCTGAGACCCCGCGAGCGGCTCAGGACGTTCCGATCCGGCGCGCCTGCGCCTCGATCACGAGGCGATCGATGCGCTCGTCGGGCCGTCGGCCGTGGATGGCCAGGATTCATGACGTGACGCGAGGCCGCGCGTGGCGGCCCGGTTTGTTGCGGACCCGGGCATTGACGCCGCTGCCGATGACGCACGCATGACACCCCCGCGCCGGCGTATGTAGTGCCGGCGTCACCTTCGCTGCGCACGATGGCGTCTTTCTCCACCTCACTGAAAGCACCGCATGTCCACCGACGCCAAGCTCATCGCCGCCGCCGAACTCGCCGACCACTACATCGAGATCATCCTGTCGGAAGAACCGGCCCTGCTGGTCGAGAAGATCGCCGACCAGGGCGCGAAGGACATCGCCAAGTCGGCCAAGGCACTGGCCGAGTTCCGCCTGCAGCTGGCGAAGGCGCTGGCCGAGCAGCCGATCCCCGAGTACTTCGAGGAATCGGAAGAGGAAGAAGAAGAGGAGTCGGAGGAAGAGTCGGTCGAGGACGGCGAAGAAGCCAAGGACGCCGACAAGTAAGCGGCCCTCCCCCGCGCCGCTCAGCCGCCCACGAGGCTGTCGAGCGCCGATGCGCGCCGTGCGACGCCTTCGCGCGCGGCCGGCGCGAATTCGATCAGCGCGCCATGCGTTTTCGCGAGGTCCGGCGCCTCGGGCGACGGCGTGGCCGCGGTGTGCAGCACCAGCGCGTACGGCCCCTCGCCGCGCGCGCTGAGCCGCTGCTCCACCGCGCGGCCGATCGGCGTGGCGGCATCGGTCCTGGCGCTCGCGCGCGGCGACGAGAACACCAGCGCGCTGCCGCCGAGCGCGATCACGGCCAGTCGAACGCCGCTGCCCGGCAGCGCCACGGCTTCGCCGATATGCACCGCCACCTCGCCATGCCCGTCGCCGAGCAGCGCGCGGTAGCGCTCGAGCGTGGCATCGAGATCGTGCACCGCGAGCGCGAGGCTCGCGACGCCGAGCGCGCCATTGGGATGCGTGCGCGCATCGCCTTCGGGCACGCGCAACGCGCGCGGCGTGAGGTCGCCGCACAGAAAAGGCAGGTCGGCCGTCGCGGGCCGCGCGGTCTGCCAGCGCAGGCGTTCGCCGTCGGGGCGCAGGCGGCCGCCGTCGAGCGGTCCGTCGAGCGCGAGCCCGCGCGCCTTGGCTTCCTCGACGGTGATCGCGGTGCTGCGCGGCAGCAGCGCGAAGTCGACGATGCCTTCGCCGTGGCGCTGCAGCAGCTGCCACCAGCGCTCCTCGGGCGAGGGCGCGCGCCAGGCGATCAGCTCGAAGTAGCTGCCGTCCTGGAACACCACCAGCGCGTTGTGCGTGGTGCGGCCCGGATGGTCGCCGCCGCGCAGCACCTGGAAGCCGAGCGCCGTGTAGTCGGCGATGGCGCTCTCGAGGTCATGCACCGCGATGACGATGTGGTCGAGTTTCAATGACATGGTCGTGTGTTCTCCCGTGGGGGGCGTGTGAAGTTCAGGAGGCGGTGCGCGCTGCGCCGTCGCCGCCCAGGTAGGCATCGCGGATGCGCGGGTCGTCGAGCAGCGCGGCGGCCGGGCCCGAGAGCACGATGCGCCCGGTCTGCAGCACGTAGCCGTGGTGCGCGATCTGCAGCGCGAGGCTGGCGTTCTGCTCGACCATGAAGACCGAGACGCCCTGGGCATTGATGCGCGCGATGAGCTCGAGCACCTTGTCCACGTACAGCGGCGACAGACCCATGGTCGGCTCGTCCATGCAGATGAGCTGCGGGCGGCCCATGAGCGCGCGCGCCATCGCCACCATCTGCTGCTCGCCGCCCGAGAGCGTGCCGGCCTGGAAGTCGATGCGCTCGGCCACGCGCGGGAACAGCTCGAGCATGCGCTCGAGGTCCTCGGCCACCGCGCGGCGGTCGTTGCGCGCATAGGCGCCCATCAGCAGGTTCTCGCGCACGGTCATCGCCGGGAACAGCCGGCGCGCCTCGGGCACCGAGCCGATGCCCTTGCGGATGATCTGCGGCGTGCTCAGGCCCAGCGTCGAGACGCCGTCGAACAGCACCTCGCCCGAACGCGGCTTGAGCAGCCCCAGCACGATCTTCATGGTGGTCGACTTGCCGCTGGCATTGCCGCCGAGCAGGCTCACGATCTGGCCCTTGCGCACCTCGATGTCGAGGTCGAAATGGGCCTGCACCGGGCCGTAGAAGCTGTTGACCTTGCGCAGCTGCAGCAGCGGATGGACGGCGGTGCGGACCGCGGGACCAGCGGCCGGCGCGGCATGGTCCTCGTCGCGGCCGTCTCCCCACAAGGGCGACGGCGGCAGTCCCGTGCGGGCGACGGTGGCGATCATGCGGGCACCGCCTCGGGCTTTGTCTGCCCCACCTGCCGGTGGCCGAGGTAGGCCTCGATCACCGCGGGGTCGTTGCGCACGTCGTCGGGCCGGCCCTCGGCGATCTTGCGGCCGTCGTCGAGCACGGCCACGCGGTCCGACAGCTGCATCACGAGGTCGAGCTTGTGCTCGATCAGGAGGATGGTCTGGCCGCGCGCCTTCAAGCCGCGGATGATCTCGAGCATCTCGGCGGTCTCGCTCTCGTTCATGCCGGCCGTGGGCTCGTCGAGCAGCAGCAGACGAGGCTTGAGCGCGAGCGCGCGCGCGATCTCCACGCGGCGGCGGTTGGCGTACGAGAGGCTGTAGGCCGGGTGGTCGATGCGCGGCGCCAGCCGTTCGCCGAACAGCGCGATGATCTCGAGCGCTTCCTGGCGCAGCGTCGCCTCCTCGCGCCGCACGGCGGCGGGCTGCACCAGCGCCAGCGCCAGCTCGGCCAGCGCGCCCAGGCCCGGCACGCCGCCCACGCGCGGCTTCACGGCGCGCAGCCGGGTGTGCGCGCCGACCAGCACGTTGTCGAGCACCGAGAGGTTGGCGAACACGCGCCCATGCTGGAAGGTGCGCGCCAGGCCGCGCGCGGCGAGCTGCTGCGCGGGCAGGCCCGTGATGTCCTGCCCCTCGAACAGCACCTGCCCTTGGTCGGGCCGGTCCAGGCCGGTCACGAGGTTGAAGAGCGTGGTCTTGCCGGCCCCGTTGGGCCCGATCACGCTGAACAGTTCGCCCTCGGCCACGTGCAGGTCGACCGCGTTCACGGCCGTGAGGCCGCCGAAGCGGCGCACCAGGCCGCGGATCTCAAGCAGCGATGGCATCGCCCGCTTCCTGCGGCGCGGTGGCGGCCTGCGCCTTCGAGTTCACGAGCTTGACCTCGGCGCGGATGGTCTGCGGGTTGCGCAGGAGGTTGAGGATCGGGCAGTTGCGCTCCACTGCCTCGAACAGCGCATCGATCTCGGCTTGGCTCGCGGGCGAATCGATGTGCACCGTGTAGCCGATCTGGTGCGGCCAGATCGGCGTGCTCTCGTGGCCCGGCTTGCCGCCGCGCGGATCGATGATGCCGGTGACCTCGACCTCGAGGCTCTCCAGCGGCACCTGCCGCTCGGCCGCCTGGATCAGGAAGATGTACGTGACGCAGGTGCCCAGCACGCCGAGCTGCAGCTCGGGCGAGCTCGGGCCGAGGTCGTAGCCGGCGAAGTTCGGCGGGCTGTCGCTGATGACCTGGTGGTCGCGGATGCGCAGCCGGCGCACGCCGCTGCGGCCCTCGGCCTTGACGCTGGCCTTCAGTTGCAGCGGCTGCGCGCTGCCCGCGTCGACGGCGGCATTGCGCGCCAGCACGGCGGCGCGCTTCTCGGCGAGGTAGTCGTTGAGGTGGCTCATGGTGTGTGGTTCCTTCTTCAGACGGTGCCCAGCAGGCCTTGCGGGCGGAAACGGATCAGCAGCAGCAGCGCGACGCCGTAGATCAGCATGCGGTACTCGGCGGTGACGCGGAACAGTTCGGGCAGGCTCACGAGCGCGACCGCGCCGAGCAACGCGCCGCTGATGTTCCCGAGCCCACCGAGGATCACCATGGTGAGCGCCAGGATCGATATCTGCGAGCCGAAGGTCTCGTGGTTGATGTACGAGTACATGTGGGCCGTGAAGGCGCCGCTCACGCCGGCCGCGAAGCCGCCGAAGCCGAAGGCCAGCGCCTTGTAGCGGTCGGGGCTCACGCCGTAGGCGCGCGCGGCCACCTCGTCCTCGCGCACCGCGCGGAAGGTGCGGCCCAGGTGCGAGTTCAGCAGCCGCCACTGCAGCAGCGCGAGCAGCACCATGGCACCGAACGAGGCCCAGTAGATCGCGCCGTTCGACGAGGCATCGCGCCCGAACAGCGACAGCGGTGGAATGCCCGAGACGCCGATCGGCCCGCGCGTGAGGCTCTCCCAGTTGAGGATGGTGAGCGCCACGATCTCGCCGATGCCCAGCGTGGCGATCGACACGTAGTGGCCGCGCAGACGGAAGGCCGGGAAGATCAGCGCGGTGCCGATCAGCGAGGTGAGGATGCCCGCCAGCACGATGCCCGTGCCCACCGGCAGGTGCAGGTCGAGCACCAGCAGCGAGGAGGCATAGGCGCCGATGGCCAGCAGCCCCGCATGGCCGAGCGATATCTGGCCGACGGTGCCCGCCACCAGCGTGAGGCTCAGCGCCAGCGCCGCATAGAGCCAGGCGTTGGTGAGCGTCTGCAGCAGATAGGGCGAGGGATCGAAAAGCGGCAGCAGCACCGCGGCAGCGAACAGCGCCACGAGCAATCGGCGCGGCACGTGCCAGGGTTTGCTCGGTGCGATGAAGGTGCCGGTCAGCGGCTCGGGCGGCAGCGCGCGCTTGCGGCCGAACAGGCCGTTGGGCTTCCACACCAGGATCGCCAGCAGCAGCGCGAAGGCGAACAGGTTGCGGTAGGGCGTGCCCAGCAGCGCCACGCCATAGCTCTCGATCAGCCCCAGCAACAGGCTGCCGACGATGGCACCCGGCACGTTGCCCACGCCACCGACCACGGTGGCGACCACGCCCTTGAGCGTGGCCTGGAAGCTCATCGCGGGGCTGATGTTGTTGTAGTACATGCCCACCAGCAGGCCCGACAGCCCGCCGAGCGCGGCCGCGATCGCGAACACGGTCTGGTTCACGCGGTCCACGTCCACGCCCATCTGCTGCGCCGCATCGCGGTCCTGCGCGGTGGCGCGCACCGCCCAGCCCAGCCTGGTGAAGCGCAGGAAGCCGAACAGCACGGCCGCGCTCGCGAGGCCGATGCCCGCGATCAGCAGGTCGAGCGCACCGATGGTGCCGCTGCCGACCTGCAGCCGCCAGTCGGGCAAGGCCGTGGGCAGCGCGCGCGGGTCGGGGCTGAAGACCAGCTGCACCAGGATGTCGAGCACGAAGCTGATGCCGATGGTGGCCAAAAGCGGCGCGATGCGTGCCGCGCCCTGCAGCGGGCGCAGGCCCACGCGCTCGATCAGCATGCCGAGCGCGCCCGAGCCCAGCACCACCAGCGCGATCGTCACCGGCAGCGGCGTGTGCAGGTAGGTGATGGAGGCCCAGCCGATGTAGGCGCCGACGGTGTAGACCGAGCCGTGCGCGAAGTTGATCAGGTGCGAGACGCCGAAGATCAGCGCCAGCCCGACCGCCAGCAACGCATAGATGTTGCCGATGATCAGGCCGTTGACCGTGTAGTCGAAGAAGGAGCCGAAGTTCATCGAAGGACCGCCCTCTCCTCACGGAAAGGCGCGCTGTGCGCGAGCACGCTCATTTGGTCGAGGCCAGCGCCGCCTTCTCGTCGAGCTGCGCCCACTTGCCGTCCTTCACCACCAGGTTCACGCTCTTCACGCCGATCACGCGGCGCGTCTGCGGATCGAAGCTGGCCTTGCCGAAGATCACGCTGGGCACGTCCTTGATCTTGTAGAAGGCGTCGCGCACCGCCTTGCGGTCGGCATTGGGGCCGGCCTGGCGCAGCGCGGCGGCCGCGTACACCACGGCGTCGTAGGCATAGGCGTTGAAGGCGTCGGGTTCCTTGTCGTACTTGGCGCGGAAGCTCTTCACGAAGTCGCGCACCTCGGCGCGCGGCTCCTCGGGGAAGAAGGCGGTGTTGGTGTGGATGCCGTTGACCGCGGCGCCGCCGAGCTCGATGAACTTGGGCGAATAGACCGAGCCCACGGCCGCGATCGGCTGCTTCAGGCCCACGCTGCGCACCTGGCCCGCGATGAGCGCGCCGTCGGGGTAGTAGGAGATCAGCACCAGGCCGTCGGGGTTGGCGTCGCGCACGCGCACGAGCGTGGAGCGGAAGTCCTTCTCGTCGGGCTGGTAGCCCTCGGCGATGGCGAGCTGCGCGCCGCGTTCCTGCGCGGCCTTCACCAGCACGTCCTTGCTGGTGCGGCCCCAGTCGGTGTTGAGATAGAGCACCGCGATGCGCTTGAAGCCCAGTGTCTTGACCGCGAGATCGGCCAGCAGCGGCTGCGCGTCGGCCTGGCTGATCGACGGGCTCCAGATGTAGTCGCCGCCCTTGGTGAAGTCGGGGTGCGAGTTGGTGAAACCCAGTTGCACCAGGCCCGCGCGCTGGTAGATCGGCGAGGCCGCCATCGAGGCCGGGCTCGAGAAGTCGCCGAGCTCGATCAGCACGCGCTTGTCGTTCACGAGCTTCTGCGCGATCGCGACCGACTGGCGCGGATCGCTCTGGCTGTCCTCGAAGTTGTAGGCCAGCGGCCGGCCATGGATGCCGCCCTGCGCATTGATGTGCTCGAGCGCGAGGTCGAAGCCCGCCTTCCACTGCGCGCCGTACTGTGCGTTCTGGCCGGTCAGCGGGCCGCTGACGCCGAACCAGACGGGCTCGCCGCTGGCCGGCGCGGCCAGGACGGGTGCGGACAGAGCGAAGGCGGCGCCGGCCAGCGACAGCGCGGCGATCCGGTGCAGGAAGCGTTGGCGGGAGATCGGTGTTGGCATGGTGTTGGGGTCCCGGGGCATGAAGATCAGGCCGGCCATTCTTCGCGTTGCCCGGGGCCGCTGGAACGAAAAAAAGCGCTGCGCGATATGCGTTTTCCGAGCAAGCCATGTCGCGCTCTTCGCGCTCTTGCAGGCCGGACATATGCATGACTGAAAACATTCGTTGGATAGGCATCGGCCGCGCTCGGACACTCGCCGCTTCGAATATTCCGGTGGAGAAGCCCTGATGACCGACTCTCTTTCCTTGCGCCTGCCGCCTTCGCGCCGCAGCGTCCTTCAAGCCGGCGCCGCCGCCGCCGTCGTGGGCTCCGCGGCCCTGCTCGGCGCCTCGGCCTGGTCGCAACCGCGCAAGCTGACCTTTGCCTGGAGCCAGGCCGGCTTCTGCCTCGCGCCCGTGCCGGTCGCGCTCGAGCGCGGCTTCTTCGAGAAGAACGGGCTCGACGTCGAGCTGCTGAACTGGGCCGGATCGTCAGACCAGATGCTCGAGGCACTGGCCACCGGCAAGGCCGACGTCGGCGTGGGCCTGATCCACCGCTGGGTCAAGCCGCTGGAAGCCGGCTTCGACGTGAAGGTGGTCGGCAGCGTGCACGGCGGCTGCCTGCGGCTGGTGGGCGCCAAGGCCGCCGGCGTGACCACCGAGCTCGCGAGCCTCAAGGGCAAGACCATCGGCGTGTCGGACCAGAACAGCCCGGCGCGGCAGTTCTATGCGATCCATCTCGCCAAGAAGGGCATCGACATCGAGAAGGACGTCGACTGGCGCGTCTATCCGGCCGACCTGCTCGACATCGCCGTGAAGAAGGGCGAGATCCAGGCCATTGCCGACGGCGACCCGAACGTCTACCTGATCGAGAAGCGCAACCCCGGCGTCTTCACCGAGATCGCCAACAGCGCCAAGGGCGAGTACGCCGAGCGCCTGTGCTGCATCGTCGGTGCGCGCGGCGAGTTCGCGCGCAACGACAAGCCGCGCGCCGCCGCCACCGTGCGCGCGCTGGCGCAGGCCTCCGACTACGTGGCCGAGAACCCGAACGAGTCGGCCCGCATCTACGCCAAGTACGCGCCCAAGGTGGCGGTGGAGGACCTGCAGAAGCTGTTCACCGAGCTGACCTACAAGCACCATCCGGCGGGCAAGGCGCTGCGCAACGAGGTGGAGGCATTTGCGACGGACTTCCGGAATGCGGGGATCCTGAAGAAGAGCACGGACGTGGTTCGGTTCGCGAACCACGTGTCGCTGGACGTGCTGGCTTGAGGGGCTACAGGGCGGTCAGGAATTCTTCGGCCGTGGTCGCACAGTGCTCGAAGCCCGGCGCGTAGTCCAGCGTCGCGATGGCATCGAACGCGGCGCGCAAGCCGGCATGCGGTTGCCGGATCTGGCCGAGAAAGGCATCCCGGTGGCGCAGCAGGAACGGCGTTGCCGGCAGAAGCTCTCGAGGCTCGCGTTCGATCACGAGCGCGAGGTCGAACAGGTCGCGCGCCGTGACCCGGTCGCCGCGGTGGTACATCTTCTTGGCGATGATCTCGGCGGCCGTCTCCACCTTCACCGGTCGGCCGCCGATGTTCCAGATCTCCCAGGCCTTGTCCGGCAGCAGGTTGGGAGCGGCCACGAAGTCGACCTCGCCCTCCTCGAACTGCAACTTGACGAAGGCGCCCGGCTGCTCGGTGTAGTCCTGCGTCAAGTCCGCCGCCGTGTCGCTCAACCGAGGCGTGACATAGCCGAGGTATTGCGGATCGGGCACGAAGATATCGATGTCCTTGCTCAGCCGATGGCGGTAGCGGAACATCAGCACAGTCCCGCCGCCGAGGGTCCAGAACGGATCGGCGATGCCGCCGTGGCGGCCGATGTCGTCGAGCAGCGTCAGCGCCCGCGGGAACAACGCCTCCCAGGGGCCGGTGGGCAATGGCCTCTGCTTCATGCCCACAGCGCCCGCCGATGCACGGACAACGATTCGGCGAGCTTCGCGACGTTGCGCCAGACCTGCCGTGGCGGCAGGTGCGCGCGCGAGGCGGTTTCCTCAACGGCCATCACAACGACGGGAACGGGCGCTTCATCGAGCAGATGGGTCAAGTGCGCGGTGAATGGCGGCGGCACGTCGCCGCTCGCCAGGACCTTCTCCAGGGCTTCGGGACCGAGTTCGCGCGCGTAGCTGACGCTGGCCGTCTTGGCCGCCATCCACAGGCCTCGCTTCTTGCGCCGTGCCAGCGTATCCGGCGCGGGGCTGTCCAGCCCCAGCACCGCCATCACCTGGCCCACGCGGTTGACGCCCAGGTCGCTCAGCGCACCGTTCTCCAGGCCGACCAGGGTTTGACGCGACAGGCCGCTCAGGTGCGCCAGCTGAGACTGGGACAGGCCCAGCTCGGTGCGCCTGGCGCGTACCGCGCGGCCGATGTCGATCAGGTTCATGGCGAGACTCGGGATCCGGATGATGTCAAAAATATTAGACATTTTATTCGCCTCGAGGACAGCCAACAAGAGCCACGCGAGCGCCGGTCGGATTCTTCGCATACCGCTGAATGTCACACCGTGCGCATGGGGGGCGTGAGGACCAAAGAGAAAATCACTCTTGACAATGTACGGTTTATCGCCGTACATTTTTCGAAGGAGATTCTTGCCATGCCCACCAGCCCACCCCGAACCGAACGCGTCGAAGCCCGCATTGCGCCGGAGGTGCTGGAGATCGTCCGCCGCGCGGCCGAGATCGAAGGCCGCAGCGTCAGCGACTTCCTCGTCGGCGCCGCGCAGGAAGCGGCGCGCCGCACCATCGAGCAGATGCAGATCATCCGCCTGTCAATGGAGGAACAGCAGCGCTTCGCCGCCCTCCTGCTGACGCCGCCCGATCTGCCTCCCGCGATGGCACGCGCCGCCAAGGCCCACAGGAAACTGATCGCCCCTTCGCAGTGACCGGGCGATTCCGCATCGAGGTGCTCGGGGCCGAGCACGACCGTGCCGGCTTTGCATGCGGCAGCGATCCGCTCGATCGGTATGTGCGAGAGCAGGCGACGCAGGACCAGCGCCGCCGCACGAGCGTGTGCTACGTCGCCGTCGATGAGCAGTCGGGTGCCATCGCCGGGTACTACACGCTCGCCGCCAGCAGCGTCCCCCTCACGGACCTCGACGCGCCGATGGCCAGGAAGCTGCCGCGCTATCCCTCGGTCCCGGTGGCGCGGGTCGGCCGTCTTGCGGTGGGCCTGGCTTTCCAGGGACGGCAACTCGGCGCCGCGCTGCTCTGGGATGCGGGGCAGCGCGCGATGCAATCGGGCATGGGTGTCTTTGCGCTGGTCGTCGATGCCAAGGACGAGGTCGCGGCCCGGTTCTACAGGCATCACGGATTCATTCCCTTCAGCAGCAACCCGCTGAGCTTCGTTCTTCCCATCGCCACGCTCGCCAAGAAAAGCTGATTGCGCGGGCCGAAGCTTTGCGATGTATTCCGGCCTCCTCCGAGGGTGAGCGCGGTCACCCTTCCCTCTCTTTTTCGCATATCCACATGCGCAAAGAGCGCATGCAACCCATGCGAACTTTCCTAGCATCGGGCGCAGCATCCATTCCACCCAGCGCGCCCGCGCTCCCACGCCATGTCCTCCGTGCTTGCCGCCGAACGGCCGACCGTTGCCGAACCTTCTTCCGTTGTCCCGTTCAGGATCGCCGCGATCGACGCGTCGCTCGGCGCCGAGGTCACCGGCCTCGATGCCACGCGTCCGGTGCCGGCCGCGCAGGTGCGTGCGCTCAAGGAGGCGCTGCTCGAGCGGCATGTGCTGGTGCTCAAGCAGCAGCGGCTCGACGACGCGCAGTTCGAGCGCCTGGCCAGCTACTTCGGCGCCGTGTTCCGTCCGCCGTCGAACGTGCCGGTGCTGGGCTCCGATCCCTATGGCGGCAACACGCCCGACATCGTGCGGGTGTCGAACGTCGATGGCGGCGTGCTCGGCCATGACGAGCTCGCGGCGCATGCCGACCACCACTGGACGCCGGTGCCGTCGTCGGGCTCGCTGCTCTATGGCATCGAGGTGCCCTCGGAGGGCGGCGACACCACCTGGTACAACCTCGCGGCCGCCTGGGACGAGCTCGATGCCGGCACCCAGCGCGAGATCGAGCAGCTGCGGCTCATCACCTACAACCCCTTCCTGCGCAAGCTCAAGCCGCTCACCACCGGCTTTCCGCTCTACCGCACGCCCGACATCACGCCGCTCGAACCCTTCGAGGTGCATCCGCTGGTGCGCACCCATCCCGACAGCGGCCGCCGCGTGCTCTACCTGGGCGCGCGCACCGAGGTCGAGATCGTCGGCGTCGATCCGCAGTACGGCGCCGCGCTGATCGCGCGCCTGCGCCAGCACCTGCTGCAACCACGCTTCGCCTACACGCACCGCTGGAGCGTGGGCGACATCGTCTACTGGGACAACCAGGCCACGCTGCATGCGCGCAGCGCCTTCGACAACGGCGAGCGCCGCGTGCTCAAGCGCATCAGCCTCTCGGGCAGCCGCCCGTACTGACACCGCCGCCGGCGCTTCCCACCCGCAGCGCGATGCGCGCCACCGCCCCGCGCGGCGGCGTGCGCGCGAGCCAGCCATGCCCCTCCCCCGCTGTCCCATCCTGCTGAACGCGTTCGACATGAACACGCCCAGCCACCTGACCCACGGCCTGTGGCGGCATCCGCGCGACCGCGCCACCGACTACAAGCGGCTGCCCTACTGGCTCGACCTCGCGCGCACGCTCGAGCGCGGGCTGTTCGACGGCCTGTTCCTCGCCGACGTGACCGGCGTCTACGACGTCTGGGGCGGCAGCCCCGAGGCCGCGCTGCGCCACGGCATCCAGGTGCCGATCAACGACCCGGCCGTGCTCGTGAGCGCGATGGCCAGCGTCACGCGCCACCTGGGCTTCGGCATCACGGCCTCCATCGCGGCCGAGGCGCCGCATGCCTTCGCGCGCCGCATGTCCACGCTCGACCACCTGAGCGAGGGCCGCATCGGCTGGAACATCGTGACCGGCTTCCTCGACAGCTCGGCGCGCGCGCAGGGCGCGGCCGCCGCCACCGGCCACGACCGGCGCTACGACCTGGCCGACGAGTTCATGACGCTGGTCTACCGGCTCTGGGAAGAGAGCTGGGACGACGACGCGGTGATCGCCGACCGCGAGCGCGGCATCTATGCCGACCCCGCGCGCGTGCGCGCCATCCGCCATGCGGGCGAAGGCTGGCGTCTCGATGCGGTGCATCCCTGCGAGCCTTCGCCGCAGCGCACGCCGCTGCTGTTCCAGGCCGGCGCCTCGGCGCGCGGCACGGCCTTCGCGGCGCGTCATGCCGAGGTGGTGTTCGTGCCCAACCAGGGCCTGGCCGCCACCGCGGCCGTGGTGCGCAAGCTGCGCGCGGCGCTCGCCGAGGCCGGGCGCGATGCCGACGCGGTGCGTTTCGTGACCACGCTGCTGGTCGTGACCGCTCCGACCGAGGCCGAGGCCCGCGCGCGCTACGAGGAGTACCGCCGCTATGCGCAGCCCGAGGCCGGCCTGGTGCAGTTCAGCAGCGCGATCGGCCACGACCTCTCGCGCCATGGCCTCGACGACGCCATCGGCGGCGGCAGCGCCGATGCGATCCAGAGCTCGGTCGCCTCGCTCAAGGGGCCCGGCGGCGCGCCGCTGACCCCGCGCGCGCTGCTCGCGCAAATGCCGCTGGGCGCGCGCCATGCGCCCGTGGTCGGTACGCCCGCACAGATCGCCGACACCATCGAGGCCTGGGTCACCGAGGCCGGCATCGACGGCTTCAACCTCGTGCGCACCGTGAGCCCCGAGGGCCTCGAGCATTTCGTCGACCTCGTGGTGCCCGAGCTGCAGCGCCGCGGCCTGCACAAGCGCGCCTATGCCGAAGGCAGCTGGCGCGAAAAGATCTTCGGCCCGGGCCGCGCCCGGCTGCCGTCCTCCCACACCGGGGTGCGGCGGCGCACCTCCGCATCGCCATGACAGCTCCCTCCTCCGTCTCCACCGGCCCGGTCCACGTCGTGCGCGACGATGCGGAGGCCCTCGCCATCGCGCGCCGCCTCGCGGCCGACTTCGCCACCGGCGCTTCCGAACGCGACCGGCAGCGCCGCCTGCCCTTCGAGGAGGTCGAGCGCTTCTCGGCCAGCGGCCTGTGGGGCATCACGGTGCCACGCGCCTTCGGCGGCGCCGCGGTCTCGCATGCCACACTGGCCGAGGTCACGGCGCTGATCTCCGAAGCCGATCCCGCGCTCGGCCAGATCCCGCAGAACCACTACTGCCTGGTCGATGCGGTGCGGCTGATCGGCGATGCGCAGCAGCAGAAGTTCTTCTTCCGCGAAGCGATCGAGGGCCGGCGCTTCGGCAACGCGGTGTCGGAAAGCGGCACCGCCAACGCCAAGGTCGTGACCGCGCGGCTGCGCGCCACGCCCGAGGGCCTGCGGCTCGACGGCCGCAAGTTCTACTGCACCGGCGCGCTGTTCGCGCACTGGGTGCCGGTCGCGGCCAAGGACGAGCAGGACAAGCAGGTGCTGGTCTATGTCGCGCGCGAGGCGCCGGGCCTCGAGGTCGTCGACGACTGGAGCGGCTTCGGCCAGCGCACCACCGCGAGCGGCACCGTCACGGCCGACAACGTGGCGGTCGGCGCGCTGCAGGTGCTGCCGCGCGCGCAACTGTTCGAGCCGCCGACCATCCACGGCCCGTTCGCGCAGGTGCTGCACGCCGCCATCGACCTCGGCATCGGCCGCGCCGCCATGGCCGACCTGCACCACTGGTTGCGCGAGCGCGCGCGGCCCTGGCCCGACAGCGGCGTGGCGCGCGCGGCCGACGATCCGCTCACGCTCGCGCGCGTCGGCCGCCTGGTGATCCAGCAGCATGCGGCCGAGGCGCTGCTCGAACGCTCGGGCCGCGCGCTCGACCGTGCGCGCGACGAGCCCGGTGCCGAACACGTGACCGAGGCCTCGATCGCGGTCGCCGAAGCCAAGGTGCTGAGCACCGAGTTCGCGCTCGAGGCCGCCACCGCGCTGATCGAGCTCGCGGGCACCCAGTCCACGCTGGCCGAGCACAACCTCGACCGCCACTGGCGCAATGCGCGCACCCACACCGTGCACGACCCGGTGCGCTGGAAGCCGCATGCGGTCGGCAACCACTGGCTCAACGGTGCCAGCCCGCAACGCCACGCCTCGATCTGATCCTTCCTCGTCTTTCCGAAAGCCATCACCATGGACCGTCGCCGTTTCATCCAACAAGGCAGCGCCGCCTTCTCGCTCGGCACCGTCGCCGGCACCAGCCTGCCGCTGTCGGCCTGGGCCCAGGCGCGCAAGGACACGCTGCGCGTGCTCTCCGAAGGCGCGCCCAATTCGCAGGACCCGCACGGCGAGGGCGTGAGCCGCGAATCGCTGGGCCTGTTCTTCAATGTCTACGACCGGCTCGTCAACTTCGACCGCGCCCAACTCTCGCCGGGCGTCTTCAAGTACGACTACGGACGCTTCCGCGGCGAGCTGGCCGAGCGCTTCGAAACCAGCGCCGACGGCCGCACGCTGACCTTCTTCCTGCGCCGCGACGCCACCTTCCACGATGGCAAGCCGGTGACGGCCGCCGACGTGAAGTGGTCGCTCGACCGCGCGGTCTCGCTGCCGGCCAGCAAGCGGCAGCTCGCGACCGGCTCGCTCGAGAATCCCTCGCAGTTCACCGTGGTGGATGCGCACACCTTCCGCATCGCGCTGCCGCGCGCCGACCGCTACACGCTGCCGAACCTCGCGCTGAGCTTCGCCTCGGTCCTCAACAGCGAGCTCGCGAAGTCGCATGCCACCGCGGCCGATCCCTGGGCCACCGAGTGGGTCAAGGCGCACGAGGCCGGCGGCGGCGCCTTCCGCATCGAGAGCTTCACGCCGGGCCAGCAGGTGGTCTACACCCGCTTCGACGGCTGGAAGGGCGGCAGCGCGCCGCAGCTGCGCCGCGCCGTGTTCCAGGTCGTGCCCTCGGCCTCCAACCGCGTCGCCGCCTTGCTCAAGGGCGATGCCGACGTGGCGCTGCAGCTGCCGCCCAAGGACCTCGATGCGCTGACCGACACCACGCGCGCCAAGGTCGTGTCGGTGCCGGTCACGACCAGCTTCCGCTTCGTCGCCTTCAACACCCAGGCCAAGCCCTTCGACGACGTGCGCGTGCGCCAGGCCATCGCCTACGCCCTGCCCTACACCACCCTGCTGCGCGGCGCCAACCTGGGCCGCGGCGAGGCGCTGTATGGCGCCCGGCCCGGCAAGCCCGCGAGCAGCCGCTTTCCGCAGCCCTATCCCTACGACACCCAGTTGCTCAAGGCGAAGGAGCTGCTGGCGCAGGCCGGCTATCCGCAGGGCTTCAAGATCAGCTTCAGCTACAACGTCGGCGACGCCACGCTGGCCGAGCCCGCGGCGCTGCTGATCCAGGAGGCGCTGGCGAAGATCGGCATCGCGCTGAGCATCGAGAAAGTGCCGAGCGCCCAGTGGGGCACGCTGCAGACCGAGAAGAAGCTGCCCTTCTTCATCGACAGCTCCTCGGCCTGGTTCAACGACCCCGACTACTTCTTCCGCATCTTCTTCCAGGGCGACTGGCGCTGGAACTTCGGTTCGTTCAAGAACGACGAACTCGCCAAGCTGCTCGAGCAGGCGCGCTGGGAGACCGACCGCGCGAAATACGACCTCGCGATCCAGCGCGCGATCGAGATCGCCTTCGAGCAGGTGCCGCTGGTGCCGCTGTGGCTGCCCACCTTCGAGGCGGCGCTGCAGCCCGACCTGCAGGGCTTCACCTACTACATCCATGGCCAGGTGGACTTCCGGCCGCTGACGCGTTCATGAGCTTTGCCCGGCGCGTCGTCTCGCGGCTCGCGGCCACCGTGCCGGTGCTCGCGGGCACGGCCGTCTTCACCTTCGTGCTCACGCACGTGCTGCCGGGCGACCCCGCGGCCTTCCTCGCCTCGGGGCCGAACGCCGGGCCCGAGGAGATCGCGCAGATCCGCGCACGCATGGGCCTGGACCTGCCGCTGCCCACGCAGCTGTGGCACTACCTGCAGGCGCTGGCGCACGGCGACTGGGGCCAGTCGCACACGACGGGGCAGCCGGTGCTGACCGACCTGTGGCAGCGCCTGCCGGCCTCGCTCGAGCTCACACTCGCGGCCTTCGTGCTCACGCTGCTGGTGGCGCTGCCGCTGGGCACGGCAGCCGCGCTGCGCCCGCGCTCGCTCTGGGACCGCGCCTGCACCGTGCTCACCGTGGGCGGCAGCTGCGTGCCGAGCTTCGTGATCGCGCTGCTGCTGGTCTACGTCTTCTATTTCCTGCTCGGCTGGGCGCCCGAACCCACCGGCCGCATCGACGCGATGATCGAGCCGCCACCGGTGCGCAGCGGCTTCATGCTGCTCGATGCCGCGCTCGCGCTGCGCTGGGATGCCTTCGCTTCCGCGGCCGGGCGGCTGCTGCTGCCGAGCGTGGCGATGGCGGCCTTCTCGCTGGCGCCGGTGGCGCGGCTCACGCGCGCGTCGCTGCTGGGCGTGCTGCGCAGCGACCCCGTGCGCACCGCGCGCGCGCTCGGCCTGCCGCCACGCGCCGTGCTGGCCGGCGCGCTGCACCTGGCGCTGCTGCCGGTGGTCACCAGTGCCGGCATGGTGTTCTCGTACATGCTGAGCGCCAACGTGGTGATCGAGAAGGTGTTCGCCTGGCCCGGCATCGGCAGCTATGCGCTCGATGCGCTGATGGCGGCCGACCATGCGCCGCTGCAGGGCTTCGTGCTGCTGGTCGCGCTGATGTTCGTGCTGGTCAATTTCGCGATCGACCTGCTGCACGAGCGCATCGATCCGCGCGTGGGGAGCGTGGCATGAGCGCGGTGCCGGGCAAGTTCGAAGCGGATGCGCGGCCGCGCTGGCGCCCGCGCGGCAACGAGGCGCTGGGCCTGCTGCTGTTCGCGCTGCTGCTGTTCGCCGCCATCGCAGGCCCCGCGCTCGCGCCCTTCGATCCGCTGGCCACCGACGTGCCCGCGCGGCTGCAGCCGCCGAGCGCGCTGCACTGGTTCGGCACCGACGCGCTGGGCCGCGACCTGTTCTCGCGCGTGCTGGTGGCCACGCGGCTCGATCTCTCGATGGCCGCGGGCGCGGTGCTGCTGTCATTGGCGGCGGGCAGCGCCATCGGTGCGCTGTGCGGCTTCGTCGGCGGCCGGCTCGACCGCTGGGTCGGCCGGCTGGTCGACGTGCTGATGGCCTTCCCGCTGTTCGTGGTGGCGATGGCGCTGGTCGCGGCCTGGGGCAACACGGTGATCAACATCGTCTATGCGACGGCGCTGATCAACCTGCCCTTCTACATCCGGCTCGCGCGCAGCGAGGTCGGCGTGCGGCGCGGCGCCGGCTACGTGCTGGCCGCGCGGCTCGGCGGCCAGGGCCCGGCGCGGCTGCTGTTCGGCGTGCTGCTGCCGCACGTGCTGCCCATGCTCGCGGTGCAGGGCTCGATCAACCTGGGCTGGGCGCTGCTCAACGGCGCGGGCCTGTCCTTCATCGGCCTCGGCGTGAAGCCGCCGACGCCCGAATGGGGCGTGCTGGTGAGCGAGGGCGCGCCCTACATCATCACCGGCCAGTGGTGGCTCGCGGGCTTCCCGGGCCTGGCGCTGTTCATGGCCGTGGGCTGCTTCACGCTGCTGGGCGACGCGCTGCGCGACCGGCTCGATCCGCGCGGCGCCGCCGACCGGAGCGGCCCATGAGCGCGCCGCTGCTCGAGGTCGATGCGCTGAGCCTGCGCTTCCACGGCGCGCAGGGCGCGGTCCATGTGCTCGACCGCGTGAGCCTCGAGCTCGCGGCCGGCGAAACCCTGGGCCTGGTCGGCGAGAGCGGATCGGGCAAGTCGGTGACCGCGCTGGCGCTCGCGGGCCTGCTCGATGCGCAGGCCGACGCGGCCGCGCGGCGGCTGCGCTTCCAGGGCCTCGACCTGCTCGACAGCGGCGGCCGCCCGGCGCGCGCGGCCTGGGATGCGCTGCGCGGCCGGCGCATCGGCTTCGTGTTCCAGAGTCCGCGCCGCGCGCTGCATCCGCTGCGCACCATCGGCGACCAGCTGCAGCAGGTGCTGCGGCTGCACCGCGGCCTGTCGGCGCGCGCCGCGCGCCAGGCCGCGCTCGAATGGATCGAGCGCGTGGGCCTGCCCGAGCCCGAGCGCCGGCTGCGCGCCTATGCGCACCAGCTCTCGGGCGGCCAGTGCCAGCGCGCGATGATCGCGCTGGCCTTGGCCGGCGAGCCCGAGCTGCTGATCGCCGACGAGCCGACCACCGGCCTCGACGTGGTCACGCAGGCGCGCGTGCTCGACCTGCTGGCCGGCCTCGCGCGCGAGCGCGGGCTGGCGACCCTGCTGATCACCCACGACCTCGCGCTGGCCGCGCAGCGCTGCGACCGCATCGCCGTGATGCATGCGGGCCAGGTGGTCGAGACCCTGCCCTCGCGCCACCTGCGCGAAGGCGCGGCCCATCCCTACACGCGCCAGTTGCTGCGCGCCACACCGCAATCGGCCAACACGCTCGATGCGTTGCGCGGCGTCGATGGACGCCTGCCCGATCTCGCGCGCGCCGACCTGCCGGCCTGCCGTTTCGCCGAGCGCTGCCCGCAGGCCGAGGCGCGCTGCCGGATGCAGCCACCGGTCGCGCAGCGGCAAGGCACCGCGCACCGCGTGCATTGCTGGCTGCCGCTGGCGCCGGCCGCGGGGTCCGGCGCCGAACATCCCGTCGACCAGACAACCGAAGCAATCGCCGCATGACACAGCCCACGTCCGACACCCTGACCTCGCTCTTTCGCAGCCGCTACGGCGGCGAATCGCCGCGGTCCGCGCCGCCCTCGGCCAACCCCGTGCTCGAAACCCTGCTGGCCCACCGCTCGGTGCGCGCCTTCGATGCCGAGCGCGCGCTGCCGCCGGGCACGCTCGAATGGCTGATCGCCGCGGCGCAGTCGGCGCCCAGTTCGTCGAACCTGCAGACCTGGAGCGTGGTGGCCGTGGAAGACCCCGAAAGCAAGGCGCGCATCGCCGAGTACGCGGGCCGGCAGGCCCAGGTGCGCGAGGCGCCGCTGCTGCTGGTGTGGCTGGCCGACGTCGCGCGCCTGCGCACGCTGGCCGACGACGCTGCGGTGCCGATCGAGGGCGCCGACTTCCTCGACACCTCGCTGATGGCCGTGATCGATGCCGCGATGGCCGCGCAGAACGCCGTGACCGCGGCCGAATCGCTGGGGCTGGGCACCGTCTACCTCGGCGCGATCCGCAACCGGCCCGAGGAGGTGGCGGCCGAACTGGGCCTGCCGCCCGGCGTGTTCGCCGTCGTCGGCCTGTGCATCGGCTGGCCCGATCCGGCGCGGCCGGCGGCCGTCAAGCCGCGGCTGCCGCAGCGTGCGGTGCTCTCGCACGAACGCCATGCGGCCAGCGATACGGTCGGCCATGTGAAGCACTACGACGCGACCATGCAGTCCTTCTATGCCTCACAGGGCATGCCGGCGGTGCGCTGGAGCGACCATTCGCTGGCACGGCTGCGCGATCCCGCGCAACTGCGCGGCCGCCACCGGCTGGTGGAGGCGCTGGCCGCGCAGCGCATCGGCCTGCGCTGATCCCATGAGCGAGTCGCAAGCGCTGCTGCGCGTCGAAGACCTGCACGCACGCCATGCGCTGCCCGCGGTGCCGGCCTGGGGCGGCCTGGTGCATCGCCGCCGCTGGCTGCCGGCGGTGGATGGCGTGAGCTTCGCGCTGGCGCGCGGCGAGGCGCTGGGCCTCATCGGCGAATCGGGCTGCGGCAAGTCGACCCTGGCATCCGTGCTCGCGCGGCTGGCCGATCCGCTGTCGGGCCGGCTGCTGTTCGACGGCATCGATCTGGCCAGCGTGCGTGCCAGCCAGGCGGCCGAGGCGCCCTGGCGCCATCGCATCCAGATGGTGTTCCAGGACCCTTACGAGAGCCTGGACCCGCGCCGCAGCGCCTTCGACGCGATCGCCGATCCGCTGCGCCGGCTCGCGGCGCTCGACGGCGCCGCGCTGCGCGAACGGGTGCTGCGGACCGCGCGACGCGTGCAGCTCGGCGACGAGCTGCTGGCGCGCCGGCCGCACCAGCTCTCGGGTGGCCAGGCCGCGCGCGTGGGCATCGCGCGCGCGCTGGCGCCCGCGCCCGAGCTGCTGATCCTCGACGAGCCCACCGCGGCGCTCGACGTCTCGGTGCAGGCCGGCCTGCTCGCGCTGCTGTCGGGGCTGCGCCGCGAACTCGGCCTCGCGATCCTGTTCATCTCGCACGACCTCGGCGTGGTGCGGCTGCTGTGCGAGCGCGTGCTGGTGATGCGCGCGGGGCGCATCGTCGACGAAGGTGCGCCGCAGGCGCTGTTCGAGCGCCCGCGGCATCCCTACACCGCCGAGCTTGCCGCGGCGGTGCCGCGCTTTCCGGCGACCGCCTGAGCCTCAAAAGCCGTTCGGGCTGAGCTTGTCGAAGCCTCGCGCGGTGCTTCGGCCCTTCGACAGGCTCAGGACAGGCCAAGCTCGGCATGAACGGTCTCCTCAGGGCTGGAAGTACAGATCCGCGAAGCTCCCCCGAATGTGCTCGCCCGTCGGCCCGTAGTCACGCACCTTCTTTGCCAGCACCGTGATCGCCGGATTCGCACCCAGCTCGATCGAAGGCACGTCGCGGTGCACGATCTGCTGGAAGTCGACGAACAGCTGGCGCCGCTTGGTCTCGTCCACTTCCACCGCCGCCGCTTCCAGCAGCCGGTCGACCTCGGGATTGACGTAGTGCGCCGCATTCGAGAACGGCAGCCCGACCTTGAAGTTCTTCGACCAGAACACGCGCTGCACGCCCACCGTGGGATCGAACAGGTTGGTGAGGCTCTCGAGCGTGATGTCGAAGGCGCGCTCGGTGTAGGCCTTGGTCACGTAGGTCGCGAAGTCGTAGCTCTCGACCGCGGCGTCGATGCCGATGCGACCCAGCGACTGGCGCACGAAATCGGCCGCGCGCCGTTCCTGGAACGGGTTGTAGAGCACGCGCAGCTTGAGCCGCGTGCCGCCCGCGCCGCGCTTGAAGCCGGCCGCGTCGAGCGCCGCCTCGGCCGCCTTCGGGTCGTAGGGATAGGGCTGGATGCTCGCATCGTGGTAGCGCGAGATCCCCTTGCCGATCGGCGAGGCCGAGGGCGTGCCCAGGCCGTACCAGACCGTCTTGGCGAAGGCATTCACGTCGATCGCCTGCGCGATCGCGCGCCGCACCTCCACCTTCTGCAGCGCCGGCGTGTCGAGGTTGAAGTAGATCTGCTGGTGGCTGCCGAGGTACGGCGAGATGCGCGTGTCGATCTCCACGCCGGGCAGCTTGCGAAAGCGCTCCACATCCGACAGCGGGATGCCGCCGGTGCCGTTGGCCAGGTCGGCCGCGCCCGACTCGAGCGCCGCGGCGCGCGCGGCGGCATCGAGCACGAAGCGCACCACCACCCGGTCGAGGTAGGGCTTGGGCTTGTCCCAGTAGTTCGGGTTGCGCTCGAGGATGATGTGGCTGCCCTGCACCCACTCCTTGAACACGAAGGGGCCGGTGCCGATCGGCTGGCTGTTGTACTTGCTCGCCGCGATGTCCGTGCCTTCGTACAGGTGCTTGGGCACGATCGGCGATTCGGTCGCCGCCAGGGCCGTCAGCAGGAAGGGCGCGGGCTTGCTCAACACCACCACGGCCGTGTGGGGATCGGGCGTGCGCACTTCCACCACGTTGGCGAAGGTGCCGCGGCCGCGCGGATGCACCTGCTTGAGCGTGAGGATCGAGAAGGCCACGTCGGCCGACGTGAAGTCCTTGCCGTCGTGCCACTTCACGCCCTTGCGCAAGGTGAAGGTGTATTGCAGGCCGTCCGCGCTCAGCGACCAGGCCGTGGCCAGCAGCGGCTTGGGCTTGAGGTCGTAGTCGTAGGTCAAGAGGCCTTCGACGATCTTCGGGCCGATCTCGGCGTTGCCGCCGGCCGTGGTCGTCAGCGGCACGATGGAAGCCGGCACGGGATTGACCAGCCAGTTCAGCGTGCCGCCCTGCCGGGGCTGGGCCCAGGCGGCGGGCGCGGCCAGCAGCGCGAGCGCCGAGAGCGCGGCGGCGCCGGCGGCCAGCACGCGGCGGCGCGGCGCGCCGATGTTCTTGTTGCGGGAGGGAGATGTCATGTTCGGGTGCGGGTGCGGGTGCGTGTGCGTGTGCGTGTGCGTCGCCGGTGAAGTTCGCTCAGAACGCCGGAATGACCGCGCCCTTGTACTTGTCCTGGATGAACTTGCGCACCTCGGGCGTGTGCAGCGTTTTCACCAGCTTGGCAATGGCCGGCGACTGCAGGTTGTCCTTGCGCGCCGCGATGAAGTTCGCGTAGGGCGAGTTGCGGCCGTCCTCGATGAACAGCGCGTCACGGCCCGGATCGAGCTTGGCCTCGAGCGCGTAGTTGGTGTTGATCAGCGCGAGGTCCACGTCGGGCAGCGCGCGCGGCAGCTGCGCCGATTCGATCTCGCGGATCACCAGCTTCTTCGGATTCGAGACGATGTCGCGCGCCGTCGACTTGATGTTGCTGGGGTCCTTGAGCTTGAGCAGGCCCTGCTTGGCCAGCAGCGCCAGCGCGCGGCCCGAGTTCGACGGATCGTTGGGGATCGCCACCACCGCGCCCTCGCGCAGGTCGGCCGCCTTCTTGATCTTCTGCGAATAGGCGCCGAAGGGCTCGATGTGCACGTCGCTGTTCGGCACCTCGACGATGTCGGTCTTGCGGTCCTTGTTGAAGGACTCGAGGTAGGGCCGGTTCTGGAAGAAGTTCGCGTCGAGCTGCTTGTCGCCGACCGCGAGGTTGGGCTGCACGTAATCGCTGAACACCTTGACCTCGAGGTCCACGCCCTGCGCCTTGAGCTGCGGGCGGATGAACTCGAGGATCTCGGCATGCGGCACCGGCGAGGCCGCCACGCGCAGCGTCTCCTGCGCCTGCGCGGACATCGCGCCCAGACCGGCCACCGACAGCACCATCACCGAGAAGGCGCGCTGAAACGAAAACGTCATGGTTGGAATTCCCTCATCGTCAGAAATGAAAAACGCCGGATCGCCCTGTCCTCGCAGGAACGTCCGGCGCTGCGCAGGTTAGCGGCGCGATGCCGCCCTCCCAAGCGATGAATCGGCGCTTGCTTATGTGAATTGCGAGCAAGCCGCGGCGGCTTGCATCGCGGCGTGACTAGCCGCGATCCGCGTCGTCCCAGACCGCCTCGCGCACCGCGACCGCCTTGGGCAGCACGCCGAGCTTGAACAGCCTGTCGGCCGTGCGCTGCTGCGAAGCGAGGATCGCGTTCGACAGCGGCACCACGTCGAAGCCCGCATTGGCGTTGACCTCGGTCACCACATCCAGCTGCATGCCGGTGGCGGCCGCGACCGACTTCGCGACCTCGGCGGGATTGGCCCTGGCCCAGCGGCCGGCCTCGGTCGAACCCTCGATCAGCGCCTTCACATGGGCGGGCCAGGCCTTGGCGAAGCCGGTGTTGGCGAGCAGGAACGAGGCGCTGTCCTCGAGCACGTCGCCCTGCCAGGCGATCACGCGGGTCCTGTTGCGGCGGCGCGCGATGGTGAAGTACGGGTCCCAGATGGCCCAGGCATCGATGTCGCCGCCATCGAAGGCGAAGGCCGCGTCGGCCGCGCCCAGGCCGATGCTGGTCACGGCCTTGATGTCCAGGCCCTGGCGCTCGAGCGCGGCCGCCACCAGGTTGTGCGAACTCGATCCCTTGGCATAGCCGATGCGGCGGCCCCGCAGGTCGGCGATGCTTCGGATCGGCGAATCCTCCTTCACGAGGATGCCTTCGGAGCGCGGCGTCGAAGGCTGCGCCGCCACATAGGCCACGCGCCCGCCCGAGGCCTGCAGGAAGATGCAGCCCACGTTGCCAGCATTGCCGAAGGCGACGTCGCCGGTGTCCATGGCCTGCAGCAGGTTGAGACCCGAGGTGAACTCGGCCCATTCGATGCGGATGCCCAGCGGCTCGAAGCGCTTCTCGAACACCTTGAGCTGCCGCGCCACCAGCGGAATGCCGGTCTTCTGGTAGCCCAGCGTCAGGGTCGATCCCTTGAGGCCGGTGGCGGCGCTCCAGGCGGAAGGGGCGGCGGCCAGCGAGGCGGCGCCCGCTGCGAGGGTGAATTGGCGGCGGGTCAGCATGGCGTGGGTCGATTCAGCGAAAGGGGGCCAGGGTCACAGCGCACCCGCGCTCTCGGGCAGGATGCCGTTGAGCAGGTGATCGCCGACCACGGTGAACTTGTGGCGCACCGGGTCGTGCAGCGTGTGCACGCGCGCGTTGCGCCAGTGGCGGTCGAAGGCATGCGGCGCCTGCGCCGCGCGCGTGCCGCAGAGTTCGAACAGCTTGCTCGAGGCATGCAGCGCGATCTCCGAGGTCAGCACCTTGGCCTCGGCCACCGCGAGCGAGGCCGCGGCGCGGCGTTCGCGGTCGGGCCGGGCGATGGCCTCGTCGAGCGCGAGGCCCGCGCGCTGCGTCATCGCCTCGGCCGCATGCAGGCGGATCTGAATCTCGCCGACCTGCGCGATCACCAGCGCATCGACGATCGCGCGCGGCGCGCCGGCCGGCTGCGCGATCGATGCATGCTCGCGCAAAAAGCGCACCGTGTCGTCGAGCGCGGCCTGAGCGATGCCGAGATCGATGCCCACGTGGCTGATCTGCGAGACCGCGCCCATCGGCTGTTCGCTGTAGGCGCGGTGGATCGGCAGCACGCAGAGATCGGGCAGCAGCACGTCGTCGAGGTGCACGCGGCCGCTCGCGGTGGTGCGCTGGCCGAAGCTCTGCCAGTCGTCCTCGATGCTCAGGCCCGGCGTGCCCGCCGGAATGATCGCCACCGTCTTCTCGCCGGCCGCGTTCAGGCCGATGGCCGACACATAGTGCGCGAACAGCGCGCCGGTGGCGTAGATCTTCTCGCCGCGCAGCAGCCAGCCTCGCGGCGTGCGCTCGATCCGCAACGGCTGCACGGCGCCATCGCGCGGCGCATCGACGTTGGCATTGCCGAAGCGGCAGCCGCGCAGGATCTCGCCGAGGAAGAAGGTCTTCTGCGCCTCGCTGCCGATGGTCGAGAGCCAGAACACGGCGCTGTTGTGGTTCTGCTGGACCTGGCCGATCGAGGCATCGGCCGCCGACAGGATCGCGAACACCCGCGCCACGGTGGCGTACGACACGGCCGCTCCACCATGCGCGCGCGGCAGGTTCATGGCCCACAGGCCGGCGCCCGAGACCTGGTCGAGCTCGCGCTCGGGCAACAGGCGTTGGCTGTCGCGTGCGGCCGCGCCTTCGGCCAGTGATTTGGCCACGCGCCGCGCGGCTTCGAGCACCTCGGCGTCGGAGCGCAGCCGCTGCGCCGGCTCGACGCGGCGCGCGGTCCGCGGCAATTCCGCCTGGGCCTCGATCGATGCGGCCAGCGCGCTCATGGCGCCGCGCGATGCCGCGGCTTGCGGCCGAAGAACGGGTGGCTGGGATCGTTGAAGCCCGGGCGCGACGAATGGCCGGTGGTCACGAGGCCATCGACCAGCGCCTCGTCCGCGTCGGTGAAGCGGTACTGCAGCGCGGGCACGTAGTCCTCCCACTGCTCGAGCGTGCGCGGCCCGGCGATGGCCGAGGTCACGAGCCGGTTGTTGAGCACCCAGGCCAGCGCGAACTGGCCCGGCGTGATGCCGCGCCCCTCCACGTGTTCCTTCACGCGCTGCGCGATCTCCAGCGATTCGGGGCGCCATTCGGTCTGCAGGATGCGCTTGTCGTCGCGGCCGGCGCGCGTGCCGGGCGGCGGCGCCTCGCCGGGCCGGTACTTGGCCGTGAGCACGCCGCGCGCGAGCGGGCTGTACGACACCACGCCCAGGCCGTAGTACTCGGCCGCGGGCAGGTGTTCGGCCTCGATCTGGCGGTTCGCGAGGTTGTAGAGCGGCTGCGTCGCCACCGGCCGGTCTACATTGAGCGCATCGGCGGTACGCGCGAACTCGGCGATCTTCCAGGCGCTGTGGTTCGACAGGCCCCAGCTGCGCAGCTTGCCCGCGCGAATCAGGTCGCCGAGCGCACGCACGGTTTCTTCCACCGGCGTCTGGCGGTCCTCGCGGTGCAGGTACAGCAGATCGATGTGGTCGGTGCCCAGGCGCTTCAGGCTGGCCTCGACCGAGCGCACGATGCCGTGGCGGCCGGTGCTGCGGTTGTTCGGTCCTTCGATGTCGGGATCTGCATTGGCGAACTTGGTCGCCAGCACCCAGTGCTGCCGGTGCGGCGCGACCAGCTCGCCGACCACCGTCTCCGACTGGCCCTGGTTGTAGGCATTGGCGGTGTCGATGAAGTTCACGCCCTGCTCGCGCGCGCGGTCGGCGATGCGTTGCGAGGTCGCGCGGTCGGTCTGGCCGCCGAACATCATGGTGCCGAGGGTCAGCGGCGAGACGAGGATGCCGCTGCGGCCGAGCGGCCGGTAGTCGATGGTGCTCATGGGAGAAGGAAGAAGAGAGGTGGGAAGAGACGGCGCGCGTGACGCGCCGGAATCAGAAGCGCAGCCCGGCCTGCTTCATCAGCGGCAGGATGCGGTCGCCGAAGAATTCGAGATCGGGCTTGAAGTCGTAGAAGCTCAATTGCAGGCCGTCGACACCCGCGCGCTTGAGCTGCACGAACTGCTCGACCACCTGCTCGGGCGTGCCGATCACTTCGATGTTGCCGCCGATGGCGCGCCGCTTGGCGGCGTCGTTGCCGACCCGTCCGCGCCAGGCATGGGCGTCGCTGTCGAAGCGGTTGAAACTGGCCTGCGGATCGACGTCGGCATGCGCCACGATCGCATCGTGGTAAGCCCAGGTCTCCTTCTCGGTCGCGCGGCTGATGACCATGGGATTGAGCAGCGTGCGCACCTCGCGGCCCACGTTGCGCGCGGCCTGCTTCACGCGCGCCGTGTGCGCCGGCAGCGCCTCGATCGCGCTCGGAAAGCTCGAACCGGCCGGGCTCGTGATGAAGACGATGTCGGAATAGCGCGCCGCGAACTCGATGCCGGCGTCGGAGCCGGTCGCGTTCACCAGCACGGGCCGTCCGAAGCGCGGCTTGGGCGACACGAAGGCACCGTCGAGCTTCCACGGTGACTCGCCCTTGAACGACCAGTTCTCGGTGTCGGCCCACAGCCGCTGCACCGCCTCGAGGAACTCGGCCGCGAGCTCGTAGCGCCGGTCGTGCTCGATGCGCTGCGAGCCGAACATCTCGTGCTCGACCGCGCGATGCCCGGTCACCACGTTGATGCCCCAGCGCCCGCCCGAGATGTGGTCGAGCGTGGCCGCGTACTTGGCCAGGTGCAACGGATGCAGCGGCCCGTAGAGCACGTGGATGGTCGAGATCAGCAGGATGCGCTGCGTCACCGCGGTGAGCGCGGCCGTCGTCATGAAGGAATCGAGCGCGTTGCCGTTGAAGACCCCGCCGTAGCCGCCCTTGGGCAGCCATTGCGAGAGCGCGAACACCAGGTCGAAACCGAGCCGTTCGGCCTGCAGCACCAGGTCGCGGTTGTAGTCGAAGCGCCAGTCGGTGGTGCGCGGCAAGGTCGACGCGCTCCAGCCGCCGGCCTGGATCGGCAGGAACAGGCCCAGCAGCACCGGCTGCTCGAAGGCGCGGGAGATCGGGCTGGCGGCGAATTCGGTCGGTGCGACGAAGCGCTCCCATCCGGCGATGGCACCGGGTCGGTGTGACAGGGACATTGGAGGATTGCTTTCTGCTGGCGCGGATTCTGGCCAGCAGGGGCGGGAATGGCACGCCCGTAATTCGCATATCGACATGCGGGGAGGCGCAATGGCGAAGGTGACGACGTTGGAGGACCACGAGAAAGCGTAGGAGCGTGGGCACGGAACTCCGCTAACCTCCTTCGGCTCGACTTTTCCCGGAGGTACATCCGCACATGTCAGCCACCCCCACCCCACCGCCCTACTACCACGGCACCAAGGCCGACCTGAGCATCGGCGACCTGATCGAGGCCGGCTACAGCTCCAACTATGGCCAGCGCAGGAAGGCCGTGTATGTCTACCTGAGCGCCACGCTCGAGGCCGCGACCTGGGGCGCCGAGCTGGCCGTCGGCGAGGGCCGCGGCCGGATCTACGTGGTGGAACCGACCGGGCCGATCGAGGACGACCCCAACCTGACCGACAAGAAATTCCCCGGCAACCCGACCAGGTCCTACCGCACGCGGCAGCCGCTGCGGATCACGGGCGAGGTGACGGATTGGCAGGGCCATGCGCCCGAGCAGCTGCAGGCCATGCGCGAGCGCCTGGAGGAGCTCAGGCGCGCGGGCGTCGAGGCGATCGAGGACTGAACGCCCACACCTTGTCAGAACACCTTGCCCTCTTCGAGGTGCGTGGTCGTGCCGTTGAGATGGTGGTCGCCGATCACGCGTGCCTTCTGCTGCAGCGGGTTGTGATTGAAGATGGTGCGCAGGTTGCGCCAGTGACGGTCGAAGTTGTGGCGGCGCGAGGTGGCGGATGCGCCGCCGGCCTCGAAGAGCCGCTCGGCCGCCTGCAGCGCGATGCGGCTCACCGCGAGCTGGGTCTTCGCGGTGGCGAGCGCGCCTTCGAGCACGAGCTGGCGCGTGCGTTCGCTCTCCTGGTCCGTTGCGGCATCGTGCCGCAGCGCCTGCGCCGAGCGATCGAGGCGCCGCGCGTTGTCCGCGACCAGCGCATCGACCGCATGCGTGGCGGTCGCGAGGTCGCCGACCACCCATTGCGTGAAGTGGTCCTGCGCCGCGCTGTCGGCCGGGCTGTGCGCGGCCGGCCGTGCATGGTGGCGCACGTAGTCGAGCGCATCGGCAAAGATGTTGCGCACGATGCCCGCGGCCACTGCGACCAGGTAGAGCTGGCGCAGTGACGATGCATGGCGGCGCTGCAGGGTCTTGGGGCTGCCGTACACGAGCTCGTCGGCATGCACCTCGAGGCCCTCGAACTCCAGGCTGCCGCTCGCGGTCAGGCGCTGGCCCATGCCGTCCCAGTCGTCCTTCACGTGCAGGCCTTCGCGCTGGGTGGGCACGACGATGGCGACGTCGCGGCCCTCGGGATCGCGCACCGCGATGCTCGCGTAGTCCGAGAAGGCGGTGCCGGTGGCGTAGTACTTGCGGCCGTTGAGCACCAGACGATCGCCGTCGCGCTCGAGCGCGGTGGTCACGGTGCCCGACTTGGGCGTGCCGAGCTCGGTGAAGGCGCCGCCGAACAGCGCACCCTCGCGCACACGCGCCAGCTGCAGCTCGCTGTTCGCATCGGGTGGCGCGGTGGTCCAGAGCTCGATCGCGTTGTAGTGGATGCGCAGCGCATGCGCGACGTTCGAGTCGGCCGCCGCGAGTGTCGCGACCACCTCGATCAGGTCCTCGACCGAGCCGCCGGGACCGCCGCGCTCGGGCGGCACGCGCAGCGCGCCGAGGCCCGAGGCGCGGAACAGCGCGAAGGCCTCGAAGGGCAGCACGCGGTCGCGCTCGCGCTGCGAGGCGTCTCGTGCGATGGCGGCTGCCAGCGCGGGCAGGCGATCGAGCAGGGTCTGGAGGTCGAGCGCCAGCGCGGCGCGGTCGGGTGCGTTCATCGGTGAGGGTGCGGGCAGCGAGCGGTCGAGGATGAACGCAGTATGGGCGCGCGGCATGGCCGTTTCCCGCATAAGAAAACTCGCATTCCTGCAATGGCGAACGGGCACGGATCGCGTGGAGCACGGCGCATTTCCAAACGCGAAAAGATGCTAAGCGCGCGCTTGGATTTCGCGGGGATATCCCAGACCATCGGCGGCCCAACCGCTAACCAGTCAGAGAATGAAATTCGATCGATGGGCACTGCGCGTCGCCCTCGCCGCGGCAGTGGCCGCCGCGCTCCCGGGCGCCTTCGCGCAGGGCACCGCACCCTCCCCCCAACCCATCGACGGCGGCACGCTGACGCTCGCGGTGTCGCAGGAGCCGACCTCGCTGGTGTCCTTCCTCGACACCAAGACCGACAACCGCAACATCAGTGCGAAGATCACCGAGGGCCTGCTGCGCTACGACGCGCAGTTCCGCGCGCAGCCGCTGCTCGCCACGTCGTGGCAGGTCAGCGCCGATGGCCTGAAGTACACCTTCAAGCTTCGCCCCGGCGTGAAGTGGCACGACGGCCGCGACTTCGGCGCGGAGGACGTGCGCTATTCGATCCTCACGCAGAAGAAGCAGGGACCGCGCGGGCGCATCACGCTCGCGAACGTGGAACGCGTCGACGCGCCCGATCCGCTGACCGCGGTGATCGTGCTGTCGAAGCCCGCGCCCTTTCTGCTGAAGTCGCTGTCTTCGGCCGAACTGCCGATCGTGCCCTCGCACCGCTACGCCGACGGCGAGCCGCTGGGCAATCCCAACGTCACGGCGCCCGTGGGCACCGGTCCCTTCGTGTTCGACCAGTGGGTGCGCGGCAGCCACCTGGTGCTCAGGAAGAATCCGAACTACTGGCGCAAGGGCTATCCGCACCTCGACCGCGTGATCGTGAAGTTCGTGCGCGATCCGGCCGCGATCTCGACCGCGGTCGAGACCGGCGAGGTCGACGCGGCGCTCGGCGTGGGCCTGGCCGACCTCGAACGGCTCGAGAAGAACCCGAAGCTCAAGGTCGACGCCACCTACGACGCCTTCCTCAACAACGCCTCGTTCCTCGAGTTCAACCTCGAGAACCCGGTGCTCGCGAACCCGAAGGTGCGGCATGCGATCGCGCAGGCGATCGACCGCCACTTCATCCGCGACACCATCTACTACAAGCGCGTGGAGGTGGTGAACTCGCCGATTCCGCGCGTGCTGGCCGACTACTACGACGACAGCACCTTCCGCTATCCCTTCGACGTGACCGCGGCCAACCGCCTGCTCGACGAGGCCGGCCAGCCTCGCGGCGCGGGCGGCACGCGCTTCTCGCTGCGGCTGAGCTACATCCCGGGCGCGGAATTCAAGCGCACCAGCGACTACCTGCGCGCGGCCTTCTCGCGCATCGGCGTCAAGGTCGAGATCGTCGACGGCGACCTGCCCACCTTCCTCAAGCGCGTCTACAGCACGCGCGACTTCGACATCAACCTCAACGGCCTGGGCCGGCTGTTCGACCCGACGGTGGGCGTGCAGCGCATCTACTGGGGCGACGGAGTGCGCAATCCGCTGATCTGGATCAATGCCTCGCACTACGACAACCCGCAGGTCGACGAGCTGTTCCGCCAGGCCGCGGTCGAGCTCGACGGCGCGAAGCGCGCCACCCAGTTCCGCCAGATCCAGCAGATCGTGGGCCGCGAGCTGCCGGTGGTGCCGCTGGTCACGGTGCATTCGGCGCTGCAGGTCTACAGCACCCGCGTGCACGCACTCAACAACAGCATCGACCTCACGGCCGGCGACTTCGCCGATGCCTGGATCGAACCCCGCAAGTAAGACAGAAAAGACAGAGACGGACGGAACGCCATGAGCCTCCAGGACATCACGAACGACCAACTGCACGCGCTGAGCTTCGCGAGCGCCGGCGAACAGGCCCGCGCGCTGGCAGAGGGCCGGGTCAGCGCGGTGGCGCTGCTCGAGCACCTGCTCGCGCGCATCGACCGCTTCGACGGCACGCTCAACGCGGTGCCCGTGCGCGACGACGAGCGCGCACGCGCCGCGGCACGCGAGGCCGACGCGGCGCTCGCACGCGGCGAGCGCCGGCCGCTGCTGGGCGTGCCGGTCACGGTGAAGGAATCCTTCGACGTGGCGGGCCTGGTCACGAGCAGCGGCAATCCGGCCTTCGCCGACAACGTCGCGCGCGAGGACTCGCTCGCGGTGGCCGCGCTGCGCGAAGCCGGCGCGGTGATCGTCGGCAAGAGCAACGTGCCGCTGGGCCTGGCCGACCTGCAGAGCTACAACGCGGTCTACGGCATCAGCAACAACCCCTGGGACCCGGCGCGCACGCCGGGCGGATCCTCGGGCGGCTCGGCCGCGGCGCTGGCCGCGGGCTACGTGGCGCTGGAGATCGGCACCGACATCGGCGGCTCGATCCGCATTCCCGCGCATTTCAACGGCGTGTACGGCCACAAGCCGACCGCGGGCCTGGTGGCGCTGCGCGGCACCGGCGTGCCCTCGGGCCGCCATGCCGAGCGCGACCTGGTGGTGGCCGGGCCGCTCGCGCGCACGGCGTCCGATCTCGAGCTCGCGCTCGGCCTGCTGATCAACCGCGATCCGCTGCTGGCCAAGGGCTGGAAGGCGAGCCTGCCACCGGCGCGCCATGCGCGGCTGTCCGAATTCCGCGTGCTGGTGATCGACCAGTGGCCCGGCAACGAGCGCAGCGTGCACGAGCGCCAGGTGAGCGAGCGCGTGGTCGACCGGCTTCGCACGCAAGGCGTGCAGGTGAGCCGGCCCGCCGACCTGCCGCCGGGGCTGCTGCCCGACCTGGTGCGCTCGCACCGCGTCTATCGCAGCCTGCTGGGCTCGTCGCTGGCCGCGCCGCCCGCGCTCAGCGAGGCCGCGCAGCAGCGGCTCGAGGCACTCTCGCCCGAGGACGACAGCGCCGACGCAGCCTGGCTGCGCGCCTCCACGCTGCGCCACAGCCAGTGGCTGCAGGACCACGAGGCGCGCGTGGCGCTGCGCCACCAGTGGGAAGGCTTCTTCGCGCAGTTCGACGTGGTGGTGACGCCGGTGGCGCCGCTGCCGGCCTTCCGCCACAACCACAGCGAGCCCAAGGATGCGCGCACCTATCCCGTGGCCTTCGAGGACGGCACGCGCGAGGTGCGCTTCCTCGACCTGTTCGCCTGGGCCGGGCTGCCGGTGCTGCCGGGTCTGCCGGCCACCAGCTTCCCGATCGGGCTCGACGACGAGGGCCTGCCGGTGAGCGCGCAGGCGGTCGGCGCCTACCTCGAGGACCGCACCACCATCGCCTTCGCGCGGCTGCTCGAGGAGGCCTATGGCGGCTTCATCGCGCCGCCGGGCTACGAGGACAGCGTGGCCGCGCCCGCGACGCCTGCAGCCCCGACCGCGCCCGCCGCATGACGCCCACGCCTCCGATCAGCCGCCGGCATTTCCACCGGCGGCTCGCGGGGCTGCCGCTCGCGCTGGCCGCGGTGCCGGCGGCCGCGGCCAATGCCGCGCCCCATACCGAGCCCGATGCCGCACCGCGCCACAAGCCCGGCAGCGTCGTCACGCTGCTCACCGCGCTCGAGCCGCCCACGCTGGTGGGACTGGTCAACTCCGCGGCCGGCACCTTCCTGGTGTCGCCGAAGGCGGTCGAGGGTCTGCTGAGCTACGACTTCGATCTGCGCCCGCGTCCGCAGCTCGCCGTGGCCTGGGAGGTGCAGCCCGATGGCCTGCAATACACCTTCAGGCTGCGCCGCGGCGTGAAGTGGCACGACGGCCGCTCCTTCACCTCGGCCGACGTGGCCTTCTCGATCCTCGCGCTCAAGCAGTCGCATCCGCGCGGTCGCGCCACCTTCGCGAGCGTGAGCGAGGTGCGCACGCCCGATGCGCACACGGCGGTGCTGGTGCTCAGCAAGCCCGCGCCCTTCCTGCTGACCGCGCTGGCGGCCGCCGAGTCGCCGATCGTGCCGCGCCATGTCTACGAGGGCCGCGACCTCGCGAGCCATCCGGCCAACAACGCACCGATCGGCACCGGACCGTTCGTGTTCAAGGAGTGGCAGCGCGGCAGCCACATCATCTACGAGCGCAATCCCGACTACTGGGATGCCGGCAAGCCCTACGTCGACCGGCTGGTGGTGCGCTTCGTGCCCGACCCCGCGGCGGCCGCGGCCGCGCTCGAGAGCGGCACGGTCGACCTGGCCGGCGCGACACCGGTGCCGATCCCCGACCTCGATCGGCTCAAGGCGCTGCCGCACCTGAGCCTGGACACGCGCGGCAACGAGTACTTCAACAACTCGACCACGCGCATCGAGTTCAACCTCGACAACCCCTACTTCCGCCACGCCAAGGTGCGCCAGGCGGTGGCGCATGCGATCGACCGCGAGGTGATCCTCAAGACCGTGTGGTACGGCTACGGCCTGGCCGCGCCGGGCCCGATCTCGCCGGTGCTGCGCGCCTTCTACGAGCCCGCGGCCGGCGTACCGGGTTTCGACCGCAAGCGCGCCGAGGCGCTGCTCGACGAGGCCGGCTTCGCGCGCGGCGCCGACGGCGTGCGCTTTCGCGTCAGCCACGACGTGTTCGACGGGGGCGGCAACCGCGTGGGCCAGTACATCCGCCAGGCGCTCGCGCGCGTGGGCATCGACGTGACGGTGCGCACGCAGGAGTTCGGCGCCTACATCAAGCGCGTCTACACCGACCGCGACTTCGACTTCAACAACCAGGGCATGAGCCAGATGTTCGACCCCGCGGTCGGCATCCAGCGCTTCTACTGGTCGAAGAACTTCCGCCCGGGCGTGCCCTTCTCGAACGGCGCGCACTACGACAACCCCGAGGTCGACCGGCTGCTCGAGGCCGCGGCGGTGGAGAACGATGCCGCGAAGCGGCGCGCGCTCTATGCCGAGTTCCAGCGCGTGATCGCGCGCGAGCTGCCGACCATCGGCCTGGTGGCGGTGGCCCAGGTCACGGTGGCCAATCGCCGCATCGGCGGCCACACGGTCGGCGCCGAGGGCCTGTCGGGCAACTTCGCCGATCTTCACCTCAAGGGATGAGCATGCAGGACTGGAACATGGAGCGCCGCGCCTGGCTGCAGGCCGGCGCGGGACTCGGGCTCGCGGGCCTGGCCTCGCCGTTCGCGGCGGTGTCCGCGCTCGCGCAGGGCCGCGACGCGGGCACGCCGGTGCGCGGCGGCACGCTGACCGTGCTGATCGATCCCGAGCCGCCCACGCTCACCACCATCGCGCATTCGGCCGGCGCCTCGGTGCTGATCTCGGCCAAGACCACCGAGGGCCTGCTGAGCTACGGCTTCGACCTCTCGCCGCAGCCGCAGCTCGCGACCGCCTGGAGCGTGAGCGCCGACGGGCTGCAGTACAGCTTCACCCTGCGCCGCGGCGTGAAGTGGCACGACGGCCGGCCCTTCACATCGGCCGACGTCGCGCATTCGATCGGCCTGCTCAAGCAATACCACCCGCGCGGTCGCGCCACCTTCTCGAGCGTGTCGGAGGTGCGCACGCCCGATGCGCACACCGCGATCCTGGTGCTGTCGAAGCCGGTGCCCTACCTGATCACCGCGCTGTCGGCGGCCGAGTCGCCGATCGTGCCGAAGCACCTCTACGAGAACGGCAAGGCCGATGCCAACCCGGCCAACAACGCGCCCGTGGGCACCGGCCCCTTCGTCTTCAAGGAATGGGTGCGCGGCAGCCACGTGAGCTACGAGCGCAACCCCGACTACTGGGACAACCCCAGGCCCTACGTCGACCGGCTGATCGTGCGCTTCATCCCCGACGCCGCCGCGCGCGCGGCCGCGATCGAGAAGGGCGAGGTGCACCTGAGCCCGGGCACGCCGGTGCCGCTGGGCGACGTGGAGCGGCTGCGCGCCAGGCCGAACCTGGTGTTCGAGCCGAACGGCTACCAGTACATCAACAACGTCTCGCGCGTGGAGTTCAACCTCGAGAGCCCCGCGCTGCAGGACCTGCGCGTGCGCCAGGCGATCGCGCACGCGATCAACCGGCAGGTGGTGCAGAAGACCGTGTGGTACGGCCAGGGCCGGTTGATCCCGGGGCCGGTGCATCCGGCGCTCGCGAAGTTCTACGTGCCCGACCTGCCGGTGCTGCCGCACGATCCGAAGCAGGCCGAGGCCTTGCTCGACGCGGCGGGCCTCGCGCGCGGCAAGGCCGGCCCCAACCTGCGGCTCAAGCTCGCGCTGACGCCCATTCCCAACGAGGGCGGCCAGCGCACCGCCGAGTACCTGAAGCAGAGCCTGGGGCGCATCGGCATCGAGGTCACGATCAACGCGACCGACTTCGCGACCTACGTGCGCCGCATCTATGCCGACCGCGCCTTCGACCTGCACGTGAGCGTGATGAGCAACACCTTCGACCCCACCGTGGGCATCCAGCGCCTGTACTGGTCGAAGAACTTCAAGAAGGGCCTGCCGTTCTCCAACGGCTCGGGCTACAACAACCCCGAGGTCGACCGGCTGCTCGAGGCGGCCGCCATCGAGACCGACGAGGCGCGCCGGCGCCAGGCCTTCGCCGAGTTCCAGCGCCACATCGTGCGCGACCTGCCCGACATCACGCTGCTCGCACTCGACAACTACACCATCGCCGACCGCCGCGTGCGCGGCCACACGGTCAGCGCCGACGGCATCGCCGGCAACCTGGCCGGTGCGTGGATCGGCACCTGATCGACAGTGAAAGGAACCCTCTCCATGACCACCGACACCACCGACCGCCCCGACGTGCTCTGGTACACGCGCTGCCCCGTGCCCTCGCCGCTGGGCATCGCCGCGCGCCAGGGCTGGCTGGCCCAGACCTTCGCCGAGGAAGGCATCGCGATCGAATCGATCATCGACTCGAAGGACCGCAGCATCCGCGAGAGCCACTTCGACCACCACCTGGCCTGGTCCTTCCGCCAGGGCGGCAACATCCCGCCGATCTGGGCCCGCGCCAACGGCCGCGCGACGCGGCTGGTGGCGATCACCTGGACCGACGAGTTCCAGGCCATCGTGACCCTGCCGGGGCGCGGCATCGCATCGATCGAGCAGCTCGCGGGCCGGCGCTTCGCGGTGCCGCGCCGCGTCAACGACCTGATCGACTTCCATCGCGCCACCGCGCTCAAGGGCGTGGTGTCGGCGCTGTCGCTGGCCGGCCTCACGACCGAGGACCTCACGCTGGTGCAGCTGCCGATCGAGGAGTCGGTGATCCTCGCGCAGGGCGAGCCCAGCCTGTTCGGGCTGCGCCGGCGCCATCCCTACTTCCGCGAGGTCGAGGCGCTGGTACGCGGCGAGGTCGACGCGATCTTCGTCAAGGGAGCGGAAGGGCTGGTGGTCGCGAACCTGATCGGCGCCCAGGTGGTGTCCGAGTTCGGCAGCCATCCCGATCCGAAGATCCGCATCAACAACGGCACGCCGCGCGTGCTGACGGTGGACGCGGCGCTGTCCGAGCGGCGGCCCGACCTGGTGCTGCGCCTGCTCGAGGTGGTCGAGCGCGCGGGCCGCTGGGCCGAGGACCATCCCGACGAGACGGTGCGCTTCGTGGCACGCGAGATCGCCACCAGCGAGGAAGCGGTGCTGGCCTCGAACGGGCCCGAGGTGCACCGGCACCTGGGCATCGGGCTCGACGCGCCGCTGGTCGAGGCGATCGGGCATTTCAAGGACTTCCTGCTGCAGTGGGGCTTCCTGCCGGGCGACTTCGACCTCGGCGAGTGGGTCGATGCCGAGCCCTTGCGCGCGTTGCGTGCCGGCAAGGCGGCCGCGCCCGAAGCCGCGGTGCTCGCCGCCGCATGAGCGCCGCCAACGCCAACCCGGCGCCGCGCATCCTCGTGACCGGTGCCACCGGCCGACTCGGCCGCCTGCTGGTGCCGCGGCTGCGCGAGCGCGGCGCGGTGGTGCGCGCCTTCACGCGGCAGGTGGCGAATGCCGCGGCGCTGGCCGACCAGAGCCGGCACGAGCGCGCGCCCTTCGAGGTGGCGGTGGGCGACCTCGAGGACCGGGCCTCGCTGCGGCGCGCCTTCGAGGGCGTCTCGCACCTGTTCCTGCTGTCGCCGATCGTGCCCGAGCTGGCCGCGCAGCAGATTGCGGCCATCGAGGCCGCGGCCGAGGCCGGCGTGCGCCGCATCGTCAAGCTCTCGGGCTCGCACTGGACCATCGAGCCGCCGGGCCGTTCGCTGTCGGGCGACGCGCATGCGCGCATCGAGGCCGCGCTGGCCGCCTCGGGCATCGCGCACCGCGTGCTGCGCCCCAATGCCTGGACGCAGGTGGTGCTGACGCGGCTGGCGGCCGAGCTGGCCGCGGGCGATGTGCTGCATGCGCCGCCGGGCCTGCCGCGCGTGGCCTACATCGATGCGCGCGACATCGCCGACGTGGCGGTCGAGGCGCTGCTGAACGATGCGGACGACGCGCCGCCCGGCCCCTGGGTGCTGACCGGCGCGCGCGCCGTCGACCATGGCGAGCTCGCGCGCATCGCCGCCGGCCTCAGCGGCCGGCCGGTGGTGGCCGAGCCGCTGTCGCCGCAGGAACTCGCGGCGCGTCAGGCCCAGGCGCCCTCGCCCTACATCGCGCAGGTGCATGCGCAGTTCGCCGCTTTGATCGGTGCCGGCGAGGCGGCCACCGTCACCGACACGGTGGAACGCGTGCTGGGCCGGCCGCCACGGCGCATCGAGGACTTCGTGGCCGAATCGCTCGCGGCCTGAACCGCATTTGCTTATGCGGAAGGCTTCGTAGCCGCGCGCGACGGCGGCCGCTAAGGTGCCGCCGGTTTTCACCGTCCCCATCCCATGTCCTCACTCGCCGATCTCGCGGCGCCCGCCACCGGCGCGGCGCCCTCCTCTTCCCCCTCCTCTTCCCCCTCCTCCTCCCCCGAACGCGTGCCCGCCATCGATGCGGCCACCCTGCAGCGCTGGTTGCAGGACGGCGACGAGCTCGCGCTGCTCGACATCCGCGAGCACGGCCAGTACGGCGAGGGCCATCCCTTCTTCGCGGTGCATGCGGCCTACAGCCGGCTCGAGCCCGAGGTGGCGCGGCTGGTGCCGCGCCGCGCGACCCGCGCAGTGCTGTTCGACGACGGCATCGACGGCGATGCGCTGGCCCGGCGCGCGGCCGTGCGGCTGGCCGCGCTCGGCTGGTCCGGCGTCTCGGTGCTGGCCGGCGGCGCGCCGGCCTGGGAAGGCGCGGGCCGCACGCTGTTCAAGGGCGTGAACCTGCCTTCGAAGACCTTCGGCGAGGTCGCCGAGCATGCCTTCGAGGTGCCGCACATCGACGCGCCCACGCTGGCGCGCTGGCAGCGCGAGGCCGAGCCCTTCGTGCTGCTCGACGGCCGCACGCTCGAGGAACACCGCAAGATGACGCTGCCCGGCGCCATTCCCGTGCCCAACGGCGAACTGGCGCTGCGCTGGCGCACCCAGGTGAGCGACGAGCGCACGCCGATCGTGGTGCACTGCGCGGGCCGCACCCGCAGCATCGTCGGCGCGCAGATCCTGCGCGACCTCGGCGTGCCCAACCCGGTGTTCGCGCTCGAGAACGGCACCCAGGGCTGGGCGCTGGCCGGCCTCGAGCTCGAACGCGGCAGCCGCCGCGCGCTGCCGGCCGCGCCCGATGCGGCGCAGCGCGAAGCCGCGCGCGCGAGTGCCGAGGCCGCCGCGCGGCGCTTCGGCGTACCGGTGCTGTCGCGTGCCGCGGCACAGGCCTGGCTCGACGACGCCAACCGCACCGCCTTCGTGTTCGACGTGCGCACGGCCGAGGAATTCGCGGCCGGCAGCCTGCCCGGCGCGCGCCATGCGCCGGGCGGCCAGCTGCTGCAGGCCACCGACCTGCAGATCGGCGTGCGCCATGCGCGCGTGCTGGTGCTCGACGACGATGGCGTGCGCGCGCCGGTCATCGCGCTGTGGCTGCGCCGGCTGGGCCTCGAGGCCGCGCTGGTCGAAGACGGCCTCGCGAGCGGGCTGCGCGTGCCCGAGGGCGCGCCGCCGGCGCTGGGCCCGGTGCCCGCTTCGGCTTCGGCCGGGCAGCTGGCCGCACTGCCCGAAGGCACGGCGCTGCTCGACCTGCGCCCGTCGCCGGCCTACCGCCAGGCCCACGTGCACGGCGCGCGCTGGTCGATCCGCCCGCGCCTGCTGGCCGATGCGCGCACCGCCACCGGTGGCGACACGCTCCGCCCGCTGCTGCTGATCGCGCCCGACGCGCTGGTGGCACGGCTCGCCGCCGCCGACCTGCGCGATGCCGGCTGGCCCGCGCCCACCTGGACCACGCACGAGGCGCTCGCGGCCGCGGGCCACGGCGTCGAGGCCACGCCCGCGTCGCCCGGCGATGCCGAGGCCATCGACTACCTGTTCTTCGTGCACGACCGGCACGACGGCAACCTCGACGCGGCGCGCCGCTACCTCGACTGGGAGCTGGGCCTGATCGCGCAATGCGCGAGCGACGAGCTGGCCGTGTTCCGGCCGCATGGCGAAGCGACCCGAGGCTTGCACGGAAAAGCGCATATCGATAGTTGAAGGCCTTCGTTGCGACGGCAGGCGCGGCCTCGGAAGATCGCCGCCTGCCCTGCTTCGCCCCTTTCATTCGATGACTTCCCGTCCGCGTTCGCGTTTCTCCCCCTCTTCCTCCCGATTCGCCGCCGCGGCGCTCGCCACCCTGCTCGGCCTGGCCGGCGCGGCCCATGCCGACGCCACGCTCGACCGCATCAAGCAGCGCGGCAAGGTCGCGATCGGCGTGGTGGTCAACGGCGGGCCCTTCGGCTCGATCGACCCGGCCACGCAGCAGCTCGTGGGCTGGAACCCCGACCTCGCGCGCGACCTCGCCAAGCAGCTCGGCGCCGAGGTCGAGCTGGTGCAGGTGCAGCCGGCCAACCGGGTGCAGTTCCTGCAATCGGGCAAGGTCGACCTGCTGATCGCCTCGATGGAATACAACGCCGACCGCGGCGAAATCCTCGGCTATGCGCCGACGCCCTTCTACCGCGTGGGCGGCACGGCCGCCGTGCTCAAGACCAGCGGCATCGCCAAGTGGGAGGACCTGCGCGGCAAGACCGTGTGCGCCTCGCAGGGCAGCAGCTTCGTGAAGCCGCTGCAGGAACAGTACGGCGCCCAGGTGCGCGGCTTCAAGACCGCGCAGGAATCGCTGCTGGCGCTGCGCGGCGGCAACTGCGTGGCGGCCGTGCACGACGCCACGCTGATCCAGCCGCTGCTGCGCAGCAATCCCGAATGGGCCGCCTACGCGGCACCGATCCGCGACGAGATCCTGCCCGCGCCCTCGGTGGTCTGGGCCCGCAAGGGCGAGGCCGACACCATCGCCGCCGTCGACAAGGTGGTGAAGCAGTGGCATCGCAGCGGCTGGCTGATCGAGACCGAGAAGCGCAACGGCATCGAGCCGCCGCAGCCGCTGCTGCCCGAGCTGCAGGCCAAGCTGCGCGCCGCGCCCTGAACCCACGGCCACGGCCCCATTCGGCCCGGCCGCATCGCAACCTTCCGTTCGCCGTGAGCGGCGCCCCTGAACCGGCGCCGCGCCCCGCCCTTTCCGTTCGCGCCATGAAGCCTCGCCCCTCCACCGACACGCCATCGTCGGCGCGCCAGCCATGAACGACGCCGGACTGCTCGCGCAGGCCGTGGCCGCGCTCAAGACCCTGGGTCTCAACTACGCCTTCGTGCTCGACGCGGGCGAGCGCCAGGCCTTTCTGCGCGGGCTGCTCGTCACCTTCGAGCTCTGCGTGCTGACCGTGCCCTGCAGCCTCGCGGCCGGCGTGGCGATCGCGGCCGCGCTGACCTCGCCGCGGCGCTGGGTCGCGCTGCCGGCGCGCGCCTTCGTGGAAGTCACGCGCAACACGCCGACGCTGGTGCAGCTCTATTGCGCCTTCCTCGTGCTCAACATGCTGATCACGCAGCAGCTCCAGGGCCTCGGCGGCAATCCGCTGACGCCCTTCGTCTGGGTGGTGATCGTGGTGGCGCTGCACAAGGGCGTGTTCCATGCCGAGGCGCTGCGCGCGGGCATCGAGGCGGTGCCGCGCGTCACGCTCGAGGCCGCGCGCTCGCTGGGCTTCTCGCAGCGCCAGCTGCTGTGGCGCGTCGAGCTGCCGCTGGCGCTGCGCTTCGCGCTGCCCTCGCTGGTCAACAACCTGGTCGACCTGGTGAAGATGACCGCGGTGGCCTCGGCCATCGCCGTGGGCGACGTGACCTACGAGTCGATCATGATCTGGACGCAGCGCGACAACGTGCTCGAGCTGCTGCTGTTGATCCTGCTGTACTTCGGCCTGCTGACCTGGCTCGTGAGCCTGGCCGGGCGCTGGCTCGAGGCGCGCTGGCGGATGCCCGGCTATGGCCAGTGAGATCGCCGCGGCACCGGCCGCTCCCCCGCTCGGCGCCGAAGCCGGCACCAGCCTCGTCGCGCACCTCGATCCGCGCCGCCATCCCTGGCTCGCCGCGCTGGCCGCCGTGCTGCTGCTGATCGCGGCCTGGAGCGCCACCGGCACCACGCCCGTCGCGCTGCGCCACCTGTGGCAATGGTCGCCCACGCTGCTGCTGGGCTTGCTCACCAACGTCCAGATCAGCGTGCTCGCGATGGCGATCGGCACCGCCGTGGGGCTGCTGGTGGGCGCGCTGTCGTTCTCGCCGTTCGCGCCGGTGCGCGGCGTCACGCGCTGGTACGTGCAGTTCTTCCGCAACGCGCCGGTGCTGGTGCTGATCTATTTCACTACCTACGTGTTTCCGTTCGAGCTGCGGCTGGTGGCCTGGACCGTGCCCTTCCCCGACTGGCTCAAGGTGGTGCTGGGCCTCGCGCTGCCCACCAGCGCGGTGGTGGCCGAGATCTTCCGCGGCGCGATCCAGTCGATCCCGAGCGCGCAATGGGAGGCCGCGCAGTCGCTGGCCTTCCGGCGCGGCGAGATCTTCCGGCTGATCGTGCTGCCGCAGTGCCTGCGCCGCATGCTGCCGCCGTGGATGAACCTCTACGCGAGCATCACGATGAGCACGGCGCTGTCCTCGCTGGTCGGCGCGCACGACGTGGTCGACGCGGCCCAGGTCGCGAGCAACACGGTGGCGCGCACCGACTTCACGGTGCTGGTCTATTTCACGCTGCTCGCCGTGTTCTTCGCCTACTGCTACCCGATCGCCCGCGCCACGCGCGCGCTGGAACGCCGCCATGCCCGCCACTGAGACCGCCACCCCCCGCTTCAACACGCCCCTGGTCGCCCTGCGCGACGTGGAGCTCGCCTTCGGCGCCAACGCGGTGCTGCGCGGCATCTCGCTCGAGGTGCAGCGCGGCCAGGCGGTGTCGATCATCGGGCCCTCGGGCTCGGGCAAGTCGACCATCCTGCGCTGCATCACCGGGCTGCTGCGACCGCAGCGCGGCGAGATCCGCGTCGGCGACACGCGCGTGGACGCGCTGCGCGCCGAGGCCGAGTTCATCGCGCTGCGCAAGCGCGTGGGCTTCGTGTTCCAGCAGTACAACCTGTTCCCGCACCTCACGGTGCTCGAGAACCTGGTGATCGCGCCCACGCGCGTGGCCGGCCGCGAGCGCGCCGCCGCCGAGCGCGAGGCGCGCGAGCTGCTCGACAAGGTGCGGCTCTCGCACAAGGCCGCGGCCTATCCGGGCGAACTCTCGGGCGGCCAGCAGCAGCGCGTGGCGATCGCGCGCGCGCTCGCGATGCGGCCCGAGCTGATGCTGTTCGACGAGGTGACCTCGGCGCTCGACCCCGAGACCGTGGGCGAGGTGCTGACCGTGATCCGCGACCTGGTGCGCGAGGGCCTGACCTGCGTGCTGGTGACGCACGAGATGCGCTTCGCCGAGGAGATCAGCGACACCGTGTATTTCACCGAGGCCGGCGTGATCGTCGAGCACGGCCCGCCCGCGCGCATCTTCCGCGCGCCCGCGAGCGATCGCACACGCGCGTTCCTGCATCGCGCGCTCGGCGACGGCGCGCGCGACCCGTCGGACGACAGCGTGCCCGCGCGCCGCCCCGCCCCCTTCCCCGAAACGCCGCCCTTCGACCGGCTGCGCTTCGCCCTCTGACCCACCGAGGCTCCCCATGACCACATCCCAGAACGACACGACCGCCATCGCGGCACAGCGCCGCATCGCCGTCGACCAGGCCCTGGCCGACATCCGCGCCATCGCCGCCGCCCAGCCACTCGACCGCGCGGTGCTCGCGCGCATCACGGCGCGGCTCGAGAAGCTCGCGGCCCACGCCGCCCTGTTCACGCGCGAGGACTTCCCGCCGCCGGCCGCCAGCGAAGGCGTGGGCGCCTCCACGCGCTACCGGCTCAACCCCGGGGATGGCGACGACGACGTGGCGCTCTACCTGAATTCGATCAATCCCGGCAAGACCTCGATCCCGCACAACCACACGACCTGGGCCACCATCGTGGCGGTCGAGGGCCAGGAGGAGAACCGCGTCTACCGGCGCACCGACGACGGCAGCGATCCCGCGCAGGCGCGGCTCGAACTCGAGCGCGAGGTCACGGTGCAGCCCGGCACCTCGATCGCCTTCCTGCCAGAGGACCTGCACAGCATCCACGTGATCGGCGACCGGCCGACGCTGCATTTCCATCTCTATGGCCAGCCGCTCGAGACGCTGTCGCGCCGCATCGGCGTGAACCTCGAGACCGGCGCGATCGTCAACTACAACGCGACGCAGTTGCAGCCGAGCAAGGCGGTCGCATGAGCGCTGTCAACGGCTTGAACGACGCGACGCGGCTGCTGCACGCGGGCGCGCCGCAACTGCGCGCCGGCTCGGGCCCGGTCAACGTGCCCGTGGTGCGCACGAGCACCGTGCGCTTCGAGAACACCGCGGCGCATGCCGATCATCACCACCGCCGCGCCGCGGGCGAGCGCGTGGCCTCCTACGGCCGCCATGGCCTCGACACGCACCGCGCGCTCGAGGACGCGGTGACCGCGCTCGAAGGCGGGCACCGCGCCTTCCTCACGCCTTCGGGCCTGTCGGCGATCACCCTGGTGCTGCTCGCGCTGCTGTCGCCCGGCGACCATGCGCTGGTGGCCGACGGCGTGTATGCGCCGCTGCGGCGCGTCGACAGCACGCTGCTCAAGCGGCTGAACATCACGGTCGAGTACTTCTCGCCCGCGCACGACGACCTCGCGAGCCTGCTGCGGCCCAACACGCGGCTGCTGTACCTCGAGTCGCCGACCTCGCTGCTCTACGAGGTGCTCGACCTGCCCGCGCTCAGCAAGATCGCGCGCGAGCGCGGCGTGACCGTGGCCACCGACAACACCTGGAGCGGCGGCTGGTTCTACAAGCCGCTCGCGCTCGGCGCCAACATCTCGATCCAGGCCGCCACCAAGTACATCTCGGGCCATTCCGACCTGATGCAGGGCATCGTGGTGGTCGACAGCCCCGCGCTGGCTGCGAAGCTGCTGAGCGCGCACGAGGCGCTGGGTCTGACCATCGGCGCCGACGACGCCTACCTGGCGCTGCGCGGCCTGCGCACGCTGCCGGTGCGGCTGGCGCAGCACCAGCGCAATGCCACCGAGGTCGCGCGCTTCCTGCAGCAACAGGCGCAGGTCGGCCGCGTGTACTACCCGGCGCTGCCCGAGGACCCGGGCCATGCGCTGTGGCGGCGCGACTTCAGCGGCGCGAGCGGCCTGGTGTCCTTCGCGTTCCGCGATGCCACCGCCGCCGAGGCCGATGCCTTCGTCGATGCGCTCACGCTGTTCGGCATCGGCGCCTCGTGGGGCGGCTACGAGAGCCTGGCGCTCGCGGCCCAGCCCGAGCGGCTGCGCGAACACCGCCAATGGCAGGGCAACGCGCCGGTGGTGCGGCTGCATGTCGGCCTCGAGGATCCGGGCGACCTGGTGGCCGACCTGGCGCGGGCCTTCGCGAAGGCGACGCCGACCGCAACCGCTCCCGCACCCGCACCCGCGCCGGCCCCCGCCGCGGCGCCGTTCCGTGAATTGAGCGCAGGCGCGCACCTGCTCTGAGTCTTCCCTTCCTCTCCCGTTCTTCCCGCTTCTCCCGTACCGTCGCCATGTCCTCGCACTCCTCCTCCCCCACCGTCCCCGTCATCGACCCGCGCGTGCGCGTGGCGGTCGACGTCGGCGGCACCTTCACCGACATCGTGCTGCTGCGCGGCGAGCGCAAGCACACCGTGAAAGTGCTCACCACGCCGGCCGCGCCCGAACAGGCCGTGTTCGACGGCGTGGCGGAAGTGCTGCAGCAGGCCGGCGCGGCCTGGGCCGACGTCGACCTGCTGATCCTCGGCACCACGCTGGCCACCAATGCGCTGATCGAGCGCAAGGGCGCGCCCACGGCGCTGCTGACCACGCACGGCTTCCGCGACCTGGTCGAGATCGGACTGGAGGACCGCTTCGCGCAGTACGACGTGTTCCTCGACAAGCCGGCGCCGCTGGTGCCGCGCCACTGGCGCCATGGCGTGGTCGAGCGCACCGACGCGGCCGGCCGCGTGGTCACGCCGCTCGACGAGGCCCAGGTGGCCGTGCTCGCGCGCCAGCTCGTGGCCGACGGCATCGAGAGCGTGGCCGTGTGCTTCCTGCACGGCTATGCGAACCCCGTCCATGAGCGCCGCGTGCGCGAACTGCTGCGCGAACATGCGCCGCAGCTGTGGGTGTCGCTGGCTTCCGATGTCTGCCCCGAGATCCGCGAGTACGAGCGGCTCTCGACCGTCAGCGCCAATGCCTACGTGCAGCCGCAGGTGGCCGGCTACCTGCGCCGGCTGCGGGAAGGCGCGCGCGAACGCGGCCTGAAGGCCGAGCCCTTCCTCATGACCTCGGGCGGCGCCATCACCACGCTGCAGGCCGGCATCGACGAGCCGGTGCGGCTGGTCGAATCGGGCCCCGCGGGCGGCGCGGTGCTGGCGCGCCAGGTGGCCGAGCAGATCGGCGCCACGCGCGCGCTCTCGTTCGACATGGGCGGCACCACGGCCAAGATCTGCTTCATCGACGACTACCAGCCGCAGCTGAGCCGCAGCTTCGAATTCGGCCGCGTGCACCGCCACCTCAAGGGCTCGGGCCTGCCGATCCGCATCCCGGTGATCGAGATGGTGGAGATTGGCGCGGGTGGCGGCTCGATCGCGCGCGTCAACCACCTGGGCGTGGTGCAGGTCGGCCCCGACAGCGCGGGCTCCTCGCCCGGTCCGGCCGCCTACGGCCTGGGCGGCGAGCAGCCGACCGTGACCGACGCGCATGCCGCGCTCGGCGCGATCGACCCGGCGCGCTTCGCGGTCGGCAAGGTACGGCTCGATCCGCAGCGCGCGCGCGCCGCGCTGCTGCAGGGCGTGGCCGCGCAGACCGGGCTCGAGGTCGAGGCGGCCGCGCAGGCGGTGGTCGAGATCGTGACCGAGAACATGGCCAACGCGGCGCGCGTGCATGCCTCGGAACTCGGGAAGGTGGCCGAGGAGAGCACGCTGATCGCCTTCGGCGGCGCGGCGCCGCTGCATGCGGCGCTGCTGGCGCGCAAGCTCGGCATCGCGCGGCTGGTGATCCCGAACTCGGCCGGCGTGGGCTCGGCGCTGGGCTTCCTCTGGGCGCCGGTGGCCTACCAGACGGTGCGCAGCCTGCACCAGCGGCTCGACCGCATCGACCATGCGGCCGTGGGCCGGCTGCTCGACGAGCTCACCGCCACCGCCGACGACGTGGTGCTGCGCGCCGCGCCCGGCGCGCCGCTGGTGCGCCAGCGCGTGGTGTTCATGCGCTATGCGGGCCAGGGCCACGAGATCCCGGTCGAGCTGCCCGAGGGCGCGTTCGACGCGGCCGCCAGCGCCGCGCTGCACCAGCGCTTCGAGGCGCGCTATGCCGCGCTCTACGGCCGCAGCCTGCCGCACATCGCGGCCGAGGCCGTGAGCTGGTCGGTCGCGGTGGAAGCCGGCGGCCGCGCCGCGCCCGAGGCCGACGGCCTCGTGGCCGACGAAGGCCGCGCCACGGCCTCGGCCACGCGCGAGCTCTACGACGCCGAGACCGGCCGCTGGCAGGCGGTGCCGGTGTACGAGCGCGCCGCGCTGCGGCCCGGCCTGTGGATCGAGGGCCCGGCGCTGGTCGTCGAGGACGAGACGACCACGCAGCTGATCGCGGGCTTCGAGGCGCGCGTGAGCCGGCTCGGCGCGCTGGTGCTCGACGACACCACGGCCGTGCGGCACGAGGAGGAAGCGCGGGCAGCGGCGGTGGCGGCATGAGTGCTGCCAGCACCGCCAGCACCGCCAATGGGCGCCAGGCGCTGCGCCAGCAGCTCGTGTGGAGCCGCCTGCTCGCCGTGGTCGAGGAGCAGGCGCAGGCGCTGATCCGTACCGCCTTCGGCACGCCGACGCGCGAGGCCGGCGACCTGTCGGCCGGCGTGTTCCTGCCCGACGGCCGCATGGTGGCGCAGGCCGTGACCGGCACGCCGGGCCACGTCAACTCGATGGCCGACTCGGTGCTGCATTTCCTGAGCGCCTTTCCGGCCCCCACCATGCGCGACGGCGACGTGTTCGTCACCAACGATCCGTGGAAGGGCACGGGCCACCTGTTCGACGTGGTGATGGTCACGCCGGTGTTCCACGGCGGCCGGCTGGTGGCGCTGTTCGCCTCGACCGTGCACGTGGTCGATATCGGCGGCGTGAATGCCGGCCCCGACGCGCTCGAGATCTACCACGAGGGCCTGTTCCTGCCGCCGCTGCGCTTCGCGAGCGACGGCGTGCTCGACGAGTCGGTGCTGGCCATCGTGCGCGCCAACGTGCGCGAGCCCGAGCAGGTCGAGGGCGACCTGCATGCGCTGGTGGCCTGCAACGCGGTGGGCGCGACGCGACTGCAGCGGCTGCTGCGCGAGTTCGGCCTGGACGACCTGCGGGCGCAGGGCGACTACGTGATCGAGCGCTCGGCCCAGGCCATGCGCGCCGCGCTGGCCGACTGGCCGCGCGGCACCTGGCGCAACCACATGACCGTGGACGGCTACGACACGCCGGTCGAGCTGCATGCGGCGGTCACGATCTCCGACGACGGCATCCTGGTCGACTTCGCGGGCACCTCGGGCACGGTGGCGCGTGGCATCAACGTGCCCAAGGCCTACACCGATGCCTACACCTCCTTCGGCATCCGCTGCCTGATCGGCGCGGACGTGCCGAACAACGCGGGCTCGCTGGCGCCGATCCGCGTGGTCGCGCCCGAGGGCTCGATCGTCAACGCGCTGCCGCCGGCGGCCGTTGCCACGCGCGCGGCCATCGGCCAGATGCTGCCCGACCTGGTGTTCGGCGCGCTGCGCCAGGCGCGGCCCGACCGCGTGCCGGCCGAGGGCGCCTCGTCGCTGTGGAACATCCGCCTGTACGGCGGCCAGCCGATCGAGGGCGGGCCCAACGACGCGCTGCGGCGCGCGCGCCGCTTCAACATCGTGAGCTTCAGCACCGGCGGCACCGGCGCGCGGCCCGGCAAGGACGGCCTCTCGGCCACCGCCTACCCGAGCGGCGTGCGCAACGTCTCGCTCGAGATCCTCGAGACCCAGGCGCCGCTGCTGTTCCGGCGCAAGGAGTACCGGCCCGATTCGGGCGGCGCGGGCACTTCGCGCGGCGGGCTGGGCCAGGTGATCGAGGTCGAGAACGCCGACGGCGACCCGATGGTGCTGTCGGCCACCTGGGACCGCGTGCGCTTTCCGGCGCGCGGCGCGCTCGGCGGCGGCGATGGCGCGCCGGGCACCGCACGGCTCAAGCATGCGGGCACGACGCTGCGCGGCAAGGGGCGCCAGCTCGTGCCCGCCGGCGAGGTGCTGGTGGTCGAGACGCCCGGCGGTGCCGGCCTCGGCGATCCCTCGGAGCGCGATCCGGCGCTGATCGCGCGCGACCTCGAAGCCGGGCTGATCAGCCATGCGGCGGCCGCTCCTCTTTCCTCCTCTTCTTCCTTCGCCCCCGAACTTTCGGACCACCACGCATGAGTTCCACACCCAAGCCCGCGGCCCCCGCCGGCCGCCAACTGATCCGCCACCAGCTCGCCTGGAACCGCCTGCTCTCGGTGGTCGAGGAGCAGGCCCAGACGCTGATCCGCACCGCCTTCGGCACCTCCACGCGCGAGGCCGGCGACCTCTCGGCCGGCGTGTTCCTGCCCGACGGCCGCATGATCGCGCAGGCCGTGACAGGCACGCCGGGCCACGTCAACTCGATGGCCGAGTCGGTCAAGCACTTCCTGCGCCGCTTTCCGATCGAGACCATGGAAGACGGCGACGTGTTCCTCACCAACGATCCGTGGAAGGGCACCGGCCACCTGTTCGACATGACCATGGTCACGCCGGTGTTCCATGGCGAGGGCGAGGCGCGGCGCGCGGTCGCGCTGTTCGCATCCACGCTGCACGTGGTCGACATCGGCGGCATCGGCTCGAGTCCCGACGGGCTGGAGATCTACCACGAGGGCCTGTTCCTGCCGATCCTGCGCTTCGTGCGCCGCGGCACGGTCGACCCGGCGGTGCACGCCATCATCCGCGCCAACGTACGCGATCCCGAGCAGGTCGAGGGCGACCTGTTCGCGCTGGTGGCCTGCAACGAGGTCGGCGGCCGGCGGCTGCGCACCCTGCTGCGCGAGTTCGGCCTGGCCGACCTCGAGGCGCTCGGCGACTTCGTCATCGCGCGCTCGGCGCAGGCCATGCGCGAGGCGCTGGCCGAATGGCCGCGCGGCACCTGGCATCACACGCTGGTGGCCGACGGCTACGACGCGCCGATCACGCTGCAGGTGGCCGTGACCATCGGCGACGACGGCATCGACGTGGACTTCGCCGGCACCTCGGGCACGGTGGCGCGCGGCATCAACGTGCCCAAGGCCTACACCGACGCCTACACCTCCTTCGGCATCCGCTGCCTGGTGGGCGCCGACGTGCCCAACAACGCGGGCTCGCTGGCGCCGATCCGCGTCGCCGCGCCCGAGGGCTGCATCCTGCATGCACTGCATCCCGCGGCCGTGACCGCGCGCCACGTCATCGGCCAGCTGCTGCCCGACGCCGTGTTCGGCGCGCTGCGCCAGGCCCGGCCCGACCGGGTGCCGGCCGAGGGCTCGTCGTCGCTGTGGAACCTGCAGCTCGTGGGCGGCGAGGTGCTGGCCGGCACCGCGCCGGCCGATGCCGAGGCGGTGCGCCGCGGTCCGCGCTTCAACGTGATCAGCTTCAGCACCGGCGGCACCGGCGCGCGGCCCGGCAAGGACGGCCTCTCGGTCACCGCCTACCCGAGCGGCGTGCGCAACGTCTCGCTCGAGATCCTCGAGACCCAGGCGCCGCTGCTGTTCGAGCGCAAGGAGTTCCGCGTCGACTCGGGCGGTGCCGGCACGGTGCGCGGCGGCCTGGGCCAGGTGATCGAGGTGCGCCATGCACAGCCCGACGCGGCCTTCCTGATCGCCGCCGCCTTCGACCGTGTCGATCATCCGGCGCGCGGCGCGCTCGGCGGCAGCGACGGCGCGCCGGGCCGGCTGCGGCTGGCCTCGGGCCGGGCGCTGCGCGCCAAGGGGCGCCAGCTCATTCCGGCCGGCGACAAGCTGGTGGTCGAGACGCCAGGCGGCGGTGGCCTCGGCGATGCCGCACAGCGTGCCGAAGCCGCCATCGCGCGCGACCTGCGCGAAGGGCTGGTGACGGCCGCGCCGGTTCCCGCGACCGATGCCGCCGTTGCCTGATTTCTTTCCTCTTTTTCTTCTTTCCGTTCTCGCTCCTCCCACCATGTCTTCCCTGCTCCGCCCCCCGCACCTCCGCCGCGCCACCGTCGCGCTGCTGCTCGCCGCCGGCCTCGCCGCTGCCACGCAGGCCGCGCCGCCCAATCACAGCGGCACCCTGACCCTGCTGTCGACCAGCGAGCCCACCGCGCTCGTCACCATCGGCAATGTCGCCACGCCGATCCTCAGCGTCAGTGCCAAGGTCACCGAGGGCCTGCTCAAGTACGACTACGACGTCAATCCGCAGCCGCAGCTGGCGACCAAGTGGGTCATCAGCCCCGACGGCCTGACCTACACCTTCACGCTGCGCCAGGGCGTGAAGTGGCACGACGGCAAGGACTTCACCTCGGCCGACGTCGCCTACTCGATCGAGCTACTGAAGAAGATCCATCCGCGCGGCCGCAACACTTTTGCCAACCTCACGGCCATCGACACGCCCGACAAGTACACCGCGATCCTGCGGCTGTCGAAGCCCGCGCCCTACCTGATCCGCGCGCTGGTCGCGACCGAGACGCCGATCGTGCCCAAGCACGTCTACGAGGGCACCGACCCGGCGAACAACCCGAACAACAACGCGCCGATCGGCACCGGCCCGTTCAGGTTCAAGGAGTGGGTGCGCGGCAGCCACATCGTGTACGAGCGCAATCCCGAGTACTGGGACAAGCCCAAGCCCTTCATCGACCAGCTGATCGTGCGCTTCGTGACCGACCCGGCGGCAGCCGCCGTGGCCTTCGAGACCGGCACCGTCGACCTCGGCTATCGCACGCCGGTGCCGCTGGCCGATCTCGAGCGGCTCAAGAAGGTGCCCGCGCTGCGCTTCGAGACCAAGGGCAACAGCTACTCGTCGAACGTGACCCGGCTCGAGTTCAACCTCGACAACGAGTACTTCAAGAACGAGAAGGTGCGCCAGGCCGTGGCCCATGCCGTCGACCGCGGCGTGATCGTGAAGGTGGTGAACTACGGCTACGGCCAGGTCAGCTATTCGCCGATCGCGCCCGGCCTCAAGGCCTTCCACGATCCCGCGCCCTCGCCCTATGCCTTCGACCTCAAGAAGGCCAACGCCCTGCTCGACGAGGCCGGCTATCCGCGCAAGGCCGGCGGCGTGCGCTTCAGCGTGCCGCTGGACTTCAACCCGATCGGCGCCGACGGTCCGCGCCTGGCCGACTACCTGCGCTCGACCCTGGCGCGCATCGGCATCGCGGTGACTGTTCGGGCACAGGACCCGAGCGCCTTCATCAAGCGCATCTATACGGACCGAGATTTCGCGTTCACGCACAACGGGGCGAGCAATTTGTTCGATCCGACCGTGGGGGTGCAGCGGTTGTACTGGTCGAAAAACTTCATCAAGGGGGTGCCGTTCTCGAATGGCACGCACTATCAGAGTCCTGTGGTGGACAAGCTGCTCGAGGATGCGGCGGTGGAGAACGATCCTGCGCGGCGGTTGAAGCTGTTCAAGGAGTTTCAGGAGACGGTGGCGCGGGATGTGCCGGATTTGAATCTCTATCAGCCTGTGTTCATCACTATTGCTAATCAGCGGGTGCATGACCATTCGTTGACTGCGGATGGGGTGGAGTCGAATTTGGCTGATGTTTATGTGGATGAGGCTAAGAAGTAGGCTTCTGTTCTTTTTGGAGTTTTGTTCTTTTGGTTGGGCTGTCGGCCGGGTCCCGCCCCGGCGGGCGGCTCACTTTCTTTGTCTCGCCAAAGAAAGTAAGCAAAGAAAGGCGACCCCACTGTCTGCGACCCTCCGCTTCGCTACGGGCAACCTGCGGTGCTCGCGTTTCGCGGGGTCTCGCAGAACTCGCTTCGCTCAAACAGCTGCGAGCCCTGATCCGCGAAACGCTGCGCTCCTCGGCGCAGCCAGAGGGGGGCGTTCGGGCCTTTGCTTCGCTCGGCCTTGCAATGCGGTTCGGGCCATCGCTTCGCTCGGCTTCTTATTCCCTCTCCCTCTGGGAGAGGGTTAGGGTGAGGGCGCCGGGCCTCACCGAGGGTCTGACGGTATCCACCGCCCAGAGCCCTCACCCCAGCCCTCTCCCAGAGGGAGAGGGGGCAATACCAATGCCGAGCGAAGCGATGGCCTGTTAGGTACCCACGGCCGAGCGCAGCGAAGGCCCGTTGGGTATGCCAGGCCGAGCGAAGCAAAGGCCCGACCGCTCCCCTCTGGCTGTGCCGAGGAGCGCAGGAGAAAGCGGGATAAGGGCCGCAGCTGTTTGAGCGCAGCGAGTTCTGCGGACCCCCGCTTTCCCCGAGCACCGCAGGTTGCCCGCAGCGAAGCGGAGGGACACAGACAGCGGGGTCGCCTTCTTTTGCTTACTTTTCTTGGCGAGACAAGAAAAGTGAGTCGCCCGCCGGGGCGAGTCCCGGCCTACAGCCTCACCAAAGAGAAAAAACCGAAAAACCGGCCCCCCGCGCACATCAATCCGCCAATGCTTCTTCCTCGGCTAACCCAATCAACACATCGGCCGGAATCCCCATCCCCTTGTTCAAGCGCCGGATCATGTGCAGCGTCAACGGGCGCTTGCGCGCCAGCACTTCGTACACACGATTCAGCGGTCCGATAAAGGGAACGAGATCCTTCACGCCCATGCCCGACTGATCCATGCGGAACTTGATCGCCTCGATGGGGTCGGGGGGATCGATCGGGTGATGCTTCGCCTCGTAGGCCTGAACCAGCGTCACGAGCACATCGAGGCGGTCGCCTTCGGGCGTGTCCCGCTTGGCCATCATCAGGCCTTCAATCGCCGCGAGCGCGGCGCGGTAGCTGCTTTCGTTCTTGACGGGTTGAATTTCCATGACGGGCTTCTTCAAATGGTCTTCGCGTCGATCTGGTCGTACTGCGCGTGCGTGCCGATGAACCGGGTGTAGATCGTTGCATAGTCGTAGTCGATCCAGACGAAGAGCCCGGAACTTTTTCTGGAGCAGCCTCAAGCCGCCTTCCGCTGCTCCGCCCCCGGCACAGCAGCAATCAAGCTCCGCGTATACGCATGCTGCGGCCGATCCCAAATATCCTGAACCCCCCCCGTCTCCACGATCTTCCCCTTGTTCATCACCATCACCCGATCCGCGATGTACCGCACCACCGACAGATCGTGCGAGATGAACAGGTAGGACAGCCCGAAGTCCTCCTTCAGCTCCACCAGCAGGTTCAGGATCTGCGCCTGCACCGACACGTCGAGCGCCGACACCGGCTCGTCGAGCACCACCAGCGACGGCCGCAGCACGAGCGCGCGCGCGATGCCGATGCGCTGGCGCTGCCCGCCCGAGAACTCGTTGGGAAAGCGCCGCGCCGCATCGGCCGGCAGGCCCACGCGCTCGAGGATGGCGGCGATGCGGTTGCGCCGCTCGGCGCGGTCGTCCACGCCGTGCACCTTGAGCACCGACTCGAGGATGTCGAATACGCTGCGCCGCGGGTTCAGCGACGCATACGGGTCCTGGAACACCATCTGCACGCGCCGCCGCCAGGGCTTGAGCGCTTTCTCGGACAACGAAGCGATGTCGGTGCCGTCGAACACGATGCGCCCGCCCGCCGGATCCACCAGCCGCAACAGCGTGCGCGAGAGCGTGGACTTGCCGCAGCCCGATTCGCCGACCAGGCCCACGGTCTCGCCCGCGCGGATGTCGAAGGACACACCGTCGACCGCATGCAGCACGCCGCCGCCGCGCGTCGGGTAGTCGGTGCGCAGGTCCTGCACCGACAGCAGCGGTTCGCCCGCCGCGGCGCGCACGGGCAAGGCACGCACCTTCGTGTTCGGCTGCGGCACGTGCAGCGCGAAGTCGCGCACGCCGGTCGCGGGATCGAGCCGGGTCTGGATCTCGGGCAGGCGCGCATCCGCGTAATGCAGCGCGCTGCCGGCATGCAGCGAGGCGCCGAGCAGGCCGCGGGTGTAGGCATGCGACGGGGCGGCAAAGAGCTTCGAGGTCGGTGCCTCCTCGACCTTCTCGCCGCCGTACATCACGGCCACGCGGTCGGCCCACTGGGCCACCAGGCCCAGGTCGTGGGTGATCAGCAGCAGCGCCATGTCGAGCTCGCGGCGCAGGCCGTCGAGCAGCTCGAGGATCTGCGCCTGGATGGTCACGTCGAGCGCGGTGGTCGGCTCGTCGGCCACCAGCAGGCGCGGCTTGCAGGCCACGGCCATCGCGATCATCACGCGCTGGCGCTGGCCGCCCGAGAGGTTGTGCGGATGGTCGTCGATGCGCCGCTGCGGCTCGGGAATTCGCACCAGGTCGAGCAGCTCGATGGCACGCCGGCGCGCCGCGGCGGCCGAGAGCTTCTCGTGGCGGCGGAGCGTCTCCTCGATCTGCGCGCCGATGGTGTGCACCGGGTTCAGCGAGGTCATCGGCTCCTGGAAGATCATCGCGATCTCGCGCCCGCGCACCTCGCGCAGCGCGGCCGGCGACAGCGCGAGGATGTCGCGCCCGTCGAAATGGATGCTGCCGCGCAGCGCGGTGCCGGGCGCGAGCAGGCGCAGCAGCGCCAGCGCGGTGGTCGACTTGCCGCAGCCCGACTCGCCGACCAGCGCCAGCGTCTCGCCGCGCTGCAAGGTCAGGTCCAGCCCGCGCACGGCCTGGATCGGGCCGTTCGAGCCGTGGAAGAAGACATCGAGGCCGCGCACGTCCAGCAGCGGCGGCGCGATCGTCACGGGTTCGAGCGTCATCTCAACGGCACCTCAAACGCGGGTTGAAGGCATCGTTGAGGCCGTCGCCCACGAGGTTGAGCGCCAGCACGGTGAAGACGATGGCCGCCCCCGGCAGCGCCGTGAGGTACCAGGCGGTGCGCAACAACTCGCGGCCCTGGCCGATCATGCTGCCCCACGACACCGCATTGGGGTCGCCCATGCCGAGGAAGGACAGCGCCGACTCGATCAGGATCGCGCTGGCCACCAGCACCGAGGTGGTGACGATGACCGGCGGCAGCGCGTTCGGCAGCATTTCCTGGAAGATGATGCGCGCATGGCCGAAGCCCTGGCTGCGCGCGGCGAGCACGAACTCGGTCTCGCGCAGCGCGCGGAACTCGGCGCGCACCAGCCGCGCGATCACGGGCCAGGAGGCCAGGCCGATCGCGAACACGATCACCGGCACCGAGGGCTGGCCGATCGCCACCACCACGATCACGAACAGGAACGAGGGCATGGTCTGGAACAGCTCGGTGATGCGCACCAGCACGTCGTCGACCCGGCCGCCGAAGTAGCCCGCGGTGGCGCCCACGAGGATGCCGATGGCGAGGCTCAGCACGGCCGCGACCACGCCCACCGCGAGCGAGATGCGCGCGCCGTGCGCAATGCCGGCGGCCACATCGCGCCCGAGCGAGTCGCTGCCCAGCGGATAGGCCGCGTCCTGGCCGGGCCACAGCAGCGGCTGCGCGACCATGTCGAGCGGATCGCCCGGATAGAGCAGCGGCGCGAGCAGGGCCAGCACCAGCATCGCCAGCAGCAGCACCACGCCAGCCACGGCGGAGGGGTTGCGCACGAAGGCGCGCAGCGCGGCGCGGCGCGCCGAGACCGGGCGTGCGTCGACGGCGGCGACAACGACGGAAGCGGCAGGCGTCGGCGGCGCGGGCGGTTCCGCGCGGCGTGGCGCCGTTGCCGGCGCGGGCGCTTGCGCGAGGTTGGAATCGAGCAGGAAGGGAGTGGACATCGGTGAAAACGAGAAGAGCGTGAAGCGGTGCGCGCGCGGAACTCAGCGCACCTGGATGCGCGGGTCGAGCAGCGCGTGCAGCAGGTCGACCAGCATGTTGGCCACGATCACCAGCAGCGAGGACATCAGCAGCACGCCGAGCAGCACCGTGTAGTCGCGCCCGGCCACCGAGTCGAAGGCCAGCCGGCCGAGGCCGGGCCAGCTGAAGACGGTCTCGACCACCACCGCGCCGCCGAGCAGGGTGCCCAGGTGCATGCCGGCCACGGTGGTGACCGGGATCAGCGCGTTGCGCAGAACGTGGCGCATCGTGACGGTCCACGGATGCAGGCCCTTGGCCTCGGCGGTGCGCACGAAGTCCTGACGCGACACCTCGAGCATGGCCGCGCGCGTGAGCCGCGAGAAGATGGCGATGTAGAAGCCCGCGAGCGCGAGCGCCGGCAGCACCAGATGGCGCGCCACGTCGACCGCGTGCTTCAGGCCGGTGTAGCCCGCGCCGATGGTCTCGCTGCCGCCGGTGGGCAGCCAGCCCAGGTGCACCGAGAACAGCACGATCGCCATCAGCCCGAGCCAGAAGCCCGGCGTGGAGTACAGCAGCAGCGCCAGCACCGAGAGCGTGCGGTCCTGCCAGCGGCCCACGCGCGTGGCCATGATGGTGCCCAGCGCGATGCCGATGGCGAGCGCGAAGCCCAGCGCGGTGAGCATCAAGAGCAGCGTGTTGCCCAGCCGCGCGCCGATCAGCGCCACCACCGGCATGTTGTAGCGCGGCGAAACGCCGAGGCTGCCGTGCGAGAGGTTGTAGAGGTAGCTGCCGAGCTGCTGCAGCACCGGCAGGTCGAGGCCGAAGTGGGCGCGCAGTTGCGCCATGCTCTCGGCCGTGGCCGAGCCCGATTCGGCCGCCACCACGTCGGCGGCGTCGCCCGGGATCAGCTGCATCAGCACGAAGTTCAGCAGGATGACGCCGATCACGGTCGGCACGGCCTGCCAGGCCGTGCGCACCAGGGTTCGGCCGGCGCTTCGCAGGTTCATGGCGCCACCGCCGCGTCGGCCGTGGCGGGCGCGACCAGCCGGATGCCCACGTCGCCTTCGCGCTCGAGCTGGGCCACGAGGCCGATCTCCCAGTCGAGGTACTGCTGGAAGCCGGCATTGCGCGCCGCCAGGTCGGCATGCGCGTAGGGGCTGTACCAGTGGTCGTCGTCGCCGGTCAGCACGCCCTCGCCGCCCTGGCCGGTGGGCAGGCCGGCCGCGACCCAGGCCTGGGTGCCGCCCGCGAGCGCGAGCACCTCGCGCGCGCTGCCGTCGCGGGCCAGGCGCGCGATGAGCTCGGCCGCGACCGCGCCGGCCAGCACGCCGTCGGACGAGACCAGCACCACGCGCTGCGTGGCGGGCAGGCCGGCGATGAATTCCTCGAGCCGGTCGGGCACCGCGAAGCGCGCGCCCGCGACATGGCGGCGCTCGTAGGCGGCGCGGCGCTCGATGTCGAACACCGCGACGCTGCCGGCGTCCAGCGCCGATGCGAGTTCCCGCACCGCGATGCGCGGCGCGCGCGCATGCAGCGGCAGCAGCTTCACGGGCTCGGGGCCGAGCACCAGCACCGGCAGCGGCGCCGGCGCATGCACGAAGACCTCGTGGCCGCCGAGCTGCGCGAGCCAGGCCGCGGTGGTCAGCGCGCGCACGCCGTCCCAGTCGGCCAGCACGATGCGCGCGCGGCGCACGCCCACGTATTCGTCGGTGGCCTGCACCAGTTGGCCACCGGGCGCCCAGCGCCAGCCCTCGAGATGGCCGGCCTCGTACTCCTGGCGCGTGCGCACGTCGAAGCGGTAGAGCGAGCGTTCGCCGGCCTCGGCCTCGAGCCGTGCCAGGCCCGCGGCGTCGATGCGGCGCACGCCGGCGCGCCGGGCTACGTCCTCGGCCCGCGCACGCGCCTGCTCGAGGCCGGCGGCCTCGGGCTCGGGCAGCGGCGCGCTGCGGCCGTGCGACAGCGTGCGCCCGGCCAGCAGCCAGGCCATGGTTCCGTCCTTGAGCGAGACCACGGGGTTCGGGATGCCCGCGTCGATCAGCGTCTGCGCGCCGACGATGCTGCGCGTGCGGCCGGCACAGTTCACCACCACCAGCGTCTCGGGACGCGGCGCGAATTCATGGATGCGGTAGACCAGCTCGGCGCCCGGCAGGCTGTGGGCGAACGGCAGACTGAAGTCGGCGAACTCCTCGGGCGTGCGGCTGTCGACCACCACGATGTCGTCGCCGCGTTCCACGCGCTGGTGCAGCTCGTCGACCGAGATCCACGGCGTGTGCTTGCGGTGCTCGATGACCTCGCCGAAGGCCTTGCTCGGCACGTTGCTGCCGCTGAAGAGTTCATAGCCCGCCGCGGCCCAGCCCGCGGTGCCGCCGGCCAGCACCGACACGTTGCGCCAGCCCAGGCGCACCAGCTTGCCGGCGGCCTGGTGGGCCAGCGACTCGTCGGCGTCGGTCAGCACGATGCGGGTGTCGCGGCGCGGCACCAGGCGGTCGATCAAGAGCTCCAGCCGCCACAGCGGCGCCGAGGCGGCCAGCAGGATGTGGCTGCGCACGAAGACGCCGGTCTCGCGCACGTCGAGCAGCGCGATCTCCTCGCCATCGGACAGCGCGGCCTTGAGCGCCGCTGGCGCGATCGCCGGATGGCGGACGTTGCGCGGCGGCCCGAACTGCCGGTAGCTGCCGCCGGCCGTGCCTTCGAACACCACGCGATGCTCGAGCCGCTCGAGCGCGCGGCCGTAGAAGTGAAGGTGCCGGCCGTCGAGGCCGTCGACCAGCTCGATGGTGTGGACATCGGTCGGCGTCAGCACCACCGCGCTGCCCGCGGCCACGTCGACCACGCGCGTCTGCACGAGGTCGTCGCGCGCGGGATCGGCGGTCTTCTCGCGGCGATAGAGAACGTTGCGCTCGTTGCCTTCGACCCCCGCAATGATCGCCCAGGTGGTGTGGTCGTGCGGCGGCTGGGCCTTGCCGGCCAGGCCCGCCGAGAGATACAGCGCGAAACCGCCATCGGCGTCCTCGGCCAGCCGGTAGACCTGCGCGGGGCGCTCGGCATCGATCGGAAAATGGGCGGCAGGGAACAGGTCGGCGCGCCGGCCCAGCGCGATCAGTGCATCGGCCACGGGCTGCAGCCGGGCATGGCCCTCGCCGGGGCCGGCGGCCAGCAGGCTGCGCGCCTGCGCGAGAAAGGCGTCGATGGCGCGCGCGCGCTCGCTCGCGAGGTCGTTGCCCGAGGTTTCGACGGGGAGTTCGGAGAGGCTCATGGGGACTTTCGAGGGGAAGGCGGGGAAGCGGGAACACGGCCCGGGGCCGCGGTGTGGGCAGGGTATGCGGCGGACCGGGCCGGCCGAACGAAGTTTTTCTTCTACGCATATCCGGTTTGCTTCGTTGGACGCGCGCGCGCCCGCGCCTACGGTCGGCGCATCCTCGAACGAGACACCCCATGACCTCCCTGCCCTTCCCGACCCGCGGCGCCCGCCGCGCCCTGCTGCGCGCCACCTTGGCCGCGCCCGTCCTGCTCGCCGCCCTCACGGCGTCCGCCCGCGCCGCCACCGACGAGGCGGCCGGTTTTCCCTCGAAGCCGGTCCACATCGTGGTGCCCGTGGCCGCCGGCGGCAGCGCCGACAAGCTCACCCGCCTGATCGCCGAGCGCCTGACCGAGCGCTGGGGCCAGTCGGTGGTGGTCGAGAACCTCGGCGGCGCCAGCGGCACCATCGGCGCCGCGCGCGTGGCCAAGTCGCCGGCCGACGGCTACACGCTGCTGCAGCAGGGCGAAGGCCTGACGCTCAACGGCATCCTGTTCGACCGCCTGCCCTACGACGGCCAGAAGGCCTTCACGCCGGTGATCAAGGCGGTGGTCAACCCGCAGATCCTGGTGGTCAATCCGAAGACCGGCATCGGCGACTTCCGCGCCTACCTCGCGCGCGCCAAGGCGCGGCCGCACTCGATCAGCCTGGGCCTGCCGGGCAACGGCGGCATCGCCCACGTGGCGCACGAGATGATCGGCCAGGAGACAGGCGCGCAGGTCAACTACATCCCCTACTCGGGCGGCGGGCCGGCCACGCTCGACGTGCTCGCGGGCCATGTCGACGCCACGCTGATCACGCTGGCCGCCGTGACCGACCACGTGCGCGCCGGCAAGCTGCGCGCGCTCGCGGTCACCACCGACTACCGCTCGGGCGCTTTGCCCGAGGTGCCGACCATGGCCGAGGCCGGGCTGCCGGGCTTCGCGGTCGAGAGCTGGCAGGGCTATTTCGCGCCGGCCGGCACGCCGCCGGCCGTGGTCGCGAAGATCAACCGCGACATCCAGGCCGTGATCGCCGCGCCCGAGACGCGCGCCAAGCTCGAGGACATGGGCTTCAAGGTGACCGGCGGCTCGCCGGCCGACCTGGGGCGCACGCTGGCGGCGGAGCGGATCCGCTATGCGAAGACCATTCAGACGGCGGGGATCTCGCTGCGCTGAAATAAATAAAAAACGGACAGCCGGACGCAGAGGACGCGAAGGATTCGCGAAGAGCGCGAAAAAAGAAATTCGAAGTTTCTTCTTCTGGCTTCCTTTTGTGTCCTTCGCGGAACCTTCGCGTCCTCTGCGTCCGGAGCTCCGCTCCTGTTTTCTCAGGCCGCCTGCAGCCGCGCCTCGCCCTGCCACAGCGCGCCCGCATAGAACTCCGGCCCGAAGTCCGGCGGCACCTCGGCGCGCGTGCGTGCCTCGTGCAGCGGCAGGTCGGCCAGCAGCAGGTCCTCGCTGATGCGGCGCACGATGGCCGGCACGTAGCCGCGCATGCCTGGCACGTCGCCCAGCGGCAGGCCGGTGCTCGCGAAGCCTCCCGGGTTGTAGACGTGGATGTCGCGCAGCCACGGCGCCGTGCCCGCTGTCTTCTCGACCAGCTCGAGGCCCGCGCCCAGGTAGGGCGCGGCCGCGAGCTCGTCGTCGCGCTCGTGCGCGGGCGCCTCGAAGCGATCGCGCCAGCGCAGCACCAGGTCGGCGATGCCGGTCAGTTCGGGGCGTTCGCTCAACTCGTGGCTGTAGCCGGTGCCGGCGATCGCGAAGTCGAAGTGGAAATGCTCGTCGTGCACATGGGCCACGAGCTGGTTGCCGTTCTGCGTGACGCCGCGCCACGGCGCGCCCAGGTGCAGATGGAAGTTGGGAAAGGCCAGCACGCGCTGCACCGAGTCGGGCGGCGGCGTGGTGCCCAGGCGCCGGTAGCGCGCCGCATGGTGCCAGCGCGTGGCATCGGGCAGCGCGAAGTAGTTGTCGTACAGGCCCGGATAGCCACGCACGCGCGCCACCGGCGTGGCCGCGAGATGGTCGCGGCGCGCGAACAGGTGCACGGCGGCCGCGCCATGCTCGAGCGCCACCGCGGCCGCGTCGAAGGCCGAGGCCGCCGCGCCGATCACGGCCACGCGCTTGCCTTCAAGCGCCGCAAAATCGATCGCATGGCCGGTGTGGGCCGCGAGCCCGCTGGCCACCGCATTCGCGAGCAGCTCGGGCACGAAGGGCGCGCCGCTGCCGGCCACGCCGTTGGCGAAGATCAGCTTGCGCGCGGTCTCGATGCGCTCCTGGCCGTCGACCTCGAGCCGCACGCGGAAGTGCGGCACCGCGCCCTGCCCGGCCGCCTCGAAGCCGACCAGTCGCGTGCCGTAACGCACCCCGGTGGCGGTGATGTGGCGGAACCAGTCGAGGTAGGCGGCCCAGTCGGTGCGCGGAATGCGGTCGAGCGCCGCATAGGCCTCGAGGCCATGGCGCGATTCGTACCAGGCCTGGAAGCCCAGCGCACTCACCGAGCCCTCGGGGCCAACCAGGTTCTTGAGCGTGCGCAGCTTGTGCATGCGCGCGCGCGTGAGCCACACGCCCGCGCGCTGCGCATCGGGCGCGGCATCGATCACGCTGACTTCGGCGATGCCCGCGCGGCGCAGCGCGAACGAGAGCGCGGCACCGCTCTGGCCGCCGCCGACGACGAGCACGTCGTGGTCGATGCCATCGTGGCGCGGCACCCAGTTGGCGGGCGCGGGGCCGAGCAGGCGCAGGACCTCGTGGGCGAAGCGGTCGCGCGGGTCGTTCGGTGCGAGGGACGTGGAGGGGGCGTTGCTCATGAGGTGATCGACAGAAGTGGCGCGGCGGATGCCGCGAAAAAAAACGGGCCCCGAGGGGCCCGTTGAAACTGCGTCGCCGTAGCGACCAGGAGACACTCACCCTCGAAGGCAAGAGCCCTCATTCTTCAAGAGAGCGCGGCCTTCGCGAAGCACGTAATCCGCATACGTTGATCCGTTTTTGTTCTTTGCCGCGCGGCCCCGCCGCGCGATAGCCTGCATGCACTCCCACCGAGTGCGCGCCCGGAAGGCGCATGCCCCAGCCAGAGACAAGCCTCTTCCCGTCGCCATGAACTTCCAGCAACTGCGATCCGTGCGCGAGACCGTGCGCTGCGGCTTCAACCTCAGCGAAGCCGCGGTGGTGCTCGAGGCCTCGCAGTCCGGCGTGAGCCGGCAGATCCGCGACCTCGAGAACGAGCTCGGCATCCTGCTGTTCAAGCGCTCGGGCAAGCGGCTCACCGGCCTCACCTCGCCCGGCGACCACCTGCTGCCGATCATCGAGCGCGTGCTCGACGACAGCCTGAACCTGCGCCAGGCCGGCCAGGATTTCCTGGCGCGCGAAGAAGGCCTGCTGTCGATCGCGGCCACGCATTCGCAGGCGCGCTATGCGCTGCCGGCCGCGGTGCAGGAGTTCCGGCTGCGCTTTCCCGGCGTGCGACTGCACCTGCACCAGGGCACGCCGCGCCAGATCGCGCAGATGCTGCTCGACGGCGAGGTCGACGTGGGCATCGCCACCGAGTTGCCGCAGAACCATCCGCAGCTCGCGGCCATCTCCTGTCGCTGCTGGACGCACCTGGTGGTGGCACCCGCGGGCCATCCGCTGCTGACCGAGACGCCGCTCACCATCGAGAAGCTCGCGCGCCATCCGCTCATCACCTACGACAGCGGCCTCACGGGCCGCTCGCGCATCGACGAGGCCTTCGCGCGCCATGGCCTCTCGCCCGACATCGTGCTGGCCGCGATGGATGCGGACGTGATCAAGACCTATGTGGAACTGGGCGTGGGCGTGGGCATCGTCGCCGACCTGGCCTACGACGCGGTGCGCGACCGGCGCCTGCGCGCGCTGGAAGCCGGCCACCTGTTCGGCGAGAACCGCACCCAGCTCGCGGTGCGCCGCGGCGGGCACCTGCGCGGCTACATCCACGCCTTCATCGATGCCTTCGCGCCCGGCATGGCGCGCGAGGCGATCGCGCGCGCGAGCGCGGAGGCGCCGCCCGACGACGGCGGCTGAACGTCAGGGTTGTTGCGGCTCGCCCAGCGAGAGCATCAACCGGTTCGCCCAGTTGAAGAAGGCGGCGCCGTGGATCACGTCGGCGATCGCGAGGTCGTCCAGGCCCTGCGCGCGCAGCGCCTCGATGTGCTCGGTGCCGAAACTGGACGGCGTGGACGACAGCGCCACCGAAGCCGCGACGATCGCGTCCCAGCGCTCGCCGAGCGCGGCCGTCGTGCCCTCGTCGAGCAGCCGCTGCACGTCGTCCGCACGCTGCGAGAAATGCGTGGCGAAGCGCGCATGCACCGAGGCGCAGTAGATGCAGCCGTTGTGGCGCGAGGCCGCGGCCGCAGCCAGTTCGCGCTCGGCGCGCGGCAGGCCGGCCTCGGGGTTGTAGAAGATGTCCTTGTCGGTGCGCGTGCGCGCGCCGAGGATGTCGGGATCGCGCGCGAGCAGCCGGAAGTACGGCGACTTGGCGCGCGAGGCATCGACCAGGCCCGCGAAATGGCGCTCGGTGAGCTCGGCTTCGGGCAGCGGCTCGAGCCAGGGCAGCCATTCGAGCTGCGCCTGTGTGAAGCGCGTGGGGTGCGCGTTGTCCGGATAGCTCAGGGTCGATTCGGTGGCCATGGCGTTCAGTCGACGGAAGTGATGGGATGGCGCGCCAGCGTGCGCAGGCCCGCGACGACGCGGACCTGGAACGCGAGGAAGGCCACGAGCTGCGACAGGGTCACGATGCCGGTGGACGACCAGCCGGCATCGAGCAAGGCCTGCAGCGCGGTGGGGCTCGCATCGCGCGGATGGAACACCAGCAGTTGTGCGTGCACGAGCGCGGCCGACAGGCGCGGGCCCAGCGCCTCGCGGTTCGCATCGGCGACCGCATACGAGGGGCCGGCCGTGTCCTCGGCGCTCAGCGGGCCGGCGGGATAGCGGCCGTACGGGCCCTTCGCGGCGGCGCGTTTCGCTTCGTCCGCGATCGCGTCGGCCAGGCCCGCGCGTGCGCGCTGCGCGGCCAGGCGCTGCGCATAGAAGCGCGCGACCTCGGGCTGCTCGTGCAGCGCGGTCACGAAGGCCGCGACGGCGAAGCGGTCCGCGATGTCGAACGCTTCGGGCACGGGCGGCGTGGGCGCGAACAGCGCGAGGTAGCTCTGCTGGGCGTTGAGGCGTGCCTGTTCGCGCTCCGCACGCAAGCGGTCGAGCGGATCGCCGGGCGCGATGCCGACCAGCTGGTCGATCACGTCGGCAACGGGAGGGATGGTGGCGGTCATGAGGTCTGGAGGGAAGGAAGGTCGGTGGGTGCCGCAGCCGTGTCCCGCTGCCAGCCGAGCGCCGGCGCGACCTCGGTGGCGACGAGTTCGATCGAGCGCAGGATCGCCGCATGCGGCGGATCGACCGAGTGCACCTGGCACACGAGGTCGGTCACGCGCTTGAGCGTGCTGTCGGCGGCAAGCGATGCGATCACGTCCTCGGGCGTTCCCACGTGCACGTCGTAGGCCGCGATCAATTGTTCGAGCGTGGCCTCGGGGCCCGCGCGGTCCGCGAGGCCACCGCCGCCCGAGGCCGCGAAGCGCGCGGCCGAGCGGCGCAGGCCGATCTCGGCCAGGCGCAGCGCCTCGGCGCGCGTGTCGGCCACGAAGACGCTGCGCGATCCCACGATGCGCGGCGTGGCGCCGGCGGGCAGCGCGGCCAGGTAGGCATCGACGATCGGGTCCTGCAGCTCGGCCAGCGTCGCATCGGGTGCTTCGAGCGTGCGCGGCTGGGTGCGCGAGAGCATCAGGCCGTCGCCGGCCTGGCCCGCGCGCGTGCCGCCACTGACGGAGAAAGTCGCCTGCCAGATCCGGCCCAGCAATTGCGCGCCCGCGGGGTACAGCGTGTCGCCGCCCGCGAGCGGCCGGCCGGCCCAGGCCGCGCGCACGGCCGCGAGCTGCCGCGCGAACAGCGCCGGACGCTCGGCCGCATCGAGGCCGAAGGCGGCGAAGGCCTCGGGCGTGCCGCCCGTGCCCACGCCGAGCTCGAGCCGGCCGCCCGTGAGCAGGTCCAGCACGATGGCGTCCTCGGCCACGCGCAGTGCGTTCTCGAGCGGCAGGGTCACGATGCCGGTGCCCAGGCGGATGCGGCGCGTGCGCGCGGCCACGTGGGCGAGAAACACGAAGGGCGACGGCAGCCCGCCCTCGTGTTCGTGGAAGTGGTGCTGCGCGACCCAGGCCGAGTCGAAGCCGAAGGCCTCGGCATGCGCGATCTGCGCGGCCACCAGGCGATAGCGCTCGGCCGCGGGGGCGTCGTCGAGCAGCCGGCTGAAGAAGCCGAGGCGCTTGCGCACCGTCGGTCGTTGTGCGGAGGGTGCGTGCGAAGGCTCGGGCATGAAGCGGAAATTGTGGCGGCCTCGACGTGCGCCGGCTGCGAAGAAAAAGTCGCATGCATATGCGCAAACCGAGGCTGCGCAATCGAGCTTTCCTTTGCCAAATGCAGTGCGCGCCTAAGGAAGTGCGAATCCCTTCTTTCCGCGCGAGCGGGCACCGACTTAACCTGCCGCCGCACTTTCGCGCACACCCTCCGACCACGAGTTCCCATGGCCACTTCCTCCCGCCAGATCAAGCTGGGCGCCTTTCTCATGCAGACCGGCCACCACATCGCCGCCTGGCGCCATCCGCAGGCCCAGGCCGACGCGGGCAGCAACTTCCGCCACTACGTCGAGCTCGCGAAGCTGGCTGAGGCGGCGAAGTTCGATGCCGTCTTCCTGGCCGACTCGGTGGGCGTGCGCAGCAGCGAACTCGCCTCGCTCTCGCGCACCGCGCGCAGCGACCACTTCGAGCCGCTGACCCTGCTGTCGGCGCTGGCCGCGGTCACCGAACGCATCGGCCTGATCGCCACCGTGTCGACCAGCTTCAACGAGCCCTTCAACGTGGCGCGCAAGTTCGCCTCGCTCGACCAGATCAGCGGCGGGCGCTCGGGCTGGAACCTCGTGACCTCGAGCGGCACCGGCGAGGCGCAGAACTTCAACCGCGACGAGCACTTCGAGCATGCGCTGCGCTACGAGCGCGCGGCCGAGTTCCACGACGTCGTGACAGGCCTGTGGGACAGCTGGGAGGACGACAGCTTCGTGCGCGACAAGGACAGCGGCCAGTACTTCCACGCGGACAAGCTGCACGTGCTGCACCACAAGGGCAAGCATTTCTCGGTGCGCGGGCCGCTCAACGTCTCGCGTTCGCCGCAGGGCCGGCCGGTGGTGGTGCAGGCCGGCGCCTCGGAGGCCGGCCGCGACCTCGCGGCGCGCACGGCCGAGGTGATCTTCGTCGCGCACCAGACCTTCGACGAGGCGAAGAGCTTCTACCGCGACATCAAGGACCGCACCCAGGCCTACGACCGCGAGCCCGAGTCGATCAAGATCATGCCGGGCATCTTTCCGGTGGTCGGCCGCACGCAGGAGGAGGCCGAGGAGAAGTTCGCGCTGCTGCAGGACCTGGTGCACCCGGTGGTGGGCGTCTCGCTGCTGTCGAACGTGATCGGCGGCTTCGACTTCTCGGGCCTGCCGGTCGACGGCCCCGTGCCCGAGCTGCCCGAGACCAACGGCCCCAAGAGCCGGCAGCGCCTGCTGCTCGACCTCGCGCGGCGCGAGAACCTCAGCATCCGCGATCTCTACCTGCGCATCGCGGGCGCGCGCGGCCACCAGCAGGTGGTGGGCACGCCGCAGAGCATCGCCGACCAGCTGCAGCAGTGGTTCGAGGAAGGCGGCGCCGACGGCTTCAACATCATGTCGCCCTGGTTCCCGGGCGGCCTGCAGGACTTCATCGAGCTGGTGCTGCCCGAGCTGCGCCGGCGCGGCCTGGTGCGCACCGAGTACGAGGGGAGTACCTTGCGCGAGCACCTGGGGCTGCAGCGGCCGCGGCATGGGCAGCGCCGGGCCGCGGTGGGCGCCGCCGCATAGCTGCGCGCGACCGGCCGATCAGTCGATCGGGCGCATGCGCTCGGCGATCTCGGCATGGCCGCGCGCGGCCAGCGCCTCGGACGCACCCGCGCGGTCGCGCGTCTCCTTGTTCTGGCTCAGCTTCGACTTGCCGACCAGCGAGGTGAGCGCGATCTCGATGCCGACGATGTGGCCCAGCAGCCCGTCGATGAATTCGGGCGCCGAGTCGCCCATCTTCCAGGGCCTGGGCTCGGCCGCCTCGTGGCGGCGCGTGAGGCGCGCGACGATGCCGCGCACGAAGCGCTCGTCGTCGCGCACGGTGATCGTGCCGTGCGCATGCACCACCTCGTAGTTCCAGGTCGGCACCTGCCGGTGCAGCTCGTGCTTGCTCGGATACCAGCTCGGCGAGATGTAGGCCTGCGCGGCGCGGAAGACCACCATGACCTCGGTGCCGGTCGGGCAGCGCTGCCAGGCGTCGTTGGCGCGCGCGACGTGGGCCGAGAGCAGGCCGTGGGTGCCGACCTCGGGATCGAACTCGAAGGGCAGGTGATCGGCGTCCAGCCCCGCGGGGCCGTGCGTGACCAGCATGCCGAGCGGATGCTCGCGGATGACGCGCTGCAGCGCGGCGGGATCGGTGACGGCGAAATGCGCGGGGATGTACATCGGGCGTGGCTCTGAAAGCGTGTGGGGTGCCTCACTGTCGCTTCGAACCGGCACAATGCGAAGAACCAGTTTAGACCTTTTTGCATGGACCAGTTGTCGCCTCCTCCGGGCCAGGGCGCGGGCCGCCGCATCTACGCGCTGCTGCGCGACCAGATCGCCGACGGCACCCTGCCCGCCGGCGCGCCCGCCCCGTCGACCCGGGCCCTGGCGGCCGAGCTCGGTGTCTCGCGCACCACGGTGACCGCGGTCTACGAGCAGCTCGCCGCCGAGGGCTACCTGCTCACGTCGGCGGGACGCGCGGCGCGCGTGGCGAGCCCGTCGTCTGCCGCCGTGGCACGGCCTGCGGCCGCCTCCCGCCGCGCCCGGCCCGCGCCCACGCTGTCGGCCTACGGCCGCCGCATCGCCGCGATGGCGCCGCCAGCGACCGCACCGAGCGAGCCGGCGCGCATCGACTTCCTCTATGGCGCGGTCGCCTCGCGCGACTTCCCCGCGCTGGCCTGGCGGCGCGCCTACCAGGCCGAGCTGCTGCGCCAGCAGCGCAGCCTGAGCTACGCCCCGCCCGAGGGCGACGAAGGATTGAGGCGCGCGCTGCAGGGCTATCTGCGGCGCGCGCGCGGGCTGGTCTGCGACGCGGAACAGATCGTCGTGGTGCAGGGCTCGCAGCAGGGCATCGACCTGTGCGCGCGGCTGCTGCTCGATCCCGCCGACGCCTTCGTGTTCGAGAACCCCGGCTACCTGATGGCGCGGCGCTGCTTCGAGGCCACGGGAGCGGCGCTGCTGCCGGTGCCCGTCGATGCGCAGGGCCTGGACACGGCCGCGCTGCCGCGCGACGGCCGCGCGCGCCTGGCCTACGTCACGCCCTCGCACCAGTTCCCGCTCGGCGGCGTGCTCGCCATCGGCCGGCGCCTCGAGCTGCTGCAATGGGCGCGGCAGCAGCGCGCCTGGATCGTGGAAGACGACTACGACGGCGAGTTCCGCTATGGCCAGCGCCCGATCGACGCGCTGCGCGCGGTCGATGCCGACGGGCGCGTGCTCTATGTGGGCACCTTCTCGAAGGCGCTGTCGCCGCAGATGCGGCTCGGCTACCTGGTGCTGCCGCCCGAGCTGGTGCCGGTGTTCCGCCAGGCCAAGCGCATGGCCGACCGCCATGCGCCGCTGCTCGAGCAGCGGGTGCTGGCGGCCCTGATCGACAGCGGCGCCTACGAGCGTCACGTGCGGCGCGTGCGGCGCGAGAACGAACGCCGCCGCACGGCGCTGCTCGAGGCCATCGCGCGCCATCTGCCGGCCGAGGCGCAGGTCGCGGGCACGGCGGCCGGGCTGCACGTGGTGCTGTGGCTGCCCTGGCTGCGGCCGCGCGACGAAGCCGCGCTGGTCGCCGCCGCGCGGCTGCGTGGCGTGGGTGTGTATCCGGTGTCGCCGCTCTACGCGGGCAAGGCCACCGGCAACCGTTGCGGCGGCCTGATCCTCGGCTATGCGAGCCTCACGGTCGAGCAGATCGACCAGGGCGTGCGGCTGCTGGCCGCGGTGCTTCAGGTGTAGCGCTGCTCCAGCGCGTCCCACTCGGGCTTGCCCACGAGCCGCTGGCGCTCGGCGAAGGGCGTGACCAGGCCGCTGGATTCGCGCACTTCCTTCTCGTCGCGCAGCACCGTCAGCGCCTTCTGCATGCCGGCCACCGCACCCTGCAGCGCGGCATTGGCATAGAGCACGATGCCGTAGCCGAGCTCGCTGAGTTCGGTCGCGTTGAAGATCGGCGTCTTGCCGCCGATCACCATGTTCATGAGCTGCGGCCGGTCCAACCGCTTCGGCAGCGCGCGAACCTCCTCGGCGCTGGTCACGGCCTCGACGAACAGGATGTCGGCGCCGGCCTCGGCGAAGCGCTGCGCGCGCTCGACCGCGGCCTCGAAGCCATGGATCGCGGCCGCGTCGGTGCGCGCCATGATCAGCAGGTCGGGATCGCGGCGCGCATCGACGGCCGCCTTGATCTTGCTCACGGCCTCCTCGGTGGAGATCACCTCCTTGCCCGAGAAATGACCGCAGCGCTTGGGCGCGACCTGGTCCTCGAACTGGATGCAGTCGGCGCCCGCGCGCTCGAGCGTGCGCACGGTGTGGCGCACGTTGAGCGCGTTGCCGAAGCCGGTGTCGGCATCGACGATCAGCGGCACCGACACGGCATCGCGGATGCGCGCCGTGTGGTCGGCGATCTCCGACAGGCCCATGAAGCCCTGGTCGGGCATGCCGAACCACATGTTGGTGACGCCGGCGCCGGTGACGTAGATGGCCTGGAAACCGAGGTCTTCCACGACACGGGCGGAGAGCGCGTTGAAGGCGCCCGGAACGATCAGGCCGCGGCGGGCCTCGGCGAGGGATTTGAGTTGCTTGCGGGTGGACATGAGGATGATCCGTTTTTCAGAAACTGTCGCCGGGCACGCGCACCCAGCCTTCCATCAATACGCGGGCGCTGCGGCTCATCAGGGCCTTGGTCACGGCCCACTGGCCGTCGACCGCGCGCGCCTCGGCGCCGACGCGCAAGGTGCCCGAGGGATGGCCGAAGCGCACCGCCTGGCGTTCGCCGCCGCCGGCCGCGAGGTTCACCAGCGTGCCGGGGATCGCGGCCGCGGTGCCGATCGCGACCGCGGCCGTGCCCATCATGGCGTGGTGCAGCTTGCCCATCGACAGGGCACGCACCAGCAGGTCGACGTCGGCGGCGCGCACCGGCTTGCCGCTGGACGCGACGTAGTCCTTCGGCGGCGCGACGAATGCGACCTTGGGCGTGTGCTGGCGCTTCGCGGCCTCGGCGATGTCCTGGATCAGGCCCATCTTCACGGCGCCGTGCGCGCGTATGGTCTCGAACATCGCGAGCGCCTCGGGGTCGCCGTTGATCGCGTCCTGCAGCTCGGTGCCGCCGTAGCCGATGTCGGCGGCGTTGACGAAGATGGTGGGGATGCCCGCGTTGATCAGCGTGGCCTTGAAGGTGCCGACGCCGGGCACCTCGAGGTCGTCGACGAGCTTGCCCGTGGGGAACATCGCGCCGCCGCCATCGCCCTCCCCTTCGTCGGCCGGGTCGATGAACTCCAGCGGCACCTCGGCCGCCGCGAAGGTCACGCCATCGAGCTCGAAGTCGCCGGTCTCCTGCACCTGGCCGAGCGAGATCGGCACATGGGCCACGATGGTCTTGCCGATGTTGGCCTGCCAGATGCGCACGGTGCACACGCCGTCGGGCGGCACGCGGGCCGGGTCGACCAGGCCCTGCGCGATCGCGAACGGGCCCACGGCGGCCGACAGGTTGCCGCAGTTGCCCGACCAGTCGACAAAAGCGCTGTCGATGGACACCTGGCCGAACAGGTAATCGACGTCGTGGTCGGGCCGCGTCGAGCGCGCGAGGATCACGGTCTTCGAGGTCGACGAGGTGGCGCCGCCCATGCCGTCGATCTGCTTGGCATAGGGGTCGGGGCTGCCGATCACGCGCAGCAGCAGCGCGTCGCGCGCCGGGCCCGGCTGTTGCGCGGCCGGCGGCAGGTCCTGCAGGCGGAAGAACACGCCCTTGCTGGTGCCGCCGCGCATGTAGACGGCGGGAATCTTGATCTGGGGAATGGATGCCATGGCGATGGTTTTCTCAAGCGGCCGCGGTGTTCGCGGCCAGGAAGTCTTGCGCAAAACGCTGCAGCACGCCGCCGGCCTCGTAGATGGACACTTCCTCGGCAGTGTCGAGGCGGCAGGTGACCGGCACGCGCAGCACTTCGCCATTGCGGCGATGCACGATCAGCGCGAGGTCGGCGCGCGGGGCCGGTTCGCCGACCACGTCGTAGGTCTCGGTGCCGTCCAGCCCCAGCGTGAGCCGCGTGGTGCCGGGCTTGAACTCGAGCGGCAGCACGCCCATGCCGAGCAGGTTGGTGCGGTGGATGCGCTCGAAGCCCTCGGCCACCACCGTCTCGACGCCGGCCAGGCGCACGCCCTTGGCGGCCCAGTCGCGCGAGGAGCCCTGGCCATAGTCGGCACCGGCCACGATGATCAGCGGCTGGCGGCGGTTCAGGTAGGTCTCGATCGCCTCCCACATGCGCACCACGCGGCCCTCGGGCTCGATGCGCGCGAGCGAACCCTTCTGCTGCACGCCGTCGACCACCGCCATCTCGTTGACGAGCTGCGGGTTGGCGAAGGTGGCGCGCATCGCCGTCAGGTGGTCGCCGCGGTGCGTGGCGTAGGAATTGAAGTCCTCTTCCGGCAGGCCCATCTTCGCGAGGTACTCGCCGGCGGCGCTGTCGAGCAGGATCGCGTTCGACGGCGACAGGTGGTCGGTCGTGATGTTGTCGGGCAGGAGGGCCAGCGGCCGCATGCCGCGCAGGGTGCGCGGGTTGGCCGCGAGCGCGCCGACGCCCTCGCTGTCCCAGTAGGGCGGACGGCGGATGTAGGTGGACTGCGGGCGCCAGTCGTACTGCGGGCTGGCCTTCTCGCCGTGGTCGGCATGGATCGCGAACATCGGCTCGTAGACCTGGCGGAACATCTCGGGCCGCACCGAGGCGGCGACGATCGCGTCGATCTCCTCGTCGGCGGGCCAGAGGTCGGCCAGGCGGATCTCCTTGCCGTCGACCACGTCGAGGATGTCGCGCTCGATGTCGAAGCGCATGGTGCCCGCGATCGCATAGGCCACCACCAGCGGCGGCGAGGCCAGGAAGGCCTGCTTGGCGTAGGGATGGATGCGGCCGTCGAAGTTGCGGTTGCCCGAGAGCACGGCGGTGGCGTAGAGGTCGCGCTCGACGATCTCCTGCTGGATCTTCGGATCGAGCGCGCCCGACATGCCGTTGCAGGTGGTGCAGGCGAAGGCGACGATGCCGAAGCCCAGCTGCTCGAGTTCGGCGAGCAGGCCGGCGTCGCGCAGGTAGAGCTCGACGGCCTTCGAGCCCGGCGCCAGCGAGGACTTGACCCAGGGCTTGCGCACCAGGCCCAGCCGGTTGGCGTTGCGCGCCAGCAGGCCGGCGGCGATCACGTTGCGCGGGTTCGAGGTGTTGGTGCACGAGGTGATGGCCGCGATGATCACGGCGCCGTCGGGCATCAGGCCCGCGGCCTCCTGCTGGCGCGCCGCGTGCAGGCCGATGGCGATCTCGCGCTCGGCCAGCTGCGAGGTCGGCAGGCGGCGGTGCGGGTTCGACGGGCCCGCCATGTTGCGCACCACGCCGGAGAGGTCGAAGCGCAGCACGCGCTCGTAGGTGGCGGATGCCAGCGCGTCGGCCCAGAAGCCCGCGGTCTTCGCATAGGTCTCGACCAGCGCGACCTGCGCGTCCTCGCGGCCGGTGAGCCGCAGGTAGGCCAGCGTCTGTTCGTCGATGTGGAACAGCGCGGCGGTGGCGCCGTACTCGGGGCACATGTTGGAGATGGTCGCGCGGTCGCCGATGGTGAGGCTGCGCGCGCCCTCGCCATAAAACTCGAGGTAGGCGCCGACCACCTTTTCCTTGCGCAGGAACTCGGTCAGCGCCAGCACGATGTCGGTGGCGGTGATGCCCGGCTGGCGGCGGCCCGTGAGCGCCACGCCGACGATCTCGGGCAGCCGCATCCACGAGGCGCGGCCGAGCATCACGTTCTCGGCTTCGAGCCCGCCCACGCCGACCGCGATCACGCCCAGCGCGTCGACGTGCGGCGTGTGGCTGTCGGTGCCCACGCAGGTGTCGGGGAAGGCCAGGCCGTCCTGCACGTAGACCACGGGCGACATCTTCTCGAGGTTGATCTGATGCATGATCCCGTTGCCCGCGGGGATCACCTCCATGTTGGCGAAGGCGCGCTTCGTCCACTCGATGAAATGGAAGCGGTCCTCGTTGCGCCGGTCCTCGATCTCGCGGTTCTTCTCGAAGGCCCGCGGGTCGAAGCCGCCGCACTCCACGGCCAGCGAGTGGTCGACGATCAATTGCACCGGCACCACCGGATTCACCTGCGCCGGATCGCCGCCCTCGGCCGCGATCGCATCGCGCAGGCCCGCGAGGTCGACCAGCGCGGTCTGGCCCAGGATGTCGTGGCACACCACGCGCACCGGAAACCACGGGAAGTCGCGATCGCGCCGGCGTTCGGCGATCTGCAGCAGGCATTCGTCGAGGATCGCGGGATCGCAGCGGCGCACGAGGTTCTCGGCATGCACGCGCGCGGTGTAGGACAGCGTGTCCCAGGCGCCGGGGCGCAGCGCTTCGATGGCGGCGCGCGCGTCGATGTAGTCGAGCGCGGTGCCGGGGAGTTTTTTTCTGTGGCTTGAAGTCATCGTGGGGAAGCGGGCAGGAAAGCGATGCGGCACCGCTGCGAGGGGCCGCGCGGGGTTCATTCGGAGCGGATGTCGTTGTCCTTCACGACCTTGGCATAGCGCGGGATCTCGGTGCCGATCAGCGCGCCGAACTGCTCGGCGCTGCCGCCGGCCGGCGACACGCCGGTGGGATCGAGCTTCGCGACCAGTTCGGGCGCCTTGAGGCCGGCGTCGAGCGCGCCGTTGAGCTTGGCGAGCACCGACGGCGGCACGCCCCGGGGCGCGATCAGGCCGTGCCAGGCCACCACGTCGTACGCAGGCAGGCCGCCGCTCTCGGCGATCGAGGGGATGTCGGGATAGGCCTGCAGCCGCTTGGCCGTGGTGACGGCGAAGGCGCGCAGCCGGCCCGACTGCACGTGCGGCATCAGCGCCTCGGTGCCCGCGATCAGCATGTCGACGTTGCCCGCCACCAGGTCGGTGACGGCCGGCCCGGTGCCGCGGTACGGCACGTGCGTGGCCTTGACCTTCGCCATGCCGAACAGGTACTCGCTCACGATGTGCAGGTGGCTGCCGTTGCCGGCCGAGGCGAAGGTGAGCTTGCCGGGGTTCTGGCGCGCGAAGGCCAGCAGTTCCTGCAGGTTCTTCGCGGGCACCTTCGACGGGTTGACGCACAGCACGTAGGCGCCCTTGGAGAGCTGGATCACCGGCGTCATCTCGGCCACCGGATCGAAGCGCAGCTTGTAGAGCGAGGGATTGACGGTGTAGCTGCCCGCGATCAGCAGCAGCGTGTAGCCATCGGGCGGCGTGTGCAGCGCGTACTCGGTGCCGATGGTGCCGCCGGCGCCGGGCCGGTTGTCCACCACCACCGACTGGCCCAGCTGCTGGGTCAGCACGTTGGCCGCCACGCGCGCGATGAAGTCGGAGCCACCGCCCGGTGCGAAGGGGCAGACGATGCGCAAAGGCTTGTTCGGGAAGGCCTCCTGGGCACGGAGGGTGGCGGCGGGCAGGGTCAGGCCCGCCAGGGCGGCGGCCGAGAAGGCGCGGCGATTCAGCGTCATGGTCTTGTCTCCAGTGTTGTCGTTCGATGTGGGAGCGCGCCGCCCCGCGGGGCGGCACCGCGGAGTGTGCTCCGAGCGACATCGACCTGGAAGGACTTCACCGCGCCCCTGCCTCCGGCCTCAGGCGCGCGCCTCGATCGGCACGAACGCCAGGTCCTCGGGACCGGTGTAGTTCGCGCTCGGGCGGATGATCTTGTTGTCCACGCGCTGCTCGATGACGTGCGCGGCCCAGCCGCTGGTGCGCGCGATCACGAACAGCGGCGTGAACATGGCGGTCGGCACGCCCATCATGTGGTAGCTCACGGCGCTGAACCAGTCGAGGTTGGGGAACATCTTCTTGACCTCCCACATCACCGACTCGAGCCGCTCGGCGATGTCGTACATCTTGGTCGAGCCGGCCTCCTCCGACAGCCGCCGGGCCACGCCCTTGATCACCACGTTGCGCGGGTCGCTCACGGTGTAGACCGGGTGGCCGAAGCCGATCACCACTTCCCTGGCCTCCACGCGGCGGCGGATGTCGGCCTCGGCCTCGGCCGGGCTGTCGTAGCGCTTCTGGATCTCGAACGCGACCTCGTTGGCGCCGCCGTGCTTGGGGCCGCGCAGCGCGCCGATCGCGCCGGCGATGGCCGAGTGCATGTCGCTGCCGGTGCCCGCGATCACGCGCGCGGTGAAGGTGCTGGCGTTGAACTCGTGCTCGGCGTAGAGATTGAGCGAGGTGTGCATCGCGCGCACCCAGGCCTCGGAAGGCTTCCGGCCATGCAGCAGGTGCAGGAAGTGGCCGCCGATCGAATCGTCGTCGGTCTCCACGTCGATGCGCTTGCCCTGCGTGCTCCAGTGGTACCAGTACAGCAGCATCGAGCCCAGCGAGGCCATCAGGCGGTCGGCGATGTCGCGCGCGCCCGGCAGGTTGTGGTCGTCCTTCTCGGGCAGCACGCAGCCCAGCGCCGAGACGCCGGTGCGCATCACGTCCATCGGATGGGCGCCGGCCGGCAGGCTCTCGAGCGCTTCCTTCACGCTCGCGGGCAGGCCGCGCAACGCCTTGAGCCGCGCCTTGTAGGCCTTGAGCTCGGCGCGCGTGGGCAGCTTGCCGTGCACCAGCAGGTGGGCGATCTCCTCGAACTCGCAGACCTCGGCGATGTCGAGGATGTCGTAGCCGCGGTAGTGCAGGTCGTTGCCGGTGCGGCCCACGGTGCACAGCGCGGTGTTGCCCGCGGTCACGCCCGAGAGGGCAACGGATTTCTTCGGGCGGAAGCCCGCGGGTGCGGTGGTTTCGGTCATGGGCTTGGTTGCGTTCATGCGGTTTGTTCGTCGAGGTAGGCGCGATCGATGGCGGCGGGACGACCGGCGGCGTCGACCGCCACCATCTCGAACACGCCCTTGAGGACTTCTTCGGCCGGCGCGCCCGGCACGTCGGCCAGGCCGGTCACGCACACGGTCATCGAGCTGCGGCCGATGCGGCTGACCCAGCCGCGCAGCAGCAGCTGGTGGCCCACCGGCACCGGCGCGAGGAAGTCGACGCCGGTCACGCCGGCCATCACCACCTCGCGCTGCGCCAGGCCGCGCGCGGCCAGGAAGGCCGCCTTGCTCATCAGTTGCAGGCCCTGCCCCGCGAACAGCGTGCCGCGGTGGTTGGCATGCACCGGCAGCACCAGTTCGCGCAGTTCGGTCGTTCCGGCGGGTGTTGTCATGCTTCGCAATCTACGCAGAGAATGCGGTTTGCAGAAGGACTGAAAAGGCAAATTCTTGCGAACCCCAATCCTCCAATTTGCGAATTTTGCGAATTCCCCCGCATTCGCAGCGAAGGCGAAACGATGAAGAAGACATTCATGGGCGTGCGCCTGCGCAGCCTGCGCGCGGAGCGCGGCCTGTCGCAGGTGGCGCTGGCCAATGCCCTGGAGCTGTCGCCCAGCTACCTCAACCAGCTCGAGCAGAACCAGCGGCCGCTGACGGTGGCGGTGCTGCTCAAGATCAGCCGCGCGCTCGGCGTCGACATCCAGCAGTTCTCAGAGGACGAGGAGGCGCGGCTGGTCGCCGGCATGCGCGAGGCGCTGGCCGACGCCGCCGAGCCGGTGGCGCTGCCCGAGCTGCAGGAGGTGGCGGCGCAGATGCCCGCGCTGGGCCGCGCGCTGCTGGCGCTGCACCGCCGCAACATCGAGGCGATGGAACAGCTCGAGACCATGGCGCTGCGCCTGGGCGACGAGCGCTCGGGCCTGGCCGCGCCGCGCGCCATGCCCTTCGAGGTGGTGCGCGACTTCTTCTTCGCGCACCAGAACCACTTCGACACCCTCGACCGCGCGGCCGAGGCGCTGGCGCGCGAGGCGCAGCAGGCGCAGGCCGCGCCGGGCGCGCGCGACCACGGCGGCCATCTCGCCGAATGGCTGGTCGAGCGGCTGCGCCAACGCCATGGCGTGCGCGTGCTGCTGACCGACGACACCGAGGTCAGCAAGCGCCGCTACGACGCCGCGCAGCGCAGCCTGCGGCTGTCACCCGCGCTCGAGCCGGGCCAGCAGGCGTTCCAGCTCGGCACCCAGCTCGCGCTGCTCGAGCTCGGCGCGGCGATCGACGCGCTGGTCGACGCGCCGCCCTTCACCGAGGACCCGGCCTCGCGCAAGCTGGCGCGCATCGGCCTGGCCAACTACTTCGCGGGCGCCCTGCTGCTGCCCTACGGCGCCTTCCTCGAGGCCGCGGAATCGCTGCGCTACGACATCGACCTGCTCGGCCAGCGCTTCGGCGTCGGCTTCGAGACCGTGTGCCACCGGCTCAGCACGCTGCAACGGGTGGGCGCGCCCGGCGTGCCCTTCTTCTTCGTGCGCGTGGACAAGGCCGGCAACATCTCCAAGCGCCAGTCGGCCACCCACTTCCACTTCAGCCGCACCGGCGGCACCTGCCCGCTGTGGAACGTGTACGAGGCCTTCGCGCAGCCCGAGCGCATCCTGCCGCAGCTCGCGCGCATGCCCGACGGGCGGCGCTACCTGTGGATCGCGCGCTCGGTCTCGCGCGGGCAGCGCGGCTATGGTTCGCCGCGCAAGACCTTCTCGATCGGGCTGGGCTGCGACATCCGCCATGCGCCGCGGCTGGTGTATGCCAAGGGGCTCGACCTGCAGGACCCCGAGGCCGCCACGCCGATCGGCATGGGATGCAAGGTCTGCGAGCGCGAGCGCTGCCCGCAGCGCGCCTTTCCGTTCATCGGCGAGGCGCTGGACGTGGACGAGAACCAGAGCCGGTTCGCGCCCTATGGGTTCGAGCGCTAGCTTTGTCCGACGGCTTTTCGGCGCCTTCGCCGGCATGACCCGCGCCCCCCAAACCCGCTCGACGTTCCGCGGAAAAAACGCCGCACGTTACGTAACGCGCGGCGAAATGCGGTGTTACGGATGTTCCCGCCGCGTGTTACCCCAAAAGAAAAAAGTCTTTTGAATCAACGAGATAAGGCGGTCGCCGTGCCGTAACAGCGGCCCGCCATGGCGGCGGCGCGGAGGCGGCACGCATGTTGCCCCTGTAGGCCATATCTTTGTCACAGAGGCCGCCATGACTACAACAGAATCATCGACTCCGACGCCCCTCGGCACCACCGCAAACGGTGGGGCACCCGTGGTGCTCGCTCAAGCCACCGCCTCGCCGATCGCCCCGATGGGCGCGACCGCGGCGGTGCCGCCCTCGGCGCCCGCCAGCATCGGATCGCTATCGAATGCGACGCCCGGCACGACCGTCGTGCGCGACGGCGTGAGCATCCCGGTGAACGGCAACCAGTCGCTGATCGCCGGCGACCGCGTGATCGTTCCCGATGGCGGCCAGGCCAATGTGCTGTTCCCCGGCTCGGCCACCAACAAGGCACCGCTGGCCGGCGTCTTCGCGGGCGGCACCGATGCCACCGTGACGTCGACCAAGCTCCCGGGCGGCCTCGAGCAGGTGAATGTCGACGTGGCCTCGGGCGACCTCGCGGTCACCCCGCCCGATGCCGACGCCGATGCGGCGGCGCTGGCCGTCACCAAGAAGCTCGCCACCGGCGGTGGCCTCGGCATCGGCGAGTTCGCGCTCGGCGCGCTGGGCGGCATCGCGCTGGCCGCGGCCCTGGGTGGCGGCGGCGGCGATTCGAGCGTTCCCTTCTTCATTCCCGGTGTCGGCGATTCCGACGCGGATGCCGACGCGGACGCGGATGCGGATGCCGATGCGGACGGTGATGCCGATGCAGACGCGGATGCCGATGCGGACGCCGATGCAGATGCCGACGCGGACGCGGATGCAGACGCCGATGCGGATGCCGACGCAGATGCGGACGCGGACGCGGATGCCGACGCTGACGCCGATGCGGACGCCGATGCCGACCACCTGCTGGATCCGGGCGACAGCGCCGTCGGCCATGTGGTCGATGCCGTGGACAACACCCTGGGCCTGGGCGGCGCGCTGCAGACCGTGAAGCCCATCGTCAACAGCGTCACCGACGTGGTCGACGACGTGCTCGCGCCGATCGCCGGCAACGAGTTCACGCCCAACGATCCCAACGAGTTCGATCCCGTGGACAACGCGGTCGACCATGTCACCACCAACCTCGGCGGCGTGCTGTCGCCCGTCGTCGACGGCCTGCTGGGCGGCGGCACCACCGGCGCGATCATCGACACGGTCAACGCCCAGGTCGATTACCTGACCGACGCCCTGAACAACATCCTCGAGAACGTGCTGGGCAGCGAAGGCCTGCTGGGCGGCGTGACCACCGGCCTGGGCGTCGATGGCCTGGTCGATGGCCTGCTGGGCGACGACGGCGTGGTCGGCCAGGTGCTCGACGGCCTGCTCGGCGAACACAGCCTGCTGGGCGGCCTGCTCGGCGAGGACGGTCTGGTCGGCGGCCTGCTGGGCGACGACGGCCTGCTCGGCGGCGTGATCGGCGAAGGCACCGCGGTCGGCAGCCTGCTCGACACCCTGCTCGGTGACGGTGGCCTGCTCGGCGGCCTGGGCGGCGAGGACGGCCTGCTCGGCGGCCTGCTGGGCCCGGCGCTCGGCGAAGACGGCCTGCTCGGTGGCCTGCTGGGCGACGACGGCGCCATCGGCGGCCTGCTCGGTGAAGACGGTCTCGTGGGCGGCCTGCTCGGCGACGACGGCCTGCTGGGCAACCTGCTCGGCAGCGAAGGCCTGAGCGGCGGCCTGCTCGGACCCGATGGTCTGGTCGGCAGCCTGCTGGGCCCGGATGGCGTGGTTGGCAACCTGCTGGCCGACGGCCCGCTCGGTGGCCTGCTCGGCGGTGAAGACGGCCTGCTCGGCGGCGTGCTCGGCGACGACGGCCTCGTGGGCGGTCTGCTCGGCGAGGACGGACTGCTGGGCGGCGTGCTCGGCGAAGACGGCATCCTCGGTGCCGGCGGTCCGCTGGGCGGCCTGCTGAGCGACGATGGTCTGCTCGGTGGTCTGCTGGGCGATGAGGGCCTGGTCGGCGGCCTGCTTGGTGACGACGGCCTGCTCGGCGGCGTGCTGGCCGACGACGGACTGCTCGGTGGCCTGATCGGCGGCGACGGCCTCGTGGGCGGTCTGCTCGGCGACGACGGCCTGGTCGGTGGCCTGCTGGGCGACGATGGCCTGGTGGGTGGCCTGCTCGGCGAAGGCGGCATCCTCGGCGGCGTGCTCGGCGAAGACGGTCTGGTCCCGAGCCTGCTCGGCGACGACGGCCTGGTCGGCGGCCTGCTGGGTGGCGACGGCCTCGTGGGCGGCCTGCTCGGCGAAGACGGACTGGTCGGTGGCTTGCTGGGCGGCCTGCTCGACGGCATCGGCGGTGGCGGCGGCGGCACGGGCGCGCAACTGCTCGACCCGACCGACAGCATCGTCGGCGGCCTGGTCGAAGGCCTCAACGACGGCCTGCTCGGCGAGCTCGGCCTGGGCGACGTGCTCGCTCCGGTGGTCGGCCTCACCGACAGCCTGACCGACACCGTGAGCGGCCTGCTGGCCCCGGTGTTCGGCGACAGCTTCACGGCGAACGACCCGAACGTGCTGGATCCGGTGGACGACCTCGTGGGTCAGGTCACCGACGGCGTTGGCGGCCTGCTGAGCCCGCTGACCGACCAGCTGCTCGGCGCCGGCACCACCGACGCGCTGCTGGGCGCGGTGGGCACGCAGGTCGACTTCCTGACCGATGGCGTGGCGAATCTGATCGGCGGCGATGGCCTGCTGGGTGGCGTGCTGGGCGATGACGGCCTGCTGGGCGGCGTGCTCGGCGGCGACGGTGGTCTGCTCGGCGGCGTGCTGGGTGACGACGGCCTGCTGGGCGGTCTGCTCGGTGGCGACGGTGGCCTCCTGGGTGGTGTGCTGGGCGACGATGGTCTGCTGGGCGGTCTGCTCGGTGGCGACGGTGGCCTCCTGGGTGGTGTGCTGGGCGACGATGGTCTGCTGGGCGGTCTGCTCGGTGGCGACGGTGGTCTGCTCGGCGGCGTGCTGGGTGACGACGGCCTGCTGGGCGGTCTGCTCGGCGGCGACGGTGGTCTTCTGGGTGGCGTGCTGGGTGACGACGGCCTGCTGGGCGGTCTGCTCGGCGGCGACGGTGGTCTTCTGGGTGGCGTGCTGGGTGACGACGGTCTGCTGGGCGGTGTGCTCGGTGGCGACGGTGGTCTGCTCGGCGGCGTGCTGGGTGATGACGGCCTGCTGGGCGGTCTGCTCGGCGGCGACGGTGGTCTGCTCGGCGGCGTGCTGGGTGACGACGGCCTGCTGGGTGGTCTGCTCGGCGGTGACGGTGGCCTGCTGGGTGGCGTGCTCGGCGACGACGGCCTGCTGGGCGGCGTGCTCGGCGGCGACGGCGGCCTCCTGGGTGGCGTGCTCGGCGATGACGGCCTGCTCGGCGGCATCCTCGGTGACGATGGCCTCCTGGGCGGCGTCCTCGGTGGCGAAGGCGGCCTGCTTGGCGGCGTCCTCGGCGACGACGGCCTTCTCGGCGGCCTGCTGGGTGGCCTGCTCGGTGGTGGTGCCGATGCCGGCGCCTCGGCCAGCCTGATGGTCGCGGCCGATGCGCCTGCCGATGGCGGCCTGTTCGGCGGTCTGTTGGGTGGCGAAGGCGGTCTGCTCGGCGGCCTCCTCGGCGACGACGGCCTGCTCGGCGGTGCGCTCGGCGGCAACGGCGGCTTCCTGTTCGGCAGCGGCGGCCTCCTGGGTGACGATGGCCTTCTGGGCGGCGTGCTCGGCGGCGGCGAAGGCGGCCTGCTCGGCAGCATCCTGGGCGACGACGGCCTGCTGGGCGGCGTGCTCGGTGGCGAAGGCGGCCTGCTCGGCGGCATCCTGGGTGACGACGGCCTCGTGGGCGGCGTGCTCGGTGGCGACGGCGGCCTGCTCGGCGGCATCCTGGGTGACGACGGCCTCGTGGGCGGCGTGCTCGGCGGCGAAGGCGGCCTGCTCGGCGGCATCCTGGGTGACGACGGCCTTCTGGGTGGCGTGCTCGGCGGCGAAGGTGGCCTGCTCGGCGGCATCCTGGGCGATGACGGCCTGCTGGGTGGCGTGCTCGGCGGTGACGGCGGTCTGCTCGGCGGCGTGCTGGGCGACGACGGCCTGCTGGGTGGCGTGCTCGGCGGTGACGGCGGTCTGCTCGGCGGCGTGCTGGGCGATGACGGCCTCCTGGGCGGCGTGCTCGGCGGTGACGGCGGTCTGCTCGGCGGCGTGCTGGGCGACGACGGCCTGCTGGGTGGCGTGCTCGGCGGCGGCGAAGGCGGCCTGGTCGGTGGGCTGCTCGGCAGCGACGGCCTCGTCGGTGGCCTGCTCGGCAACGATGGCCTGGTCGGCAACCTCCTGGGCAACGACGGCCTGGTGGGCGGCCTGCTCGGCAACGACGGCCTCGTCGGCAGCCTGCTCGGCGCGCTGGGTGGCGATGGCCCGGTGGCCAACATCCTGCAGCCGGTGACCGAGATCGCCAGCGGCCTGAGCGACACCCTCGCGCCGGTGGTGGACACGCTGACCAGCGCCGGTTCCGGTGCCCTGGCTCCGGTGACCGACATCCTGGCCGGCGCGACCGCGGCGGCGGCGCCGGTGGTCGAGACCGTGTCCAACGTGGTCGAGAACGTCGATCACTCGGTGGGCTCGGTGGTCACCGACGTGGTGACCCCGATCACCAGCCAGGTCGAACACACGGTGGGCAACGTGGTGACCCCGGTCGCCAACATCCTGCACGGCCTGCTGGGCTGATCGAACACCGCGGCTTGCGCCGCGGACTCGACGAAGAAGAGCGGGCCGGCGACGGCCCGCTTTTTTTCATGGTGCCGGCGCCGCTCAGCGCAGCGATCGGTCGTCCCTCACGGCCTCGAAGCCGCCCCGCAGGAACTTCGCGAGCCGCTCGATGATGTAGTGCGTGTCCGGGCTGTCGGGCCGCTCCTTGGCGAGGGTCCGGATGCGCCCCGTCGGCGAGATCGCGGCGACCATCGAGCCGACCGCGAACAGGTAGCACCACGCGAGCGTGTGGGGATCCATCTCGGGCAGCACGGTCGCGAGCACCCGGATCGTCTGCCGCGCGATCGGGTCCGCGTACTCGCGCGACGCCTGCCGCGCATGGGGCTGCGGGTCGTTGATGATCTGCCCGATCAGCTGCGCGTACTGGGGACCGCCGCGCGCCGTGTCCCGCGAGAACAGCACCGTCGGTTCGACGAAGGCACGCAGCACGTCCTCGAGCGAGGGCTTCGCCGCGCCGGACTCCGGATGCTCGAGCCGATCGAGCCGCGCGAGCCGCTCGTGATTGATCACCGAGATGCGCCGGCCGAGCACGGCGCCGAACAGGTCTTCCTTCGTCTTGTAGTGGTACTGCACCAGCGAGACCACGATCCCCGCGGCATCGGCGATCTGCCGCAGGGAGACGCCGTGGTAGCCCTTGGCGGCGAACAGTTCCTCCGCCGCGTTGAGGATCTTCTCGGGCGCGTCACTGCGGCTCATCGGCTCGTCTCCATGGTTTCGGGCATCCGTCCTACTTTATCCGACGCGGCGACGGGCCCTCCCAGTCCGCACAAGGGTTTGCCCCATGCGTGCCGCTCTTTATGAATTAGTACATTTGACCAATTCAGGAAGGACCATGCACGACATCAACGAAACACATCGCGCCGATCTGCGCAGCTGGGTGGCGCGATCGGCGCCCGGAGACACCGATTTTCCCCTGCAGAACCTGCCGTTCGGCTGCTTCTCGACGGCCGACGACGAGCGTCCCCGCCTGGGCGTGGCCATCGGGGAGCAGGTGCTCGATCTAAGACAACTGTCCAACACCGGCTTGATCGACGGACTCGGCACGAGGATGGCCGAGGCCTGCCGCGCGGACTCGCTCCTTGCCCTGATGGCCGCGCCCGCGGCCGATGCGTCGGCGCTCCGGCTTGCCCTGTCCAGGCTGCTGCGCGAAGGCGCGGCGGACACCGCGCGGACCGCGGCCTGCCTGGTGGCGGCATCGTCCGCGCGGATGCGGCTGCCGGTTCGGGTGCGGAATTTCTCCGACTTCTTCACCTCGATCCACCACGCGACGAACACGGGACGCATGAGCCGCCCACTCGAGCCGCTGCTGTCCAACTTCCATTCGCTGCCCGTTGCCTACCATGGCCGCGCATCGAGCCTGGCGATCAGCGGAACCCCGTTTCCCAGGCCGATGGGCCAGCAGGTCCCGCCGGGACAGGCGCTGCCCATCCACGCGCCATCGGGCAAGGTCGACTTGGAGTGCGAGATCGGCGCCTATGTCGGCCAAGGCAATGCACTGGGCCGCCCGCTCTCGATCGACGGCGCCGCGGACGCCCTCTTCGGCCTGAGCCTGCTCAACGACTGGTCCGCGCGCGACCTGCAGGCCTGGGAGTCACGGCCGCTGGGGCCGTTCCTCGCGAAGAGCACGCTGAGCACCCTGTCGCCCTGGGTCGTGAGCCTCGAGGCGCTGGCGCCGTTCCGCACGCCGGCAGCGCCGCGCGCCTGCGATGCGGGACCCGTGCTGCCCTATCTGCTGTCGGAGCACGACCAGCTGCGAGGCGGCCTCGACATCCGCATGCAGGTGCTGCTTTCGACGCGGCGGATGCGCGAAGACGGGCAGGCGCCGGTGCTCGTCTCCTCGCCATGCTTTCGCGACCAGTACTGGACGCTCGCGCAGATGCTGACCCACCAGACCAGCAATGGCTGCGTGGCGGAGACCGGCGACCTGATCGGATCGGGCACCGTGTCGGGCCCCCGTCCCGGCGAGCTGGGCTGCCTGCTCGAGATCACGCAGGGCGGAACGCAACCGCTGGCCCTGCCCAATGGCGAAAGCCGCCGCTACCTCGAGGACGGCGACGACGTCGTCCTGCGCGCGCGATGCGTGGCCGAAGGCGCGGTGCCGATCGGGTTCGGCGACTGCGCTGGCAGGGTGGTGACGCCGGGCTGAACGCCGGTGTCGCTCTTCGCGCTTCACTTCACGAGGTCATCACGCATGAAATCCGGACGTTCCACCGCCTTGCTGGCGCTCCTGTGCACCCTGCCGTGGGCCCCCGCCGGGGCCCAGTCGCCGAACTTCCCTTCGCGCGCGGTCGAGGTGATCGTGCCCTATGCCGCCGGCGGCGCCGTCGATGCCATGGCGCGGGCTTTCGCGGCCGAAGCGGCCCGGGACACCTCGCAGCCCTGGGTCGTGGGCACGCGCGAGGGCGCGGGCGGCGTCGTCGGCTTCGCCTACCTGTCGCGGGCGAACCCCGATGGCTACACCGTCGCCTTTTCTCCCGCCTCGCCGATGACCAACTCGCCCTTCCTCAACGCGAAGATGCCCTTCAGGAACAGCCAGGTCGAACCGGTCTGCCAGGTGTTCGAGAACGTCTTCGCCATCGCGGTGCCGAAGAACTCGCCCATCCGGTCCTTTGCCGAGCTGGCCGACGCAGCGCGCGCCAGGCCCGGTGGCCTGTCCTATGGCCACGCGGGCCTGGGCAGCGTGCCGCACCTGTCGATGGCCGCCGTCGAGCGCTCGCTCGGCCTTCGCTTCAATGCCGTGGCCTACCGGGGCGACGCTCCGCTGCTGAACGACGCGCTCGCGGGCACGGTGGATTTCAGCGCGGCCGCGATCGCTTCCCTGGCCGGGAAGAACCTGCGCGTGCTGGCCGTGCTCTCCGACCGACGGCATCCGGCCTATCCCGAGGTTCCGGCGATCCCGGAGCTGGGCGGGCCGGCCATCACGCCGGGGCTCAACGGCCTGTTCGTGCCGAGCGGCACGCCCGCGCCGGTGATCGCGCGGCTGGAGCGCCTGTGCGAGCAGGTCGCCGGCTCGGCCGGATTCGTCGGCAGCGCGAGGATGCTGTCCCAGGTGCCCCGCTACCTGGGCGCATCGGCCTTCAAGGCGCGCATCGAAGAAACCTACCGGGCCAATGCCGCCCTGGTTCCCGAACTGAAGATCGAGAAGAACTGAACCACCATGTCGCACGCTTCACCACCGATCCGCCGCATCGTCACGGGCTTCGACCCGCAGGGACGCTCCGTCATCGCCGCCGATGGCGCGTCGCCCGCGCAGAAGACCGTGCCGGAGCGCCCCGGCTACCGGATCACCAACCTCTGGCGCACGAAGCCGGGCGACGATTTCGGCGTTCCCGATTCGATCGCCGGCCACCAGGGCGTGCTGCCGCCGCGCGGCGGCACCGTGTTCCGGATCATCGAATGGCCGGCCGAGCCGCAGGACCCCGCGGAGCTGCGCCGCCTCATGGACGCCACGTTCCGCTCGATGTACCCCGATGCCCACCGCGACGTGCAGCAGGGACAGCATCCCGGCATGCACCAGACCGACACGGTCGACTACGCCCTGGTGCTCGAAGGCGAGGTCGTCGCCATCATGGAACAGGGCGAAACCGTGATGCGGCAGGGTGACGTGCTGATCCAGCGCGGCACCGCGCATTCCTGGGCCAACCGTTCGGGCAAGCCGGCCAAGGTGGCCTTCGTGCTGGTGGATGCGGCCCGCGACCCGCGCTAGCCGCCTCCGCGCTCAGGCGCTCCCGCGCTCGATCAGCTCGAAACCCAGGTCGCGCTTGCGCGCCGCCGGCGTCTCGCTGCGCAGCCGCTGCACCAGCATGCGCGCGGCCTCCTCGCCCATGCGCACGGTCGGCACCGCGATGGTCGTGAGGCCGGGGTTGAGCTCGCGCGCGATCTCGTAGTCGCCGAAGCCCATGATCGCGAGCTGCTTCGGCACCGCGATGCCCAGCCGCTGGCAGGCCAGCAGCGCGCCCGAGGCCAGCAGGTCGCTCGAGAACAGCAGCAGGTCGCTGTCGGGGAAACGTGCGCGCGCGGCCTCGAGCAGGGTGCTGCCGCTGCCCATGGTGTAGGGCAGGTTCTCCACCACCAGGCTGCGCGGCGCCTGGCCCGGGTAGTGGCGCGCCATGCCGGTGGTGTAGCCGTCCAGGCGCTCGCGCGCGCGGTCGTCGCCGGGGCGCGCGGCACCCACGAAGGTGGGATGGCGGTAGCCGCGGCGCTGCGCATAGGCCACGGCCGCGGCCAGCGCCTCCTGGTTCGAGAAGCCGACGAGCTGGTCGATGGGCTTGCGCGTCCAGGCCCAGCTCTCGACCACGGGAATGGCGGCGCGCGCGAGCATCTCGCGCACCGCGTCGGTGTGGCGCGTGCCGACGAGGAAGAAGGCGTCGGGGCGGCGGCCCAGCAGGCTGCGCACCACGGCCTCCTCGCGCTCGTGGCTGTAGTCGGTGTGGCCGATGATCACCTGGTAGCCGGCCTGCAGCAGCACGTTCGACAGGCCCTGCAGCGTCTCGGCGAAGACCGAGGCCGCGATCTGCGGAATCACGGCGGCCACCGTCATGCTGCGGTTCGATGCCAGGTGGCTGGCCGCGAGGTTCTGCACGTAGCGGGTGCTGCGGATCGCCGCCTCCACGCGCTCGCGCGTCTGCGGCGTGCAGCCCTCGGGGTCGCGCAGCACGCGCGACACGGTCTGTGCCGACACGCCCGCCACCTCGGCCACGTCGGCCATGGTGACGGAGTTGGTGCCGAAGCGGCGGCGGCCCTGTCTTTTTTCGGGTTCTGTCATGGGTGGCCCGGATTCTGCCGCCAAGCGCGCCCGGCCACCGCCGCGCTCAAAGCCGCCCGCGCGCGGCGAGGTTGCGCATCAGCGCGCCGATGCCGAAGGTCCACGGCGCAATGCGGTCGCTGCGGCCGACCCGGTTGAACAGCGTGCCCAGCCGCTCGGCGCGGATCGCCACGCGGTCGCCCTCGTGGTGGGTGAAGCCGGCGCCCGGCGCGTCGCGGTCCTGGATCGGCGCGAACATGGTGCCGCAGAACAGCAGGATGCCGTCGGGGTACTGGTGGTGCGCGCCCATGGCGTGACGCACCAGCTCGAGCGGATCGCGGCTGATCTGCGCCATCGAGCTCGAGCCCTCGAGCACGAAGCCGTCCTCGCCCTCCACGCGCAGCTCGACCACGGTGGCGCGCAGGTCGTCGATGCCGTAGTGGGCGTCGAACAGGCGGATGAACGGGCCGATGGCGCACGAGGCGTTGTTGTCCTTGGCCTTGCCCAGCAGCAGCGCGCTGCGGCCTTCGAAGTCGCGCAGGTTGACGTCGTTGCCGAGCGCGGCACCGACGGTCCGGCCGCGGCTGTCGACGGCCAGCACGACCTCGGGCTCGGGGTTGTTCCAGGTCGAGCCCGGATGCAGGCCCACCTGCACGCCGGTGCCCACCGAGGCCAGCGGCGCGGCCTTGGTGAAGACCTCGGCGTCGGGCCCGATGCCGACCTCGAGGTACTGCGACCAGAGGCCCTGCGCAAGCAGCACCTGCTTGAGCTGCATCGCCTCGGGCGAGCCCGGCACGATGCCCGAGAGGTCGTCGCCGACCACGGCCACCACCTGGCGGCGCACCGCCTCGGCGCGGCTCGCGTCGCCGCGCGCCTGTTCCTCGATCACGCGCTCGACCATGCTGGCCGCGAAGGTCACGCCGGCGGCCTTCACCACCTGCAGGTCGTTGGGCGCGAGCAGATGGCGCTGCGCGGGGTCGGGGCCGTGCGCGGCGGTGCTCGCGAGCCAGTCGGCCAGCGTGCCGAGCGGCACGCCCTCGGCATCGCGCACCGCGGCGGCCGCGTCCTCGCGCTCGAGCAGCGCCGAGACCGTGGGCGCGAGCGTGCCGATGTCGATCAGCTGGCCTGCGCGCACCGTCACCAGCGTCGGGCCGCCCAGCTCGCCGGTCCCGCCCGGAAGCCAGGCGCGGCCCACGAGCAGCGCTTTCTCCGCATCGATGGGCAGCGTGGCCGCGGCATCGACCATGTCGGGGATCGCCTGCATCTCAGCGCCCCTCGAACACGGCCGGACGGCGCGCCTTGAAGGCCGCGCGGCCTTCCTTCGCGTCCTCGGTCGCGAAGCACACGGTCTGCAGGTCGCGCTCGTACTGGATCGCGGTCTCCAGCGGCATCGCATAGGCGGCGCGCAGGTTGGCCTTGGCGGTCTCGACCGCGATCGGCGGGCGGCTCGCGATGGTGGCGGCAATGGCCTGCGCGCGCGCCAGCAGCTCGGCGGCCGGCACCAGTTCGCTCACCAGGCCCCACTGCAGCGCCTGCTGCGCGCTGACGGGATCGCCGCCCATCAGCATCAGCGCGGTGTTCGAGGCGCCGATGCTGTGCGCAAGCATGTACGACATGCCGCCGCCGCCGATCCAGCCGAGCTTGACCTCGGGCGCGCCGAAGCGTGCATGCTCGGCCGCGATGCGGATGTCGCAGGACATGGCGGTCTCGAGGCCGCCGCCGAGCGCATAGCCGTTGATGGCGCAGACCACGGGCTTGCGCAGCGCGCGGATCGCGTCGCAGTAGTCGGGCCGGTTGCGGAAGGTCCAGGGCGTGTCGTAGCCGTCGAGCTCGGCGATGTCGCTGCCGGCGCAGAAGGCCTTCTCGCCGGCGCCCGTGATGACGACGGCGCGCACGTCGGCGCGCGCGTTGCAGTCCTTCACGTGGGCGACCAGCGCATCGGCCATCTTGGGCGTGACGGCGTTGAGCTTCTCGGGGCGGTTGAGGATCAGAGTCGCGACTTGGTCGCGGACCTCGAAGAGGATGTGGTTCATGGCGGATGGGGACTGAAGAAGGGAAGGCGGGCTCAGACTTCGCTGCCCGCGGGTCGGTGGCTCTGGTAGAGCGTTTGCAGCCGCTCGAGCGCGGCCGGGGCCGCGAGCCGGTCGGCGAGCATCTCGCGCACCAGCGCCGAGGCCGCGGTCTGGAACGGGATGTAGCCCGGATGGCGCGGCCGCACGATCGCGGCCTCGAGCGTGGCCTCGGTCTGCGCGAAGAAGCCGTTCCAGGCGACGTTGACGCGCGCATGGCTCCACGCGCTGCGCGCGCTCGGCTGGCCGTCGGCGAAGGGAATGAAGTCCTCCTGCATCGCCGGGCTCATCAGCGCGACGAGGTGGGCACGCAGCGCATCGCTGACCGTCGCGCGCCGGCTCACCGCGAGGCCGGTGCCGCCGAGCGTCGAGCCGAGGCCGTGCGAACCCGCGGGCACGTCGGCGAAGTGCAGCGGCCGCGTGCCGGCGCCGGCCACCGCGTAGTTGACGTAGCCGTAGACCAGCGGGCAGTACACGGCCTGCGCATCGCGCGACATCGCATCGAGGATGCCGATCGGGTTGAGCCCGGCCCAGCCGCGGAAGGCCAGCGCATGCAGCTCCGACAGCAGTTCCCAGGCCGTGGTGGCACCTTGGCCCCTGAACAGCCGGCCGGGCTCGCTGCCCGTGGGCGCGTCGCCGTGCGCGGCCGCCATGCTGAACAGCGAAAGCGCCGCATGCGGGCCGGCCAGCGACAGGCACACCGGCTGGCGCGCGGCCAGCGCGAGCACCTCGGTCCAGCTGCTCGGCAGCGCGCCCTCGAGCCGATCGGTGCGCGCCACCGCCACCTGCGTGGCGGCATCGAGCGGCAGCGCCCAGTGCGCGCCGGCATAGCGGTAGCTGTCGAACGAACGGCCGATGCTCTGCGCGCGCCAGCGCGCGAGCTCGTCGGCCGTGAACAGCGATTCGAGCGGCTGCAGGCAGTCGCCGGCCACCGCGTCGCCGATGTGCGGATGGTCGAGCACGATCAGGTCGTAGCGCTCGGCCAGGTCCTCGATCGGATGCGACTCGAAGCCCTCGAGCGGCTGGCGCTCCCAGTGCAGGTCGAGGCCCTCGGCGCGCGCGCGTTCGGCCGCGCGCTCGAGCGCGACGTAGCCGCGCGGATGGTCCCAGGTCAGGCCCTTGATCGGCGCGCCGCTCACAGCGTCTCTTCCCCGATCACCTTGGCCGCGAGCAGGCCGTCGATGCGCTCGGTGCTCCAGCCCAGCTCGCCGAGGATCTCGCGCGTGTGCTGTCCCGCCAGCGGCGCGCCGCGGCGCACGCTCGAGGGCGTGCGCGTGAACTTGATCGGGAAGCCCGGCGTCTTCACCTTGCCCTCGGTCGGATGCTCGTACTCGACGAAGGTGCCGTTGTGGACGATCTGCGGATCGTTCATGACGTCGGCATAGCCGTACACCGGGCCGGCCCAGATGTCGGCCGCGCGGAACACCGCGAGCCATTCGGCGGTGGCGCGGTGGCGCAGCTTCTCGCGCGTGATCGAGAAGATCTCGTCGCGACGCGCGAAGGTGTCGCGCTCGTCGTCGAAGTCGGCCAGCACCGGCGCGCCGATGGCCTGCGCAAGCGCGGCCATCTTCGGGAAGGCCAGCGCGAGGAAGCCGTCCTGCGTGGCGAACACGCCGTAGGGCGCGCGGATGTAGACATGCGCATGGGGCTCGGCCGTGCGCTCCTGCGGCTTGCCGGCCACGCTGAACACCGACAGCTCCTGCATCTGCAGCGCGACGATGGCATCGAGCATGTTGACCTGCACCAGCTGGCCCTCGCCGCTGCGCACGCGGTGCAGCAGCGCGGCGATCACGGCCTCGAAGGCGGTCGAGGCCGTGATGGCGTCGACCAGGTACTGGCCCGCGGGCGACGGCGGCTCGCCGGCGCGGCCCGTGGACAGCATGGCGCCGCTCATCGCCTGCAGCAGCAGGTCCTGCCCGGGCCAGAGCTTGTAGGGGCCGTCCTCGCCGTAGCCCGACATCGAGACGTAGACCAGCCGCGGGTTGATCTTCGAGAGCGTGGCGTAGTCCACGCCCAGGCGTTCGGCCACGCCGGGGCGGTAGTTCTGCAGGAACACGTCGGAGCCGCGCACCAGTTCGTAGAGCGCATCGCGGCCCTCGTCGCTCTTGAGGTCGACCGCGAGGCTGCGCTTGTTGCGGTTGAGCGAGAGGAAGGAGACGTTGATGCGGTTGCCGCGCGCGCCGCCGGCCGAGACATGGCGCTGCCATTCGCCGGCGACCGGCTCGACCTTGATGACGTCGGCGCCCAGGTCGCCCAGGCGCTGGGCCGCGAAGGGGCCGGCCATGGCGATGGAGCAGTCGAGGACGCGGAAGCCCTCGAGGATGGCGGAGGATTTGTTCATGGAGTGTGTTGGCGATGAGGGGTGGGAAGAATTCAGTGCGTGCGCGGCGCGGCGGCGAGGTTGCGGCCCGTGGCAGCGTCGAACAGCACGGCCTGCGCGGCATCGAAGCCGACCGCGACCGGGTCGCCGTTCGCGAGGTCGGTGTAGCCCGGCACCGTGACCATCAGGTCGGCGTTCGCGGCGCCTTCCTCGTCGTGCAGCGTGCGGACGTCGGTGAGCGCGACCGCCACCAGCGACTCGGCGCCGACATGCTCGACCAGCGCGATGCGCCCGGCCAGGCCCTGGCCGCCGCGCGCCACCGTCAGCGCGTTCGGCCGCAGGCCGAGCACCACGGCGGCGCCGGGCGCGGCCAGGCCGCGCAGGTGCGCGGGCAGCGGCATCGTGGCCTCGCCGCCGAGCGCGAGCGCGCTGCCGTCGGCGTTCACCGTGGCCTGCAGCAGGTTCATCGGCGGCGTGCCGATGAAGCGCGCCACGTAGAGGTTGGCCGGCGCCTCGTAGATCTCGCGCGGGCTGCCGAACTGCTGCACCACGCCGTCCTTGAGCAGCGCGATGCGCGTGCCCATGGTCATCGCCTCGACCTGGTCGTGCGTGACGTAGACGAAGGTGCCGCCCACGCGCTGGTGCAGCTTCGAGATCTCGGCGCGCATGGTGGTGCGCAGCTTGGCGTCGAGGTTCGACAACGGCTCGTCCATCAGGAACACCTGCGGCTCGCGCACCATTGCTCGGCCGAGTGCCACGCGCTGGCGCTGGCCCCCCGAGAGCGTGCGCGGGAACTTGTCGAGCCAGTCGGTCAGCGCCAGCGTGCGCGCGGTGCGCTCCACCAGCTGCGAGACGGCCGGCGAGCGCTCGATGCGCCGCTTGGCCATGCCGCCGAGCAGCGGGATGTGGAACCACCAGCGGTGCTGCCGCATGATCAACGGGAACGCGATGTTGCGCCGCACCGTCATGTGCGGATAGAGCGCATAGGACTGGAACACGAAGGCGATGTCGCGTTCGGTCGGCGGCAGTTCGTCGACGCGGCGCTCGTTGATGTGGATCTCGCCGCCGCTGATGCTCTCGAGCCCGGCGAGCATGCGCAGCAGGGTCGACTTGCCGCAACCGGAGGGGCCGAGCAGCACGAGGAATTCGCCGTCGGGCACGTCGATCGACACGCCCTTGACGACATGCTTGTCGGCGAAGTTCTTGGTGATGTCCTGGAGCTTGATGGAAGCCATGGCTGTGTATTCGGTTCGATGGTTCGGGGTCAGCCCTTGACGCTGCCGGCGGTCATGCCGGAGACGACGTGGCGCTGCACGATCAGGTAGAAGATGACGGCCGGCAGCGTGTACATCACGCCCACCGCCATCACGGCATCGAGCGGCGTGCTGAGCTCGCCGATGAAGCCGGCCAGGCCGACGGAGGCCGTGTGCAGCCGCTCCTCGGTGATCAGCGTCTGCGCGAACACGTACTCGTTCCAGCCATGGAAGAAGGAGATCACCGCGGCCGCGGCCAGCGTGGGCGCGATCAGCGGCACCACCACGCCCAGCACGATGCCGATGCGCGAGCAGCCGTCCACCCGCGCGGCCTCCTCGACCTCGATCGGCACGCCGTCGATGGCGCCCTTGAGGATCCAGGTGATCACCGGCACGGTGAAGGCGGTGTTCGCGAGGATCAGGCCGCTCAGGGTGTTGAGCAGCTGCATCTGCGCGAAGATCGCGTACAGCGGCACCACCAGCATCGCCTCGGGCAGCATCTGGGTGGCGAACAGGCCGAAGCCGATCGCGCCCTTGCCGCCGAAGCGGAAGCGCGACAGCGCATAGGCCGGGAACACCGCCAGCGCGATGCTCAGCACCGTGGTGCCGATCGCGACGCAGGCGCTGTTGAAGAGCCAGCTCGCCACCGGCTTGATGGCGAACACGCTCGCGTACACCGGCAGTTGCCCCAGCGAGGGCAGCAGCTGCGGCCGGTCGGCGAACAGCGCCTCGGTGGGCGTGAGCGAGGTCACCAGCATCCAGTAGATGGGGAAGGCCGCGGCGCCCAGCAGCACCAGCACCGCGAGCATGCGCAGCGCCTGTCGGCTCATGGCGGCGTGCATCAGCGCTCTCCTTCGCGTTCGGCGCGCGCGGTGTAGCGGAAGTACACCAGCGTCACGGCCAGCGCGATCGCCACGCCCACCATGCCGACGGCCGCGGCCTGGCCCAGGTGGTGGTTGACGAAGGCGCGCCGGTAGAGGTCGATCACCAGCGTGTTGGTGGCGCCCACCGGCCCGCCCTGCGTGAGCAGCCAGATCAGGTCGAAGCGGCGCAGCGACCAGATGGTGGAGAACAGCGCCAGCAGCGCGACCGAGGGCCGGATGGTGGGCCACACCACCGCCTTGAACACGCTGAGCCGGTCGGCGCCGTCCATCACGGCGGCCTCGCGCAACTCGGACGGCACGCCCTGCAGCGCCGCCAGCAGCACCACCGAGGCGAACGGGAAGATCTGCCAGATGGTCGTGATCAGCACCGCGGGCATGGCGTGCTGCATGCTGTCGAGCCAGTTCTCGCTGCCCGCGGCGATGCCGAAGAAGCGCAGCGTGTGGCCGAACACGCCGTACTGGGCGTTGTAGATCCAGATGAAGATCAGCGCCACCGCGACCGGCGGCGCGGCCCACGGGATGGTGACGGCGGCGCGCGCGATGCCGCGGCCGCGGAACGGCGCGTCGAGCAGCAGCGCCGAGGCCAGGCCCAGCCCGATCGCCGAGGCCACGCAGGCCACGGTGTAGAGCAGCGTGGTGAAGATCACGCGATGGAAGTCGGGATCGTTCCAGAGGTCGGCGTAGTTCTGCAGCCCGACCCATTCGCCCTGCGAGGCCGCGAGCAGCGAGGTCGAGGTGAAGCTCAGCACCAGTTCGCGCAACAGCGGATAGCCCTGGAACACGAGCAGGTAGAGCGTGGCCGGCAGCACCAGCGCATAGGGCGCGAGCGGATGGCCGTCGAGGCGCGCGCGGCGGCGCGCACCCTCGCGGCGGGCCACCGCGGCGGCGGAGGACAGCGTGGCGTTCATCGTCACGGGATGCGGCGCGGGTTCAGCGCTTGAGCACGCGGCTCAGCACGGTCTGCTGCGCGTCGTTCATCGCCTTGGCGGGATCGACGCCACCCTGCAGCACCTTGATGACCTGCTCGATCACGATCTGCTGGATCTCGGGCGCCTTGACCTCGAGGCCCTGCGGCAGCGCGGGCACGCTGTTGGCGGTCTGCTGGTCGTAGACCGAGATCCAGGGCCACTTGGCGACCTCCTCGGCCGAGCGCGGCACGGCGATCGCGACGCTCGAGGCGCCGTGGATCAGCTGCAGCTCGCGCTGCGCCTCGGGCGTCAGCATCCATTGCAGGAAGGCACCGGCCGCGGCCTTGTTCTTGCTGTTGGCGTTGATGCTGATCGGCGCCAGGATCATGCCCTGCGCCTTGGTGGGGAACGGCGAGGGCGCGGCACCGAACTCGAAGCCCTTGGCCTGGGTCGCGAGGTTGGCGGCCACGCCGCCGTTGTCGACCTGCATCGCGATCTTGCCCTCGGCGAACATGCGCCGGTAGGTGGCGGCGTCGGCCCCCTTGGGGATCGCGCCGGCGTCGTAGACCTTCTTGTACGCCGCCACGCCCTCGATCACCTTGGCGCTGTTGATGGTCGGGTTGCCCTGCTCGTCGGACCAGCGGCCGCCGAAGCCGTAGACGTAGTTGCAGAGGTCATACCAGAAGCCGCCGCGCTCGGCCATGGTGGCGCGGTAGGCGTAGCCGTAGTTGCCGGCGGCGGTCGCGGCCTTGGCGGCGGCCAGGAACTCGTCGAAGTTCGCAGGCGGCGTGCCCTTGAGCAGCGCCTTGTTGTAGACCATCGCGTAGTTGCTGACCTCGAACACCACGCCGTAGCGCTTGCCGCCGATCTTCATGTACTTGTCGGGACCCGTGAGCGGGAAGGCGCCGTCGGCGATCACGTCGTCGATGGGCACGAGGCGCTTGGCATCGACCGCGGCATAGAACTCGGGCAGGTCGAAGCGCACGAGGTCGGGGCCGGCATTGCCGCCCATCTGCGTGAAGACGGTGCTCGCGAAGGACGAGAACGGGATCGTGACCGGCTGGATCTCGACCTTGTCCTGGCTCTGGTTGAACTTGCCGATCCAGGCGCGCATCTTCTCGCCGCGGCCGGGCTCGGCGAAGCTCGATGCGGCGAAGGTCACGACCTGCTTGCCGGCGGCCTGCGCCTGGGCGCTGCCCGCGGCGAACAGCTGCAGGGCCGGAACGATGGCGATCGCGGCGAGGGCCGCGCGGCGGCCGGTGAAAAGGCGTTGCTTCATGTGTGTCTGTCTCCGATGACGGCAGGCCCTGCCGTGGGATTCGAGGCGTCCGGCCGAAGCCGTCGCACTGCTGTTGGCGAGATTATTAGCGCTAACTGTTAGCGCTAACAAGTACGACTTTAGCGTTGCAGCCCGTGGCTGCGATCACGGGATTTCCCTAGCTGGTGGTCGAGATCTCGCGTGGAAAGGCGGGGGCTTCGGCGGCTACTGCATCACCCAGCCGCCGTCGACGTTGAGCGTCTGGCCGGTGACGAAGCCGCTGCCCTCGGCCGCGAAGAACAGCATCGCGTTCGCGATGTCCTCGGGCGCGCCGCGGCGCTTGACCGACTGGTGCTCGAGCACGAAGCGCTGGTAGCCCTCGGGGTCGGGATGGATCTTCTCGGCATCGGTCGGGAAGGCGCCCGGCGACACCGCGTTGACCGTGATGCCGTGCGGCCCGAGCTCGCGCGCCATCGCACGCGTCATGCCCAGCAGCGCCCCCTTGGAGGTGACGTAGGGCAGCAGCAGCGGCCAGCCGCCGTACATCGTGATGCTGACGACGTTGACGATGCGGCCGAAGCGCTGGCGCTTCATGTGCGGCAGCGCGGCCTGCACGCAGACCAGCGCCGCGTCGACGTTCACGCCCTGCACGCGGCGATGCTCCTCGATGCTGAACTCCTCGATGCTGCGCGAGGGATAGATGGCGGCGTTGTTGATCAACACGTCGATGCCGCCCTGGGCCTCGAACAGCGCGGCCAGCCGCGCCGCGAGCGCGCCGAGATCGGCGAGGTCGCCGGGCACGAAGCGCAGCCGCGCACGCACCTCGGCGCCCTCGCCCTCCCCGGCCGCGATCAGCCGCTCGCCCTTGGCCGGATCGATGTCCAGCGCCAGCACCTGCGCGCCCGCGCGCGCGAAGGCCCAGCAGATGCTGGTGCCGAGTCCGCCGGCGGCGCCGGTCACCAGTACCTTCTTGCCTGTCATGTCCATGGTCGTGTCGTGTCTTTTGAAGTCGTGTGAGGAAAGAAGGGATCAGGGCAGGTTCTCGCGCACCGCGATGCCGGCGCGCACCGGCTCCACGCCCGCGAGCGCATCGCGGCCCGCGCGCAGGTTGGCGAAGATGCGCACGCAGTTCATCACCTCGGTCTGCGGGTTCTGGTTGATGGCCGCGTCGAGCGTGCCGTCGATCAGCATGGCGCGGGTGTCGGGCGTGATCTCGTGGCCGATGAAGACCACCTTGCGGTCGAGGCCCGCCTCCTTGAGCGCGCGGCCGATGCCTTCGGAGGCGCCGCCGATGTTGTAGAGCGCCACCAGGTCGGCATGCTGGCGCAGCAGGGTGCGCGCCTGGCGGTAGTTCTGCGCCACGTCGTCGTGGCCTTCGCGCAGGCCCACCACGCGCAGCCCGGGGAACTGCTCGGCCAGCACCTGCAGGAAGCCGACCTCGCGCTCCTCGTGGCCGCGGTAGCTGAGGCTGCCCGCGATCAGGCCGACCTTGCCCGACTTGCGGTCGAGCATGCGGCCCATGAGATAGCCCGCGGTGCGGCCGGCCGCGTGGTTGTCGATGCCCACATAGGCGGCGCGTCGCGAGCCCGGCAGGTCCGACAGCAGCGTGAGCAGGTGCACGCCCTGGTCGGCCAGCGTGGCGACGGCCTCGCGCACCGCCGGATGCTCGAGCGGCACGAAGGCGATGCCGTCGCATTGCCGGCCATGGCGCAGCAGCCGCGCGGCCAGCACCTCGGCATCGAAGCCCTCGATCTCGACGCGGCGGCAGCGCACGTTGAAGGGCTCGAGCTGCTTCTCGACGATGCCGACGTAGTCGCCGAGCATGCGGATGAACTGGTTGGTGCCGGCCGGCAGCAGGAAGATCAGCTCCATCGGCCGGGGACGCAGCACCTGGTGCAGGCTCTCGTCGGGCAGGTAGCCCAGCTGGGCAGCCGCGCGCACCACGCGTTGCACCGTGGCCGAGCGCACGCCCTTGCGCGCATGCAGCGCGCGGTCGGCCGTGGCCTTCGAAACGCCAGCCACGCGCGCGACGTCGGCCAGGCGCGAGCGGCCGGGGGCCTCGGCGGAGGGCGTCGATGTCTTCGTCTTCATGTCGCCGAGTATTCCGCGCAACGAGACGCCCTGCCGCGATGTCCGCACCGGCTCGCCCATCTTCTTCTCGCCTCAGTCCCAGCGGCCGGTGATGGCCGGGTACTCGTCGGCGGGCTGCGCGCAGATGGCGCGCACGCGCTCCTCGAAGGCCGCGATCTCGCCGCGCCCGTCGAGCACCGAGAAGCGCGTGGTGTAGCGGCGCTCGTCGCCGTGCTCGAGCCAGATCAGCTCGCCGCGCTCGCGTGCGAAGGGCTTGCCCAGCACGTGGTTGGTGCTCGGCTCGATGCCCATCGCGTACTGGCCGCGCTGGTAGTTCTGCCACTGGAACTGGCACGGGAATTCGTCGCGGTTGACCTCGACCGCGAGACCGATGCCACGGCCGCCGTCGAAGCCCTCGTTGACCAGCGCGACCGGGATGCGCCCTTGCGCATCGGCCGCCATCGCATGCTCGTAGACCTGCTCGTGGAAGTCCGACTGCGGCCCGGGCTGGGTGCGGTAGCCCACCGATTGCTTGCGCAATGCATCGGCATGCGCGGCCCAGGGCGTGTGGCTGATCGGCGCGATGTAGCGGCTGCCCTCGTCGAGCACCGGATGGCCGGCGTTGATGTGATAGCAGAACATGTGCGGCGTGCGATAGAAGCCGTGGTTGACCACGCGGTCGTGCAGCGTGAAGCCATGTTCGCCCACGCGCGCCTCGATGCGCCGCACCAGGTGCAGGTCCTCGCCGAACACGGCCGACTGCTGCACCACGCCCTCGCACCAGAGGATGCAATCGTCGCCCTCCCAGCGCTCGCCGTAGCCGGTGAGCCGCGCGGGAATGTTCGCGATGCGGCCGTGCAGGCCGCTGTCGACGGTCTTGCGCGGCGTGTAGTGGTAGTGGCCGGCCGGGTCGCTGTCCATGAACAGCGTGTGGTCGAGGCCGCAGGTCACGAGCAGGCCCGAGAAGGAGCGCAGCCAGCCGAGGCCGCCCTCGTCGGCGTTCTCGTGCAGCCCCGGATGCCGGAAGCCCGTGGGCGATTGCCAGCCGATGGCCGCGCCGCGGTATTCGCAGGCGCCCACGTCCATCGCGCGGTCGACCAGCACCTGGAACGCGAAGCCGGTGCCGGTGCGGAACTCGAGGCAGCGGATGCCGCGTTCCACGCCGTCGCCCAGCGTCACCAGCCGCACGCCCGCGAACTGCGCGAGCGTGCCCGCGTGTTCGCGCAACTCGCGCCGGGTCCAGTGGCGGCCGTGGAGCTGGATCACGCGCCGGCCTCCAGCAGCTTGTCGTCGAGGAAGCGCTTGGCGCGCGGCACGTCCGATTCGTCGAGGTGCTCGATGATGATCGGGATGTTGGGATGGTGCTGCGCGAGCCGCTTGAGGTAGAGGTCGTAGTTCAGCGCGCCCAGGCCCGGCGCCGGCAGCTCGATCTCGCCCACGCCGCGGAACTGGTGCGCTTCGGAGGCGTCGATGTCGGCGAACTTCTCGCTCTTGTCGTCGCCCGCGGCGCGCTTCACGTCCTTGGCATGCGCGATGCGGACCTTGTCGCCGAGCGCGTCGAACATCTGGTTGAGCACCTGGTCCATGCGGTCGATGTTGTGGGTCTCGAAGTAGTTGGTCGGGTCCATCAGCAGGCCCAGGCCCGGATGGTTGACGTCGGCGAACAGGCGCAGCGTCTCCTCGACCGAACCGATGATGTTGTTGACGTAGGTCTCGACCAGGAACACCGCGCCGTGGTCGTGCGCCTCCTGCGCGAGCTCGCGCACCACCTTCACGCAGTCGGCGTAGGCGCGCTCGCTCTTGTTGTCGGGATGCGATGACCAGTCGCTGTCGGGGTTGACGGTGCCGGTCTCGCTGATCACGTAGGGCGTGCCGCAGTCGCGCGCATGGCGCAAGGTGGCCTTGAGGTAGTCGTTGCGGCGCTCGCGCTCGCCAGCGTCGGGGTGAACGATGTTCGTGTACGCCGACACGCAGCTGATCGGCAGGTCGTGGCGGCGGAAGGTGTCCCGCACGCGGTGGCACTTCTCGCGCGTGATGGCCTCGGGCGTGGAGAAGTCGATGTCCTTGAACGCGAGGTCGAGCTGCACGGTGTTGAAGCCCTGCGCCTTGATGCGGCGCGCGGACTCCTCGAGGGCATAGGGGAAGTAGCCGCTGAAGATGCCGACTTGGATCATGGGTTGTCTCCGATGGTTTGTGGGTGGGGATGCGGGGAAAGCGCGCGGCTCAGACGCCGAACTCGGCCAGCGGCACCGCGCGCCGCTCTTCGAGCGAGCGGTAGCCGGCCTCGACCAGCGCCATGGTCTTCACGTTGTCGGCGACGTCGAGCAGCGGCGCCTCGCCCTGGGCGAGCGCCCATTGCAGCTGTTCCATCACGCCCGCGAAGGCCTGCGGGAACCAGCGGGTGGACCAGCTCGGTGCGATCCATTCGCCGCCCGTGCCGTGGCGCGAGCTGTAGCGCAGCGTGCTCGGGCTGCCTTCGGGATAGTCGGGCCAGCCGATCGTGCCTTCGGCCACGCCCTCGGTGCCCTCGACGCGCCACTTGATGAAGATGCCGGCGTCGAAGCCCTCGCCGTGCGGGCCGGTCCAGACGTCCTCCATGCTGAGCGCCATCACGCCGCTGCGAAAGCGCAGGGTCGAGCAGACGATGCCGTCGCTGTGTTCGAAGCCGGTGCGCGGATCGGGCCGCGCGGCGGTGTAGATGTCCTCGGGTTCGCCGAACAGGAAGCGCAGCACGTCGAGGTGATGCACGCTCATGTTGGCCAGCGTGAGACGGCCGTAGCCGCGCAGGAACTCCTGCCAGTGCGGGATGGCGCGCATCTCGATGGTGGCGAGCACCGGCGTGCCCAGCTCGCCGCGGTCGAGCAATTGCTTGAGCACGCGCATCGACTGGTCGAAGCGCATGTTCTGGTTCACCGACAGCGGCTTGCCGGCCGCGCGCGCCTCCTCGGCCAGCGCGCGCGCCGTGTCGAGATCGAGCGCCAGCGGCTTCTGCGCGAGCACCGCCTTCACATGCGGCTGCGCGAGCGCGAGGCGGATCAGCTCGGGCTGGCGGTCGGGCGGGAAGGCGATGTCGACGATCTGCACCTGCGGGTCGCGGATCAGCGCCTCGGGCGTGTCGTGCACCGTGGGGATGTCCCAGCGCTGCGCCACATCGGCCGCCTTGGAACGGGTGCGCGAGGCGATCGCCACCACGGGGAAGCCGGCCTCGCGGTAGGCCGCGAGCTGCACGTCCGCCATGATGAAGCCGGCGCCGATGGCACCGATGCGGAAGTCGCGGCAGCGGATCGGCGCGTCGGGCTCGAAGCCGCGCGCATCGGCGGCCGGCGCGGCGGTCGCGCTCGTTGGGGTCATGGCTTGTCTCCTGTCCTGGGTCGAATCGAGGCAGTGCTTTGCTGCCTCGCGACCGAGGTTAAGGGACGCGGCGACCCGGACCAATCGACCGGGATGAGGTTTTTTGAGGTGCCTCAGCGAGGCCTGCGGCGACGCATCAGGTGGCTTCGGCGTCGATGCCGAGCGCAAAGATGCCCGGCATGCCGACGAAGCCCGGGATCGATTTGACGCGTGCGATCCAGCGCCCGAGCGCGGGATAGCGCGTCAACGCGATGCCGCCCTCGGGCGCGAGCGCGATGTAGGGGAAGCAGGCGATGTCGGCGAGCGTGGGCGTGGCGCCGACCAGCCAGCCCTCGCCCGCGGCTTCGCGGTCGCCCAGGTGGTCCTCGATGTGCGCGAACAGCCTGTGCGCGGCCGCGCGGCAGGCGGGCGCATCGAGGTCGTAGCCGAAGGCATCGTGCAGGCGCGCGGCCGAGGCGCTGCGCGTGATGTCCTCGGCCACGGTGAGCCACAGCATGACCTGGGCGCGACGCTTCGGATCGGCGGGGAACCAGGTGCCGGCGCCGTCGTGGCGGCTCGCGAGGTAGACGAGGATCGCCTGCGCGTCGCGCAGCACGAAGCCGTCGTCGTCGATCACGGGCAACTGGCCGAAGGGATTGAGCGCGAGGAATTCGGCCTGCTTGTGTTCGCGTCCGGGATGGAAGTTGACCGGCACGCGCTCGTAGGCGATGCGTAACAGCGCCATGAAGAGCCGCAGCTTGTAGCAGTTGCCGGACAGCTGTTCGTTGTAGAGCTTGATCATCGCCAGCCCTCAGAGATCGAGCACCAGCGTCGCGGAGCGCGAACGCGAGACGCAGGGCAGCATCTGCATGTCGGACGCCTTCTCGCCCGCGCTCAGGTACTGGTCGCGGTGATCGGGCTGGCCGTCGACGACGGTGCACAGGCAGGTGCCGCAGACGCCCTGCTCGCAGCTGGTGTCGAGGTGGATGTCGATGGCGCGCAGGGCCTCGACGATGGTGGTGTCGCTCGCGACCTGCACGCGGCGGCCGCTGCGCGCGAGTTCGACCGTGAAGGCGGGGCCGGTGGCCTGAACGGGCGTGGCGCGTCGGAAGTATTCGAAGTGCACGCGCTCGGCCGGCCATTCGAGTTCCGCCGCGACGCGCTCGATGCACTGCATCAGCGGCGCGGGACCGCAAGCGAAGGCATGCGCATCGCCACCGGCTTGCAGTGCCTGCCGTATCCGGTCTTCGGTCTGTTGCGGCGGCAGGCCCAGGTGCAGATGCAGGTTCGCGCCCAACAATGCTTCGAGCTCGGCACGGTACGCCGCATGCTCGGCCGAGCGGCAGAAGTAGTGGAGGGCTGGCTGCTTTCCCCTTGCCACGAGATCGCGCGCCATCGCGAGGATCGGCGTGATGCCGATGCCGCCCGCGATCAGCACCGCGCGGTCGATGCGCGGGTCGAGCCGGAAGTTGTTCTTGGGCAATCCGATCTCGAGCTGCATGCCGGCCTGCACCGCATCGTGCAGCGCGATGGAGCCGCCGCGCGAATCGGCCTCGCGCTTGACGGCGATGGTGTAGCCCTCGTCGTCCTGGCCGCAGACCGAGTACTGGCGAATCTGGCCGTTCGGCAGGTGCACGTCGAGGTGCGAGCCCGCAGTGGCGCTCGGCAGCGGGCCGCGGCGTGGCGAGCGCAGCTTGAACTCGACGATGTCCCGCGCCACGGTTCGCCTGGCCGAGACATCCACCGTGAGCCGCGGCCGAGGCTCGGTGCTTTGCGCCTCGATGCCCCAGCGCAACTGGATGTCGCGCAGCCAGCGGCGAAAGGTGCTCGAGGCCGCATCGGCACGCGAAGGCACCTCGATGCGCGGATCGAGCGGCAGCTTCTTGGGGACGTGGTTCTCGAGGATCGGCTTGTCCTGCCCGAGGATGTGCTGCTGGAAGGCCATGATTTCACCGCTCGAGCTTTGGGCATCGAACAGGCTGATCGCGAAGTGCGCGATGCAGCGCTCTTCGTCGGTGGGCTGGATGAACAGGAAGATGATGTCGGCGAGCTCGGCCGAACGGCCCGCCGGGTGCTTGTAGAGCATCGGCGAGAACGGGTTGACGACACGGTAGACGTAGTCGACGTCCGCCCCGCCCTTCGCGTCCGCCGAGGCCAGCGGCTGGATGAACTTGCAGTCGCGCGCCCAGAGCTCCCGGCGGGCGTCGAGCTCGACCTCGTAGCCGCGCACTTCGGTCGCTTCTTCCGATCCGAGGATGTGGGCATGGACGAAGGGGAAGTGCGCCATGTCGAGGAAGTTCTCGACCACCCGCAGCGGACCGCTGTGGATGCCGAAGCCGCCCATGTAGAGGAAGCGGCGCGCGGGGTTCGCGAAGGCCGCCAGTTCGAACAGCGGCTTGGGCTCGTCGCCGAGGCACAGCAGGATGAAGCCGCAGTGGTCGGTGGCGTGGCAAGGCCTCGTGGGTTCGGCCTCGAACCAGGCCTCGAGCGTGCCGTCGGGCTGGCGGCGCACGTGCAGGTCGTGGCCCAGCAGGCGCGTGCGCCGGCTGGTGCCGGGCGCGAGGCCCAGGCTGTCGCCGATGGTGAGCCAGTCGGCCGCGATCGCGGGGTCGATGGTGTCAGGCATGTTCGGTCTCCCTCGGTGCGCGGGCCTCGGCCGTCCATCGGGCGATGTGCATCTTGGTGCTTGCGATGGCCCGTTGCTTGTCGAGGCTCGACGAGCCGCGCGCCACGAGCAGGTGGACGATCGAGGTGCCGGGCAACAGCGGCTGGATCAGCAGGGCCGATGCGCCGTCCTGCCAGACGCAGGCGCTCTGGCCTCGCAACCAACCCGCGCCTTCGAGCCGCGGCACGAGGGTGCCGGCATCGAGATCGACCGTGAAGCTGCGCGACGGCACGAGGCCCTCGCCGAGGCGCGGCGGATAGCCCGCCGGCATGCGCGCGAGGCTGGCCCAGACGATGCCGTCGCTCTCGCGGCTCGGGTAGGTGCGCGCGCAGGCGGCCGGCGGGCTCGCGTCCTTCGGCGACGAGGGCACCGACACGCAGTGGCCGTCGCGGCCGTAGCGCCAGCCGTGGTAGCGGCAGACCAGCGTTTCCCCGACGACGAAGCCGAGGCTGAGCCGCACGCCGCGGTGCGGGCAGCGGTTCTCCCACGCCTCCATCGCGCCCGAGGCCGAGCGCCAGAGGGCCAGTTCATGGCCGAGCAGCGTGGACTGCAGCACCTGTCCCGGCAGCAGGTTGCGCGAGAACTCCACGGGAAACCAGTCGGCGGAGCTTGCCGCCGCCGTGTCTGCGGTCTGGTTCATGGCCGGGCCTCAGCGCGGGATCGCGCCCTGGATGCCCTCGACGAACCAGTTCATGCCGGCGATGTCTGCCTCGGGCAGCGCCGCACCCGGGGCCGCGCGCTGCTTGCCCGTGTTGTCCTTGAGCGGGCCGGCGAAGACCTTGAGCTTGCCGGCCACGATGTCGGCACGCGCCTGCTTCGCCATCTGGACCACGTCGGCCGGCACGCCGGGGTTCCAGTCCGCGAGGCTCACCCCGCTGTTGGCCAGGGTCGCGGCATAGGCCGTGCCCTTGAACCTGCCGTCGAGCGTGTCCTGCACGGCCTGGCGCAGGTAGGGCGTCCAGTCGTGCGTGAGCGAGGTCAGCAGCTTCTGCGGCGCCGATTTGCGGTGGTCGGAGAACATGCCGATCGACCAGACGCCCTTGGCCTCGGCCGCCTGCAGCACGGCCGGGTTGTCCTGGAAGCCGGAGCCGATGACGTCGGCGCCCTGCTGCATCAAGGTGTTGGCGGCGTCGCGTTCGCTGCCGGGGTTGAACCACTCGTTGACCCAGACCACCGACACTTTGGCGGCGGGATTGCTCTTCTGCGCGCCGAGCGCAAAGGCATTGATGGTCGAGACCACGTCGGGGATCGGCAGCGCGCCCACGTAGCCGAGCTTGTTCGACTTCGTGACCTTGCCCGCCACCAGGCCGGCCACATAGGCGGCCTCGTACCAGCGCGCGTTGTAGGTGCCAAAGTTGGCGGCCTGCCTGAAGCCACTGGCGTGGACGAAGTTGACCTTGGGGTTCTCGACGGCCGCCTTCAGGCCGTCGTTCATGTAGCCGAAGCTGCCGAGCACCATCAGCCCGGCCCCGTTGCCGACCAGCTCGCGGATCACGCGCGCGCCGTCGGGGCCGGCCTTCACGTCCTGCACCACTTGGGTCTTGATGCGGTTGCCGAACTCCTTCTCGAGCTGCTTGCGCGCGCTTTCGTGCACGGCCACCCAGCCGACGTCGGACACGGGGCTTTGGTAGACGAAGCCGATCTGCAGCGGCTCGGCCGCGAACGCGGGTGCGCCGCAGAAGAAGGCGGCGAGGGCCGCGGTAGCCGGTCGAAAGGGGGTCATGGGGTGTGGTCCTCGAGAGTGGGGATGGTGTCGGATTCCGGTTCGGTACTCTATATCGGTATACCGATTCAGTCTAATTACAATCCTGGACCATGTCTACCAAGAACCAAGAGATCAGCGACAGCATCCGGGAAGCGGTCGCCGCCCACCGCCTGCTGCCGGGCACTCAGCTGCGCGAAGTGAGCCTGGGCAAGCTCTACGGCGTGAGCCGCACGGTGGTGCGCCAGGCGCTGCAGAGCCTCGCGCGCGAGGGGCTGGTGGACCTCACGCCCGGCAAGATCGCCTCGGTGGCCAAGCCCACGCCGAAGGAAGCGCGCGACACCTTCGATCTGCGTTGGGCGATCGAGCGCCACTCGCTCGAGAAACTGTCGCAGGCCCACACCAAGAAGGACCTGGCGGCGCTGCGCGCGCACGTCAAGCAGGAGCGCGCGGCGCGCGTGGGCAATGACCTGGAGGAAGTGCGCCGGCTCGGCGCGGGATTCCACGTGCTGATCGCGCGGCTCGCGGGCAACGACCTGCTGGCGCAGACGCTCGACCAACTGGTCGGGCGGATCGCGCTGATCCTGCTGCTCTACCAGCACGAGTACGACAAGCACACCGAGTGCCTGCAGGACGAGCATGCGCAACTCATCGCCCTGATCGAGAGCGGATCGACCGAGGAGGCGCTGGCTCTGCTGCGCAGCCACCTCCACACCGTGGAAGTCAGCCTGGGTGCCGATGCGCCCGACGACGAGGAAGCGGACCCGCACCTGAGCCGGGCCCTGCGCCGGCGCTGAACCGGCCGGCGGGACAAAGAAAAGCGCCCGGCACGAGGCCGGGCGCGAAGCCTAAGTTGCTGTCACACACTAGGCGCCCAGCCGAGGGAGGAACGGCCGGACACAAGGATGTTCAAGCCTGAAACAGTCGTCTCACGTCAGACGACACCGACATTTCTATGGGAGGGCGGGGTTTTCGGCATCCCATGTGAAGAATTCTGAGCAATTCTTCACGATTCTTGCAATGGCCTACACGCGCTGCCTCCCAAAGGCTGACGCGGCTCTTACGGCCGGGCGTCCAACATGGTGTCGCTGTCACGCACCAGGGTGCCAAGAAGAGCAAGAAAAACCTCCCTCTGGGCCCGCAAGGGATGCACCCGCTTCGGCGGGTGTTTTTTTGGGCGCTCCATTCTTCCAAGCCGGCGGCCCTGCTTGTCGAACCTCGAGCCAAGTCCAGTCCCACCCCATGTTTCGACCGCCGGCGTTACGGGCGTTACGTTCCCTCGGGAACAAACGGAACGTGACACGGAACAAAAATGTGTCAAAAAGTGAGGAAAACTGCACAGCCTTGAAGGCAGGCTTCCCTGGCGGCTCTTGTGCCTCCGCCGGGCCTGCCTAGCATGCAGTTAATGATTTTTAACAATTTCATCGCCGAGATCTTTCCGGGTGTGGAGACCGCCCAGATCCGCGTCCATTGGCGCTGGGATGTGCGCCACCACGAGGACGACGAGCATCACGACGGCGGGATGTGGGTGCCGGCCACGGCCGCGGCGCGGCGCGAGGCCCGCATCGTGTGCGAGGTGCAGAACGCGGTCTATGGCGTGGGCTCCCACTGGATCGAGGAGCGCGACCGCCCGGCCTTCGCGCTGCCGCGGCCGCACCTGCGCCGCGCCTTCTCCGCGCGCGAGCTGATGATGTCCAAGTGCTCCCCATTTTCCGTGGGCAACTTTGTGGATAACTCAGGTACTGCGTTGTAAAAGCGATCTAAGCTGTTGTTTTCAAAGGGGAAACAACAGTCTGCTTAAAGTTTGTGCGGTGCACAGCTTTGTCCGGCAGCTTGCTGGCGCCATCTTTTCCCTGACGAACGCCCTCCACCGCTGAGGGCGCGAGCGCCAAGCCCCTTCATCCTTTGGTATTCCCTCCGCCCGGCCGCCTTCGGCCCGGGCGCGCTGCGCATGGGCCTTCGCGTGCCCGCCGCCCCCCTCCATCCAGCCTTTTCGCGCCGCCAGCCATCCGCTTGCACCGTTTCGATTCGTCATATAGGATATATCCTGCATCCAAACCCAGACCATGACCGACATCGAAACCCTCTCCCCGGACACGGCGCGCCACAGCGCCGTCGGCAAGGCCGACACGGCACACCACCTGCATTCCCAGACCAACCTCCAGACCCACCGCAGCCGCGGCCCGCTCGTGATGGTGCGCGGCGAAGGCGCCTACGTGTTCGACGAGCACGGCCAGCGCTACCTCGAGGGCATGGCCGGCCTGTGGTGCGCCTCGCTGGGTTTCTCCGAGTCGCGGCTGGTGGACGCCGCACTGCGCCAGATGCGCCGGCTGCCCTACTACCACACCTTCAACCACCGCTCGACCGACGTCGCCTCGCTGCTCGCGGCCAAGGTCGCGGCGCTGGCGCCGATGCGCGATGCGCGCGTGTTCTTCGCCACCTCGGGCTCGGAGGCCAACGACAGCATGGTCAAGCTGGCCTGGAACTTCCACATCGCGCGCGGCGAGCCGGCGCGGCGCAAGATCCTCGCGCGCCAGCGCGGCTTCCATGGCTCGACGGTGATGGGCGCGAGCCTCTCGGGCCTGCCGAACATGCATGCCGCCTTCGGCCTGCCGATCCCCGGCATCGTGCGGCTCGAATGCCCCTCGGCCTACCGCCACGCCCTGCCCGGCGAGAGCGACGCGGCCTTCGTCGACCGGCTGGTGGCCGACCTCGAGCAGACCATCGAGCGCGAGGGCGCCGGCACCATCGCGGCCTTGATCGCCGAGCCGATCATCGGCGCCGGCGGCGTGCTGGTGCCGCCCGAGGGCTACTTCCCGCGCGTGCAGGCGGTGCTGCGGCGCCACGGCATCCTGATGCTGTCCGACGAGATCATCTGCGGCTTCGGCCGCACCGGCAAATGGTTCGGCGCGCAGTCCTTCGGCTTCGAGCCCGACATGATGGCCTGCGCCAAGGGGCTGTCGGCCGGCTACGCGCCGATCTCCTGCGTGGTGGTGGCGCCGCGGGTGTACGAGGTCATCGAGGCCGAAAGCGGCCGCACCGGCGGCTTCGGCCACGGCTTCACCTACTCCGGCCATCCGCTGGGCGCGGCCGTGGCGCTCGAGGCGCTGTCGATCTACGAGCAGATGGACCTGCCGGCCCATGCTCGTCGCCTTGGCGAGCGGCTGCACGCGAGCCTGGCGCCGCTGGCTGCGCATCCGCTGGTCGGCGAGATCCGCGGCAAGGGCTTCATCGCCGGCATCGAGCTGGTGCGCAACCGCGACACGCGCGAGGCCTTCGATCCCGCGCAGGGCGTGGGCGCCCAGGTCGAGCAGGCCACGCGCGAGCGCGGGCTGATCGTGCGCAACATGGGCGACGTGATCGCGCTGAGCCCGCCCTACGTGCTCGACGAGGCCCAGGTCGAATGGATGGCGCATACCCTCGGCGCCGCGCTCGACGAGGTGGCCGCGCGCGATCCCTGGAAGGCAACCGCCGCAGCGCGAAAGGAAGCAGCGTGAACACCACGGCCGAACGACCGCTGATCGAGCTGATCGGCGTCCAGAAGAGCTACGACGGCGAGCATCTCGTCATCCCCGACCTGAACCTGGCGATCCGTCGCGGCGAATTCCTCACCCTGCTGGGCGCCTCGGGCTCGGGCAAGACCACCACGCTGATGATGCTGGCCGGTTTCGAGAACCCGACGCGCGGGCGCATCCTCATGGACGGCCGGCCGATCCAGGACGTGCCGCCGCACAAGCGCGGCATCGGCATGGTGTTCCAGAACTACGCCCTGTTCCCCCATATGAGCGTGGCGCAGAACCTGGCCTATCCGCTGAGGATGCGCGGCATCTCGGGGCAGGCGCTGCGCGACAAGGTCGACCGCGCGATGCAGCTGGTGCGGCTCGCGGGCATGGCCGAGCGCAAGCCGGGCCAGCTCTCGGGCGGCCAGCAGCAGCGCGTGGCGCTGGCGCGCGCGCTGGTGTTCGACCCCGAGCTGGTGCTGATGGACGAGCCGCTCGGCGCGCTCGACAAGAACCTGCGCGAGCACATGCAGTACGAGATCAAGCAGATCCACCGCGAGCTGGGCGTGACGGTGGTCTACGTCACGCACGACCAGGGCGAGGCCCTGACGATGTCCGACCGGGTCGCGGTCTTCCACGACGGCCGCATCGAGCAGCTGGCGCCGCCGCGCACCATCTACGACGCGCCCGCCACCGACTACATCGCCACCTTCATCGGCGAGAACAACCGGCTCGACGGCACGATCGAGGCCGCGGGCGTGCTGCAGCTGCGCGACGGCCTGCGGATCCCGCTGCCCGAGGCCGGCCAGGGGCAGGCAGCGCATCCGGCGGGCGCGGGCTGCGCGCTGGTGCGGCCCGAGTGCGTGCGGCTGGCCGACGGCCAGGGCGTGCAGGTCAGCGCCGAGGTGGTCGACCTGGTCTACCTGGGCGACCACACGCGGCTGATCGCGCGGCTGCGCAACGGCGACCAGATCGTGGCCAAGCTCGGCCACGGCACGCTGCCCAGCGATACCGTGGTGGGCGCGGACGTCGCTCTGGGATGGCAATCCCGCGATATGCTCGTTTTCGCGCGACCCGCCTGAAAAGAACCCGTGAAACCCAAGATCAAACCCATCGACAAGACCAACCTCGCCGCGCGCGTGTACTCGGAGATGCGCGAATCGCTGATCGCCGGGCGCTTCATGCCCAGCGACCGGATCCGCATCAGCGAGGCGGCGCAGATGTTCGGCACCAGCGACACGCCGGTGCGCGAGGCGCTGCTGCGGCTGGTCAGCGAGCATGCGCTCGAGATGGAGACGGCCAAGCAGATCATCGTGCCGCCGCTGAGCCTGGAGCGCTACATCGAGATCCGCACGGTGCGCGTGGCGCTCGAGAGCGCGGCGGTCGAGCAGGCCGCGCTCAAGGTCGGCGACAAGGACGTGGCGGAGCTGGTGCGGATCAACAAGAAGTTCGCGCAGGCCGAGGCGGCGCACCATCCCGAGAACCAGCTGCGCTACAACCGCGAGTTCCATTTCGGCGTCTACGAGCACTGCGGCCTGCCGCGGCTCTTGTCGATGATCGAGAACATGTGGGCCTCGATGGGCCCGATCCTGCGTGCCTTCTACGAGAAGTCCGACGGTTCGTACGACCAGGGCTACGGCCAGCACGATGCGCTGCTCGACGCGCTCGCGCGCCGCGACCCGGCCGCCGCCGTGACGGCCATCCGGGCCGACCTGATGTCGGCCGGACCGAGCATCGAGCGCTTCCTCAAGGAATACGAGCAGAGCCTCGAGGCCGCCGAGGCCTGATCGGTCCGCGCGCTCAGCGCCAGGCGTCGAGGAAGGCCACCAGCGACGCCCCGACCACGGCGGGGTTGTAGCCGCCCTCCTGCACCAGCACCGTCGGCAACCCCAGCGATGCCACCTGCCGGCCCATGCCGGCGAAGCCCGTTTCGGTGAGCCGCAGCCCCGCGGCCGGGTCCGACACATGGGCATCGAGGCCCAGCGACACCACCAGCGCCTCGGGCGCGAAGCGCTCGATGCGCTCGAGCGCTCTCGAGAGCTGCAGCAGGTAGTCCGCGTCGCCCGTGCCCGCGGGCAGCGGCAGGTTCAAGGTGAAGCCCTCGCCCTCCCCTTCGCCGCGCTCGTCGGCATGGCCCGCGAAGAACGGGTGGTAGTCGACCGGGTCGCGATGCAGCGAGACGAAGAGCACGTCGGCGCGGCGCCAGAAGATGTCCTGCGTGCCGTTGCCGTGGTGCACGTCGAGGTCGAGCACCGCCACGCGCGCGAAGCGCTGGCGCAGATGCTCGGCGGCGATCGCGGCATTGTTGAGGTAGGTGCCGCCGCCGGCCATGTCGGCATAGGCATGGTGGCCGGGCGGCCGGCACAGCGCGTAGGCACAGCGCGCGCCGCGCAGCACGCGCTCGGCGGCCTCTACGGCCAGGTCCGCGGCGGCGCGCGCGGCCTCCCAGGTCGTGGGCCCGATCGGGGCCAGCTGGTCGTGGAAGTGGAAGGCCGCGCGGCCCTCGACCGAACGCGGATAGCCGCCACCGTGGCGCCGCATCGCGAACACGTTGGCATGCACCTCGGCCGAGGCACCCGACAGCGTCGACCACTCGGTATGCGCGGTGGCGAGAAAGTCAAGGTAGCGCGCATCGTGCACGCGCGCGAGCGGCGCCAGGCCGTGCGAGACCGTGCCGTCCTCCACCGCGAAGCCCGCTGCGCCGAGCGCGGCGCGCATGGAGTCGACACGCTCGGGCACATCGCGCGACGTGCGCCATCCGCCGCGCGCGCCCAGCAGCCCGGGGCGATGCAGCACATGCAGCGGCGTGTGCAGGATCTGCAACCCGCTGGCGTTGCCCGCCATCGCCGTGCCGCTCAGTTCGACACCCACTTCGCGAAGCGCTGCTGCAGCTCGTCGAGATGGTCGGCCCAGAAGGCGGTGTTCTGCAGCAGCGGCTGGTCGATGTTCTGCGGCGCGTTGGGCAGCTTGTCGAGCACGGCCTTCGAGAGCAGGGCCTGCGCCTTCGGATTGGCCGGACCGTAGGGAATGGTCTCGGCGAACAGCTTCTGCTGCGCCGGCGCGCTCATGTAGTCGATCAGCGCGAGCGCCTTGGCCTTGTTCGGGCTGCCCTTCACCACCACCCAGTCGGTCGGCCCGTAGACCTGGTTCTTCCACACCATGGCCAGCGAACGGCCTTCCTTGTTCGCGGCATCGATGCGGCCGTTGTAGGCCGAGGCCATCACCACCGCGCCCGAGGCCAGCCATTCGATCGGCTGGGCGCCGGCCTCCCACCATTGCACGTCCTTCTTGATCTGGTCGAGCTTCGCGAAGGCGCGATCCTGGCCGGCCTTGGTCGCCAGCAGCTTGTAGACCTCGGCGGCCGGCACGCCGTCGGCCATCAGCGCGATCTCGAGCGTCTGCTTGGCCTGCTTGCGCAGCGCGCGCTTGCCGGGCCAGCGCTTGGTGTCCCAGAAGTCGGCCCACGATTTGGGGCCGTCGGGCAGCCGCTTGCTGTCGTAGCTGAGCACCTTGGCCCACAGCATGGCCGGTACGCCGCAGGGATTCATCAGTTCCCTGGGCAGGTCGCGCGTGGCGGGCGCGGCGCTGGCCCAGTCGATCTTCTCGAGCAGGCCCGAGTCGCAGCCAACCACCACGTCCTCCTCGTCCATCTGCACCAGGTCCCAGATCACGTTGCCCGACTCGACCATGGCCTTGACCTTGGTGAGGCCGACCACGTTGCTGTCCTCCACCAGCTTCTCGGACTTCGCGGCGGCATAGGGTTGCCAGTAGGCCTTGCGGAAGGACTCCTGCAGCGCGCCGCCGACGCTCACGACGGTCAGGTCGCGCGCCTGGGTCCACGGGGCGGCGAAGGCGAGGCCGGCCAGGACGAGGCCGCGCAGGGAAAGCGAAAGGTTCATGGGAACTCCGGGAAAAAGGAACGGGGAGGAAAAGCGAAAAAGAAGGAACAGGTTCAGGCGCGCAGCCCGCCCGTGAAGCCGTCGAGGAAGTGCACGAGGTTGGCGCCGATGTGGTCGCAGTCGTAGCCGCCCTCCTGCACCATCACGCTCGGCATGCCGAGCCGGCCCAGGCGCTCGCCGATGCGGCGGAAGCCCTCGGTCGTGACCTTGAGGCCCTTGAACGGGTCGTGCTCGTGCGCATCGAGGCCCAGCGAGATCACCAGCGCGTCGGGGCTGTAGGCCGCGAGGCGGCGGCAGGCGTGCTCGAGCGCCACCAGGTAGGCGTCGTCGCCGGTCTCGGCCGGCAGCGGCAGGTTCAGGTTGTAGCCCAGGCCCGCGCCCGCGCCGCGCTCCTGCGCATAGCCGCAGAAGTACGGGTGGTAGTTCGTCGGGTCGCGGTGCAGCGAGACGAAGTAGACGTCGGAGCGCTCGTAGAAGATGCCCTGCGTGCCGTTGCCGTGGTGCACGTCGATGTCGATCACGGCCACGCGGCGGCCATGGCGGCGCAGCAGCTGCGCGGCGATCGCGGCATTGTTGAGGTAACAGACGCCGCCGCCGCGCTCGCGGTAGGCGTGGTGGCCGGGCGGCCGGCAGATCGCGTAGGCCGCCTTGGCGCCCTGCAGCACGCGCTGCGCGGCGTCGGCCGCGAGGTTGGCCGAGGCGAAGGCCGCGGCGGCCGTGCCCGGCCCGATCGGCGAGGCCAGGTCCTGCATGTGGTAGCCGGCCTGGCCCACCACGCGCTCGGGGTAGCCGTGCTGCAGGCCCGGCACCGCGAACACGTTGGGCACGATCTCGGGCGCCGCGCCCGGGATCTCGGACCAGCGGCGGTGGCCGTCCTGCAGGAAGCACAGGTAGTCGGGCGTGTGCACGTCGGCGACCGGGCCCAGGCCATGCTCGGCGGCGGCCACGAGTTCGCAGCCGGCCTGCACGGCCGCGTCGCGCAGCTGCTCCGCGCGGTCGATGCGCTCCTGCGCGGGCGTGAAGCGGCCGGTGACGAAGAAGAACGAGGGCTCGTGCTCGCGGTGGATGGGGGTGTAGAGGACGGGAAGCATGGGTGTCTCGCGATCGAAGGGAAACGGAGCGTTCAGGCGCGCGGTGCGCCGGGCAGCGGCGGCGTGCGGTAGCCGGCGGTTTCGCCGCCGTCGACCGTGAGCACCGCACCGTTGATGAAGCTGGCCTGCGCCGAGAGCAGCCAGCAGACCGTGTCGGCCACTTCGCCGGCCTCGCCGAGCCGGCCGGCGGGAATGCGCCGCGTGAGCGCGGCCAGGCGGTCGGCGTCGGCGATCACGCGCGCCATCATCCGCGTGGCGATCTGGCCGGGGCACACCGCGTTGAAGCGCACGCGCTCGCCGAACTCCAGCGCCAGCGCCTGCGTGAGCGCGATCACGCCGCCCTTCGAGGCGCAGTAGGCCGCGAGCCCCTCCTCGCCGACCTTGCCGGCGATCGAGGCCACGTTGACGACGGCGCCGCGCGGCGACTTCTGCAGCGCCGGCAGCGCCTTCTGGCTGAACAGGAACACCGAGCGCAGGTTGACCGCCATCAGCCGGTCCCAGTCGTCGACGCTCAGCTCGAGAAACGCGCTGCGCGAACCGGCGCCCGCGTTGTTGACCAGCCCGTCGATGACGCCGCCGCCCAGCGCCTCGGCGCGCGCGACGACCTCGGCCACGGCCGCGGGATCGGACGCGTCGGCGGCCGCGAAGTGGGCGCCGGTGTGCTGCGCCAGCGCCTCGCCGGCCGCGGTGTCGCGGCCGGTGAACAGCACCTGTTCGCCAGTGCCGGCCAGTTGCGCGACGATGGCCGCGCCGATGCCGTGGGTGCCTCCGGTGACGACGATCATGCGAGCTCCTTGCCGCCGCGCGCGGCGGCCACGTTCTCGTAGGGCACGGGGGTGTTGCGCGGGTCGTCCGCCGCGCGCTGCCAGTACATGCGCTGCAGCTGCTGCGTCAGCGGACCGACCTCGCCGCTGCCCACGCTGGCGCCGTCGAGCCGGGTCACGGGCATCACGCCGCCAGCGGTGCTGGTGATGAAGATCTCGTCGGCCTCGCGCAGCCGCTGCACGGGGATGTCGGCCAGTTCGCAGCCGATGCCGAGCTGGCGCGCGAGCTCGATCACGGTGCGCCGTGTCATGCCTTCGAACACGTTGCGCCGCGGCGTGAACAGCGCGCCGTCCTTGGCGCCGAAGATGTTGAAGCCCGCGCCCTCGGTCACGTTGCCTTGGGCATCGGGCAGCGCCGCGACCAGCGCGCCGCGGTCGTAGGCCTCGAAGATGCCCATGGTCAGGTCGAGCCAGTGGAAGTTCTTCACGCGCGTGTCGATCGCCGCGCTCGCGATGCGCTGCACCTGGCTGATCACCATCGCGAGCCCCGTGCGTTGTTGCGCCGGCGTGCCGATCCAGACGAAGGGCTGCGAGAAGGCATAGAAGCGGTTCTGGCATTCGCGCGGATCGCGCGAGCCCGGTGGCGGCACGCCGCGCGTGCAGGTCATCTGCACATAGGCGTCGCGCAGGCCGCTGAGCGCCACGCATTGCTCGAGGATGTGGCGCATCTCCTTCTTCGAGAGCGGCAGGCTCATGCGCAGCTCGCCCATCGACCACAGGAAGCGGTCGATGTGGTCGTCGAGCCGGAAGAAGCGGCCCTGCCAGACGTGGGCCACGTCGTAGGTGGCGTCGGAGCGCACGAAGCCGCGGTCGACGAGGGGGATGCGGGCGTCGCGCAGCGCGACGTACTGGCCGTCGACGTGGGCGACGCCGGCGGAGAAGTCTGGGTTCATGTGGAGCTTCCGGAGTCCTTGGGGCGTTGAACGGGGGCCGCGCGCTGGCTCAGCCAGGCCGACAGCGTGAGTGCCACCGCCGCGACGACCATCAGGAAGGTCGACATGGCGATGATCGAGGGGTCGATGGTGTCGCGGATGCCGTCGAACATCTGGCGCGGCAGCGTGCGCTGGCCGGGACCGCCGATGAAGATGGCGACCACGACCTCGTCGAACGAGGTGATGAACGCGAACAGCGCGCCCGAGACGATGCCCGACATGACGATCGGCACCACCACGGTGAAGAAGGCGCGCACGGGCGAGGCGCCCAGGCTGTAGGCGGCGCGCAGCAGGCCCATGTCGAACTGCTGCAGCGTGGCCGTGACCGTGATGACGACGAAGGGCGTCGACAGCACCGCGTGCGCGATGACCAGCCCCGGCAGCGAGGCCGTGAGCCCGATGCGCGAGAACAGGAAGTACATGCCCAGGCCGGTGATCACGGGCGGCACGATCATCGGCGCCATCAGGAAGCCGAGCAGCGTGCGCCGCGCCGGCAGGTTGCGCCGCGCGAAGGCGAAGGCCGCGAGCGTGCCGAGTACGGTGGCGATCAGGGTCGAGCACATGCCGACCACGAGGCTGTTGCGCAGCGAATCGAGCCAGGGGCCGGGCGAGAACACGCGCTGGTACCACTGGGTCGAGAAGCCCGGCAGCGGGTAGGACAGGAAGGAGCCGGCGCTCAGCGAGATCGGCGTCATCGCGAGCAGCGGCAGCAGCAGGAAGCACACCATCAGCGCGCCGTACAGGTAGTGCACGGCGCCGGCGGCGCGGGCGAATTGGCGGTGGGTCATGCGAAGGGGTTCCCGTCTTTCACTTGATGCCAGCGAGCTGCTTCACGCCGAGCGTGGAAGCCGCCACCAGGTACACCGCCATCACGCAGGCCAGCAGCATCAGGCCGAGCGCCGAGGCCATGCCCCAGTTGACGGTGTTGTTGGCGTAGAAGGCGACGAAGTAGCCGAGCATCTGCTCGCGCGCGCTGCCGACCAGCGAGGGCGTGATGTAGTAGCCCGCGGCCACGATGAAGGTCAGCAGGCCGCCGGCCGCCACGCCCGGCAGGCTCAGCGGCAGGTAGACGTGCAGGAAGCCGCGCACCGGGTGCGCGCCGAGCGAGGACGAGGCGCGCATCAGGTGCGGCGGAATACTCTTGAGGCTGTTGTAGATCGGCAGCACGGCGAAGGGCAGCAGGATGTGCACCATCACGATGTAGAGGCCGGTGGCATTGAAGATCAGCGCGAGCGGCTGGTTCACGACGCCGATGGCCTGCAGCAGCGCATTGACCAGCCCGTTCTCCTGCAGCACCACGATCCAGGCCGTGGTGCGCGCCAGCAGCGAGGTCCAGAAGGGCAGCAGCACCGCCAGCATGATCGCGAAGGCGATCGGCTTGGGTGCCTTCACCAGCAGCGCCGCGAGCGGATAGCCGAGCAGCAGGCAGGCCAGCGTGACCGCGCCCGCGATCGAGAGCGTGCGCCAGAGGATGTCGAGGTAGATGCGCTGGTCGGGCTCGGCGCGCACGATGCCGCCGTCGTCATCCACCGCCATGTCGAGCGCGGCCAGCAGGTAGCGTCCGGTATAGGGCGTGGCGGCGCGACGCAGCGCGCTCCAGTAGGCGGCCTCGCCCCAGCGCGGGTCGCCCTCGAGCAGCCAGGCCCTGGCATCGGTCGCGGCGGGCGCGTCGGTGCCGGCGCGGCGCGCGGTCTTCATCACCAGCGTGCGGTAGCCGCTGATCTCGTAGTTCATGCGCCGGCCGAGTTCTCCGATGGCGCGCGTGCCCTGGGCCTGCGCCATGTCGGCCGCCAGTGCGGCGAAGGCGGGATCGCCGGGCAGCGAGCCGGCCGCGGACTGCCAGTCGGCGAGGACCTGCGCGGTGCGCGGCAGCGCCTCGCGCACCTCGGGGTTGTCGACGGCGCGGTGGATCATCATCGCCAGCGGCAGCAGGAAGAAGACGGCGCCGTAGAGCAGCAGCGGCGCGACCAGCAGCAGCGACACCAGCCGCTGGCGCCGGCCCGCGCGGTGGGTCGAGCGCTTCAGGGCCGCGCCGGAACCGGCCGGCGCAGCGGGAACGGCCGGAACGGCGAGCGAGACGGCGGAGGAACCGGTGGACATCGTCGCGGGCCTCAACGTTGCGACACCCAGCGCGTGAAGCGCTGCAGCAGCTCTTCCTCATGGTCGACCCAGAAGGCGGTGTCGAGCAGCAGCGCGTTGCGCAGGTTCTGCGGCGAGGTCGGCAGCAGCGGGCGCAGCGCCTCGGGCATCGCGGCGGCGGCGCGGGTGTTGGTCACGCCGTAGGGAATGGCCTGCGCGAAGGCGACCTGGCGCTGCGCGTCGAACATCGAGTCGAGCAGCGCGTAGGCCTGCTGGCGGTGCGGGCTGCCCTTCACGATGGTCCAGTAGTCCATGCTGTAGAGCTGGCCGTCCCAGCTGAATCGGAACTGCTTGCCCTGCTGGTTGGCCGAGGCGATGCGTCCGCTGTAGGCGGCGGTGGCGGCCAGCGTGCCGCTCTCGAGCCATTCGAGCGGCTGCGCGCCCGACTCCCACCAGACGATGGAAGGCCGCAGCTGGTCGAGCTTGGCGAAGGCACGGTCCTGCCCGGCCTTGGTGGCGAGCACCTTGTAGACATCGGCGGCGGGCACGCCGTCCGCGAGCAGCGCGATCTCCAGCGTCATGCGCGGCTGCTTGCGCAGGCCGCGCTTGCCGGGCCAGCGCCGGGTGTCCCAGAACTCGGCCCAGGTGCGCGGCCCGTTGTCGCCGAACTTGCGGCCGTCGTAGGCCAGCACCTTCGACCAGACGAAGGCGCCCACGCCGCACCTGGCGAAGGCCGCGGGGTTGATGTCCTGCGCCTTCGCGAACTGCTTGCGGTCGATGGGTTCGAGCAGGCCCTGCTCGCAGGCCGAGGCCATCTCGTTCTCGTCCATCTGCACCAGGTCCCAGGTCACGTTGCCGGTCTCGACCATGGCCTTCTGCCGCGCATAGCCGCCGGGGTAGCTGTCCTCCACCAGCGCGATGCCGCCCTGCTTCCTGAACGGCTCGAAGTAGGCGCTGCGAAACGCTTCCTGCAAGGCGCCGCCGAAGCCGACGACCGTGAGATCGGCCGCCATCGACGAGGTGGCGGCGGCGGCCAGCGCGAGGAGCGCGGCGAGTTTGGAAATGCCTGCGCGACAGCGGGAACGCGCGGATGCAACCGTCATGGACAACCTTCTGGACAGTGGGTGGGAAATCGGACTTTGCAGGCCCCGATCGGTGATGTAGGATATATCCTATATGTTGATTCCGAGCGAGACAAGTCTTTTTTCGCTCGACCCGTTGATGGAAAACCCGATGGAGGACGCAGGCCCCGCACCACGCTCCCGAACCCCTCAGCCCGCCCGCGGCGCATGCCCATGCGCGCGGGCTTCTTTCACCCCCTAGCCACGCAATCGATATGCCATTCCCGTCCGAATCACCGCCCGCCCCGTCCGCCCTGTCCGCGGAAGAGCTCCACCGCCTGCGCGAGAAGGCCCGCTTCATCCGTCTCGAAACGATCCGGCTGATCGAGATCGCCAAGGTCGGCCACTACAGCTCGGTGTTCTCCGCCGCCGAGCTGTTCGCCTCGCTCTACTACGACGTGATGGCCATCCGCGCCAACGAGCCGCGCTGGCCGGATCGCGACCGCTTCCTCATGGGCAAGGGCCATGCGGCGGTGGGCCTGTTCCCGATCCTCGCGGAGTACGGCTACATCGACCGCGCCACGCTCGACGGCTACACCCGCCTGGGCAATCCGCTGGGCGACCACCCCGACATGCGCAAGGTGCCGGGCATCGACTTCAGCTCGGGCTCGATCGGCCATGCGCTGTCGGCCGGTGCCGGCATGGCCTTCGGCGGCCGTATCGCGAAGCGCGGCTTCGACACCTTCGTGATGCTCGGCGACGGCGAGATGCAGGAGGGCCAGGTCTGGGAAGCCGCGATGTTCGCGGCTCACTACCGGCTCTCGAAGCTCATCGCCATCGTCGACCGCAACGGCTTCCAGCTCGACGGCCGCGTCGACGACGTGATCGGCATCGAGGGCCTGGCCGACAAATGGCGCGCCTTCGGCTGGGAGACGCACGAGGTCGACGGCCACGACCTCTCGGCCCTCACGCAGCTGCTGCGCCGCCTCAAGCAGGACGCGCGGCGCGAGCGGCCCGCCTGCGTGATCGCCCACACGGTGAAGGGCAAGGGCGTGTCGTACATGGAGACCGAGCCCGGCTGGCACCTGGGCTACCTGTCGCCCGAGGACGCCGCGCGCGCGATCGAAGAAATCATGCAAACCGAAATCTGACCACGAGGCCTACCCGATGTCCCAACCCCTCTCCCCCGAAAGCTGGCAGTACCGCTCGCTCAACGCCACCACGCCCGGATTGAGCATGCTCTCGGACGCCCTGATCGAACTCGCCGAGGCCGGCCATCCGGTCGTGGCCGGCTCGGCCGACCTGCAGTATTCGAACGGCCTCAACAAGTTCGCGGCCGCCTTTCCCGAGCGCTACATCCAGTTCGGCATCTCCGAACAGAACATGGTGTCGGCCGCGGCCGGCCTCGCGACCACGGGCCAGATGCCGTTCGTGGCGACCTTCGCTTCCTTTCTCGGCCTGCTGTGCTGCGAGCAGATCCGCATGGACGTGGCCTACAGCGCGCTGCCGGTGCGGCTGATCGGCCACCACACGGGCATCTCGCTCGGCTTCTACGGCACCTCGCACCATGCGACCGAGGACATCGGCACGATGCGCTCGATCGCCGGGCTCACGATCATCTCGCCCGCGGACGGCCACCAGCTGCAGGCCGCGATCAAGGCCTCGGTCGACTGGCCCGAGCCGATCTATTTCCGGATCGGTCGCGGCCGCGATCCGGAGATCTACGCGGGGGGCATCGACTTCCGCATCGGCAAGGCGATCGCGCACGGCCAGGGCACCGACCTCACGATCGTTGCCTGCGGCATGCCGGTCTTCTCCGCGCTCGAGGCGGCCAAGGCGCTGCGCGCCGAGGGGCTGTCGGTCGGCGTGCTCGACATGGCCACGGTGAAGCCGCTGGACCGCGCGGCGGTGCTCGAGGCCGCCGGCCGATCGAAGCTGCTGATGACGGTGGAGGAGCACAACGTGCTCGGCGGCCTCGGCGCCGCGGTGGCGGAGGTGCTGTCGGATGTCGGCGCTTCGGTGCGCCTCGTGCGGCACGGCATCCACGACGAGTACAGCCTGATCGCCCCGCCCACGCACCTGTACCGTCACTACATGCTGGATGCCGAGGGCGTGGCCCATGTCGCGCGGCGCGCGATCGCGGGCGAGACGGTCCGGCCCGGCGCGCTGCCCGCCTGAGCGCGAATCAGGCGGCGCCGTCCGGCGATCGCGCCTGCTCGATCGCCGCCTGCACGATGGCCCGCGCCCACGCGGGCGTGGCGGCCAGCGCCGCGGCATCCTCGGGCGCCGGATGCGTGACCTGGCCACCGATGACTTCGAGCACCAGCACGGGATCGTCGATCTCCTCGCCCGGCGCGGCCTCAGCGCTGTTGTCGAACACCTGCAGCCGCGCGAGATGCGGCAGCAGCCGGATCAGGTTGGCGCGCGAGGCGGTCCAGCGCTCGCGGATCTTCGCCTCGGGGATGTCGTGGCCGCCGCGCAGCACGCGGGCGCGCACGCGGCGCAGATGCAGCTCGGGCGAGGCCAGGCCGCAGAAGATCATCGAGACGTCGTGACTGCGCGCGGCGCGCGCCAGCAGGTCAGGGATGGTGCGGGCGCCCAGCGTGGTCTCGAAGGCGAAGTTACGGCCGCTCTCGACGGCGGCCGCTAGCCGCGCACGGCCATGCTCCCAGGCGCGGCCGTTGGCATCGGCGATGTCGATGCCGAGCGCGGCCACCAGCTCGCGCGCGAAACGGTCGGGGTTGTACCAGTCGAGGCCGTGCTCGGCCAGCATCGCGCCGCCCACCGAGCTCTTGCCGGCGCCATTGACGCCGGCCAGCACGAAGATGAACGGCCGCCGTGCCGCGGCGGCGCCCATCAGAAGCTTTCGCCGGCCCGCGGACGCCGACGCTGCTTGCCGCGCGCCTCGAACAGGCCGTCGAGCCGGGCCGCGCTGTCCTCGTGCTGCAGCACCGCCAGCCGCGCATCGAAGCGCGCGCCGAGTTCCTCGAGCACGTGGGCTTCGCGCGAGCGCAGCGCCTGCAGATCGGTGGTCAGCTGTTCGTAGGTGGCCGCGTCGAGCAGCACCATCTCGACATTGGCGTGGTTCGTGATCGCCACGCTGCCCGACTGGCGGACCTGGCGCACGACCTCGCCCCAGCGGTTCTTGACCTGCGAGGCGTTCTGACGCGGCAGTTGATCGAGCGGGGGCCAGAGGGCAGCCATGGACTTCTCCGAGGGAGGAATCTGGCCATTTTAGCCCTGTTGGCTATTTTTGACCGATAAGGCTGTTTTCCGCGCCAAGCCGGCGGTCGATCAGTTCTGCGAGGACGCTTCCTTGGTCTTGCCGAGACCGCGCAGGTTCATGATGGCCAGGCAGACCTGGAGCGCGATCAGCGCCCAGGCGCTCGAATAGACGCCCCAGACGCCCCACAGCACATTGCTCGCGAGGAAGACCCAGAACCCCGTGTTGCGGCGGCCCTTCGCATTCGATGCCACCAGCCAGGCGGCGCCCACCGAAGCGACGAAGGCGGGCCACTGCAGCCAGGAGATCCAGTCCATGCGCTTCAGTTGGCGGGAGGCGGCGGACCCACGGCCGCCGAGCGGCTCTCGATCCATGCCAGGCACTGCTCGCGCAACAGGTCGATCGATGCCAGCGTGTTGCACTGCGGCTCGAAGATCGGCAGTTCGCAATGGCGCTCGCCCTGGCGATGGATCTGCGCGGTGCCCGAGAAGGTGGCGCGCGCGGGCACCGGCGCGAGGCTGTAGTGGAATTCCCAGTCCTGATGGCGCTCCGAATGCGACAGTGCATCGCGCCCGGTGCCGCTCGATGCGGGCGCTTTCGGCTGCTTCCGGAGAAAGAACGGATGGAGGGACGGAGGCAGAGGCATCGAGGACATGTCGCGTGACATAGAAACAGGCTGGCTGGAATCGGAACACCCGGTATCACCCGGGAACTGCCGACGAGCGTAGTCAGCGGCCCTCGACGCGCCTGTCGGAAAAGATGCCGACACACGCAAGCCGGTGGCCCGCCGATCGCCCGATGCGACTCGCGAACGCCCGGACTGGTTCCGCGCAAACATCGGGCTAGAGGCCCGCGTGCGACTCCCGCGCATTGAGCGCCACCCAATCGGCCGAACGAACGCCGGGGCGATAGACGCTCGTTCCCCACTTGGCCATCAGGCCCGCGAAGTCCTCCTGGTTCCGTCCCTGGCGCAGCAGGGCCATGGCTTCCGAACGCTCGTAGTGATGGACCGGAATCACGTTGAGCAAGGGCGTTCCGAGCAGTCGCGAGAGCCCTTGCTTGCGCTGCGACAGCGGTTCGCCGGTGAGGTCCGCGCCCTGCGCCATCAACAGATCGAAGACGAAATAGAACACGGGCCGGGCGCCGCGATACCACCCGCGCCGCCTCGCACGCTCGCTGAGTCCTTCGCCGTCGCAGCGGCCCTTGTCGTCGAGCACGCACGCCACCCCATCGAGGATGAAGGGACCTTCCTTCAACTGGGCCAGACTTTCCACCACCTCGGGAAACCAACCCGTCGCGTCCGATCCATCGCGCGTCTGCAATTGCACCTTGCCCGACCGCGTGGGCGTACGCGTCTGCGCCAGCAGGCGGCAACCGCTCAATCGCTGCTCGTAGATCCAACCCTCCTCGCGCAGATCGATGGGGCGCGAAGCGGCCAGCATGGGTGACAGGGCGTTCAGGCTCAGCATGCACGGGAAATTGCCGTGTGCCGGGCCCCTGGCCTGTCAGCGGGGGCCTCGGCAGCCCATGGCGATTCTTGAAAACGGCTGCCCGATAAATTGCCAACCGAAAACAGTGGGTCGAAAAGCCGGATCGCGACACATCGGAAATACAGGTCGCGAAAGCGCTCGCGCCGGATGTCTTGTTGCTGCACCATTCCACCTCTATAAATAAACTAACGGCCGTACTTGCATCGCGATCGGCTGATTGCCAATCAACGCCAGCGCCGTTCCTCCACCCCAAACCTAGGCCGTTAGCGTATTTCCATGGTCACGCCTTCCCTCTTCGATACCGACCCCGTCGGCACCCCGCATGAATCGGCTTTCGAGGAATGGCTCGCGGCGCGCAGCGCCGCCGGCACCCTGCGCGAGGCCTCGTCGATGGCGGTCTACCGCGACATGTGGAACGGCTTCACCTCGTGGTGCCTGGGCCAGTCGCCGCGGGTGACGCTGGAGTCCCTCTCCCCCGCCGATCTCGACGCCTTCAAGGCCGCGCGCTACGGCATCAAGAGCAGCGACCTGTCGCTCTCGCCGCGCCATGCGCTGCGTCTGGTGCGCCTGATCGACCACGTGCTGCGCCATCGCTGCGCCATGCACGACCTGCCGCCCAGCACGGCCGCGGCCGACTGGCTGCTGGCCCATCCCGAGATCCGCTATGCCGAAGCGGCCAGTGCCGATCCACCGCCCGAGTTCCTGTCGGCGTCCGAGGCCAAGCACCTGATCCTGTTTCTCTCGCGCGCGCGCCCGCGCCCGGGCGCCTCGTCGGAAGGCCGCGGCCAGCCGCTGACCTGGCAGCAGTTGCGCAACCATGCGGCCGTGGGATTGCAGCTCGGCGCCGGCCTCGCACCGGGCGACGTGCGCGCGCTGGCCCTCGACGCACCCACCATCGCGGGCGGCCGCGTGGCCGACCGTCCCTGGAAGATCGCCGTGCCCGGCAACGGCAACCTGCCGTCGCGCGAAACGCCGATCGCGCCCTGGGCCGCCGAGCTGCTCAAGCACTGGCTGCAGGTCCGCGCCCAACTGGGCATCCCGGGCGAGCAGCTCTTTCCCTCGACGCGCACGGGCAAGCCTTGGGGCAAGGAATCGCAGTACCGCTGCGCCCGCGAGCTGCTCGCGCAGGCCGGGCTCGACAGCGCCGAAGGCGGTTCGTTCCGCTTGCGCCATACCTTCGCGCTGCGCCAGCTTCGCCGCGGCACGTCGGTGGAACAGGTCGCGCGCTGGCTCGGCCTCGAGGTCGAGGCGATGAACAAGTACACGCGGGTGCTGATCGCCCCGGCCGACGTGGTCTGAGCCGGCGCGTCAGTGCCCGCCGTGACCCGAGCGCGCGGCCTGCCGGGCCGCCTGCGGACTCAGCCCGAAGTGGCGCTTGAAGGCGGTGCTGAAGTTCGCGGCATGGCCATAGCCCACATCGAGCGCGATCTCGGTCACGCTCTGGCGCCCCTGTTCCAGCAGAACCCGAGCGCGTGCCAGCCGCGCCCTGGCCACGTACTCGAACAGCGAGCTGCCATAGGCCTGCCGGAAGCCGCGCGCGAGGCGGCTCTCGCTGAGCCCGAAACGGCGCGCCAAGCTGCGCATGTCGAAGACCTCGCTCAGATGCGTGTCGATGTGGTCCTTGAGCGGCGCCAGCCGCTCGCGCGCCGCGGCCGTGGCGCCATCGACGGGCGCATCGCCGAAGCCGCGCGTCAGAAAGCCATGCAACAGCTCGAAGGCCTTGGCCTCGGCATAGAGCCCTCTGAAGCGGTCGCCCGATCCGTCGTCGAGCAGCGCATCGGCGATCTCGTGCTGCGCCGTGCTCAGCGGAAAGCGCAGCAGCTCGAAACGATCGGGCCGCGCCTGCATGAAGGCGCCGAAAGGCCCGTCGAGCGGCAGCTCGAGCAGGCCCAGTTCCTCCGAGAGGAAATCGCGCGAGCAGCACAGCGTGACCGAACGCTCGCGCACCTCGCTCGCGAAGAACTCCTCCTTGGCCGCGCCGGGAGGCTGCAGCAGGGTGCTCACGCTCATCGCGCTCACCGTCTGCGCGCCCGCGCTGCCGGGCTGGCCGACCCGGCTCTCGCCCTCGAGCCGGAAATGCAGCTTGATGAAGTCGCCGCTGCGATAGACCTCGCGGCTTTCTTCCAGGTGCGTGACATGGCCCAGCGACAGATAGAAGCCGGGCCGAAAGCACAGGAACTCGCGCCGGCCGCGCGCCGCGCCGGTCGGCGTCACCGTCAGTCCCTGGGTGCGGCCCCAGCGGCGGGTCGACGCGAGGCGATAGGCGGAAGGCAGACTGAACGGCGTGTCCATCGCTTGGGTCCGTGGGCGGGTTCGAAGAGGCGCCGAGGATACTCCCGCGCCCGAGTTTTCCTGCAGGCGGAACAAAGCTTTCCGCCGGAGGCGCTTCATTGCGCGCAGTGGAACACCTAGATTCGCTGGCACCGCGCGCACCCCGCGCTTCAACCAGCCGGCACCCAAGTCCGGCGCACCGGAGACCACCATGCCGACCGCGATCCGTCCCCTCTTCCACCGTACCGCCTGGACGCTGGCCCTCGGCCTCGCCGCCGTCGCCTGCGCCCATGCGCAAGACAAGTACCCGAGCAAGCCGATCCGCGTGGTGGTGCCGTTCCCCGCCGGCACCGCGCCCGACGTGATGGCGCGCTACTGGGGCGACCGCATCTCCAAGCAGCTGCAGCAGCCCGTGGTGATCGACAACCGCGCCGGCGCCTCCACCATCGTCGGCACGCAGGCCGTCACCACCGCGCCCGCCGACGGCTACACCCTGCTCTACACCGCGAGCGGCACGCTCACCATCAACCCCTTCGTCTACAAGAAGCTGCCCTACCAGCCGCAGGACCTGGTGCCGGTGACGCGCATGCTGTCGATTCCGCTGGTGGTGTCGGTGCCGGTGCAGTCGCCGTACAAGACGCTCGCCGACCTCATCAAGGACGCGAAGGCGCGGCCCGGCGAGGTCAGCTATGCCTCGTACGGCGTGGGCACCGTGCCGCACATGTCGATGGCCTATTTCGCCAACAGCGCCGGCCTCGCGCTCAACCACGTGCCCTACCGCGATGGCGGCCTGACCGACGTGCTCGGCGGCCGCGTCAGCACCGCGTTCTCGCCGATCGCCGACGTGCTGCCCTACATCAAGGCCGGCAAGGTGCGGCCGCTGGCCGTGTCGAGCACGCACCGGCTCGAGTCGCTGCCGCAGGTGCCCACCGTGGCCGAGGCCTTCCCGGGCTTCGAGGGCGACTCGTGGCATGGCGTGTTCGCGGTCAAGGGCACGCCGCAGCCCATCGTCGACCTGCTCGCCAGCCTGTCGCGCCGCATCGCCGAGTCCGACGAGTACCGTCGCTATCTCGGCGAGTTCGGGCTGATTCCGGTCGGCGGTTCCCCGGCGGACTTCACCCAGCTGGTCGGCACCGAATCGAAGCGCTGGGTCAAGGTCGTCAAGGACAACAGCATCTCGCTCGAGTGAGCCCGCTCACTGCTTCCCTGTTCCAACTCTCCAAGGATTCCGAATGACAACCCGCGACATCGTCGCCCTCTGCGGCAGCCTGCGCGCCGCCTCCGTGAACCGCCACGTGGTCCAGCTCGCGCGCGAGGTGCTGCCCGAGGGCGCCTCCCTCACTCTGCTCGAATGGCGCGAGGTGCCCGTGTTCGATGCCGACGACTACGCGCGCGGCCTGCCGCCATCGGTCGCCGCGCTGCGCGAGCGCATCCGCGCCGCCGATGGCGTGCTGATCGCCACGCCCGAGTACAACTTCAGCATTCCCGGCGGGCTCAAGAACCTCATCGACTGGCTCAGCCGCGGCGAGGACCAGCCCTTCAACGCCAAGCCGGTGGCGATCGTCAGCGCCGCGCCCGGCCCGCTGGGCGGCGCGCGCGTGCAGTACGACCTGCGCAAGGTCATGCTGTTCCTCAACGCCATGCCGCTGGTCAAGCCCGAGGTCTTCATCGGCCACGCGCCCACCAAGTTCGACGCCGAGACCGGCCGCTGCACCGACGAGACCACGCGCAAGTTCGTGACCGACCAGATGGCGGCCTTCGCGCGCTGGATCGACGCGGTCGAGCGGATGCGAGGCTAGCGCGCGGCGCCGCGCGCGGGGGCAGGCCGATTGCCTACTCGATTCCGCGCCGCGCCGCATCATTCCATCGTATCCCCCGTCCCCCCACGGAGGTCGTTTGGAAAGGTCATCGGATGCTCGTAGAGTGGACCTGCTTTCAACCCACGACGAGAGGACGCCCCATGAGCAACCCATCCGATCCCCAGAACAAGACCCCCCTGACCACCGCCTTCGGCGCGCCCGTGGTCGACAACCAGAACAGCCTCACGGCCGGCCCGCGCGGCCCGCTGCTGATGCAGGACGTCTGGCTGATCGAGAAGCTCGCCAACCTCAACCGCGAGATCATTCCCGAGCGCCGCATGCACGCCAAGGGCTCGGGCGCCTTCGGCACCTTCACCGTCACACACGACATCACGAAGTACACCCGCGCCAAGCTGTTCGGCGCCGTCGGCAAGAAAACCGAGATGTTCGCGCGCTTCACCACCGTGGCTGGCGAACGCGGCGCGGCCGATGCCGAGCGCGACATCCGCGGCTTCGCGCTGAAGTTCTATACCGAGGAAGGCAACTGGGACCTGGTGGGCAACAACACGCCCGTGTTCTTCCTGCGCGACCCGCGCAAGTTCCCCGACCTCAACAAGGCGGTGAAGCGCGATCCGAAGACCAACATGCGCAGCGCCACCAACAACTGGGACTTCTGGACCTCGCTGCCCGAGGCGCTGCACCAGGTCACCATCGTGATGAGCGACCGCGGCATCCCCTCGAGCTACCGCCACATGCACGGCTTCGGCTCGCACACCTACAGCTTCGTCAACGCGGCCAACGAGCGCTTCTGGGTCAAGTTCCACTTCAAGACGCAGCAGGGCATCAAGAACCTCACCGACGCCGAGGCCTCCGCGCTCGTCGGCAGCGACCGCGAGAGCCACCAGCGCGACCTGTTCGATTCGATCGGCCGCGGCGACTTCCCCAAGTGGACCCTCTACGTGCAGGTCATGCCCGAGGCCGATGCGGAGAAGGTGCCCTACCACCCCTTCGACCTCACCAAGGTCTGGCCCAAGAAGGACTATCCGCTGATCGAGGTCGGCGTGATGGAGCTCAACCGCAACCCCGAGAACTTCTTCGCCGACGTCGAGCAGAGCGCCTTCGCGCCCAACAACCTCGTGCCCGGCATCAGCGTGTCGCCCGACAAGATGCTGCAGGCGCGCCTGTTCGCGTATTCCGACGCGCAGCGCTACCGCCTCGGCGTCAACCACCACCAGATCCCCGTGAACGCCGCGCGCTGCCCGGTGCACAGCAACCACCGCGACGGCACCATGCGCGTGGACGGCAACTACGGCGGCACCCTGCACTACGAGCCCAACAGCTTCGGCCAGTGGCAGGAGCAACCCGACTACCGCGAGCCGCCGCTCAAGCTGCGCGGCGACGCCGACTTCTGGAATTTCCGCGAAGACGACGCCGACTACTACAAGCAGCCCGGCGACCTGTTCCGCCTGATGAAGCCCGAGCAGCAGCAGGCGCTGTTCGACAACACCGCACGCGCGATGGGCGATGCGCCGGAGTTCATCAAGCGGCGGCACATCGACAACTGCAGCAAGGCCGATCCGGCGTATGGGGCGGGGGTGGCGAAGGCGTTGGGGCTCTGATATTGGCTGGGGCGGGTCGGGCTATGGGCCCGAACCCGTATCTCGTTTCAGACAAATTTCGAATTTGTCTACGATGAGATACACATATGCCCGCAGCCCCTCCCATCGCTCCCACGGCCGACCATCGCCTCACAGCGTTCGGCCGGCGCATTCATGAGCGCCGCAAGGCGTTGAAGGTCAGCGCCACCACCGCGGCAGAGGCCGCGGGCATCTCTCGCATGACGCTGGCCCGCATCGAACGCGGCGAGCCCTCGGTCACGATGGGTGCCTACATGAATGCCATCGCGGCGCTGGGGCTCGATGTCGATGTGATCCCATCGACGCAGGCCGCCACTCCCGTGCCCGTCCCCGGCGGCATACGAGTCGCCGACTATCCGCAGTTGCGACGTCTTGGCTGGCAATTGGCGCCAGACACCGAACTCACGCCTGAGGAGGCTTGGGGTACTTACGAACGCAACTGGCGCCATGTCGATGCATCGGCGCTCGATGTGCGGGAGCGGGCATTGCTGGACGATCTGGCGCGGGTGCTGGGACGAAAGCCTTTGCACGCTTGAACGACCGAGCACTGCCTCGAGCATTCGAACAGGAGATCCTCGTCAATCGATTCTCTTCAGTGTTCGCGTTCGGCCAGGAGCTACTTTCAACCTTCGTTTGAAGTCGTGTTTCGCTATGACTGGAAATACTCATCATGGACGGTTGGTAACGCCGAGGCAAGCTGCCTCGAACCCGATTGAGGATGAGAACGAAGATTGGGGCGCTCAGGGAGCGTTGCTCGAGCGGTACCGCACATTGGTGGCAACCATGGAAACAACTCGGCATGTGGAGCCCAGGTTTCCGTTTCCTCTGGAGAGTGTGCCTGGGGCGCCCAAGCGACTTTGGTGAACGCGCCATGCGTCCTGGATGTCTGCTTTCAGCGGAGCCGAACTTCGGCTTCGGGCCCAAAGCCGAAGTTCAGCCAGCCCCTAAGCGGACGTTCAGCTCGACGTCAACTGCGCGAGAAGAGCCATCGTTGTGACCTGCCGTCTCTCTCATCGAGATAGGCTATGAACTCGTCGTCGGTATCGAGGTTGTGTTGAATTCGCTCGATGTGGTGGGACAGCCCAGCAGCACGAAGAACCGCTGAAAGGCCTTCAATATCGCGGTCAGGGCCGCAAGCTCCGTAGAGGTACGAGTCACCTTCACGCGCCTCGAAGAAGAAGCCCGTCGTGGGCGACGCCTGGCCCTGAACAAGAACCTCGGTCTTCGCCACGTCCGACCACTCGATGGTCAACGAGAAGGGACATGAAGGCAGATGAGGCCTGAGAACCTCATGGCCTTTCGGGGCAAATACCTCGATTGAGAAGTCGTCATCCATCGTTCATTCCAAGATCTGCTCCTAGCCGGAAGCAGCGTTTAGACCGCGGGGTCTGCGGCGATAAATCCATCGTCGCTGGCAGCCCATTGGATGCCTAGTACCGCCTCCTCTTTGGCAATCTCCAAGTCCGCGTAGAAGGAAGGGCTGGGCGCGTAGGAGGCCCACCCTTCGATGCCAGCGGCTTCCTTGTTGAAGTGGTATTGCTCAACGAACCCAAAACTCCCCTCCTCTCGACGAAAGAGCGCGATGCGACGTTGGCGGTCTTGTGAGTAAAAGAAGCAGATTTCCTGGCTCACCGGGCTATCACGGAAAGATGGGCGAACTCAGCCTTGACCTCAGGGGTCCGGAATTGGCCGTTAGCAGAAGTCTAGCCGCGTGCGCCTGCTTTCGATCAAGATTGGATGGGCAGCCGATTACGTACCCGCCAGCTGCGGAACAAAATTTGCAGGTCTGCTATTCGGGGAACAAATTCATGCAAGAAAACGAGGCAAAAACATGTTCTCGCAGAGGTCGTCATTCTCGCTAGATCAAGGACTTAGGTGCGATTCCTGAAGAACGCATTTTGAATGATGTCGACGGGCAGCTTAGCCAAATTCCAAGAAACTAGACTAGTTCGATATACAAGAGCAATGTCAATTTACCAACTTCCGAAAGCGCATTATCTCGAATGCCAGTTATCGCCTCGCGAAATAAATTTTTTACAAGAAATTTCTTTTCTCGAGCTGGGGCTGTGTTCCATTTAAAAAAATCTATATTCAATCCAACAAATACACTTTTTTGACTATGTTTGTGCTTTATGAAATCATGTCTTTTGTAAATAGAAGGCTCAGAAATTATGGGGAAAACGATTATCGAATCGAGTTCGCAGGAAAAATCGTCAGCCTCCGCCAGTGCCGTAACTTTCTTCGCAGTCTCGCCAAAAATTCCTACATCAACAGGATGCGTCACAATTCCAGAAATGCCGAAATTGAACTTCCTTTCCAACGCGGGCCAATCCACTTGCATGCCGCGGGCCTCGGCCTCCTTGAGGATAGCCAACTCTTTTTTATTCATTTTCATAGTGCTTCTTATATCAACAGCGTTGACTCAACGGAGGGAGGTGACCGCCGCGACTAGCAGCATATCCCGTGCACATTAGCACCTCCAAAATTCGTGCAGGCGCTCGACTTTCGAAAGTCGCAATGGGAACCATTGTGGCGTTGCGAGCGCACCCCTCATCATCGATGATGCAAGGCGGTCACTCGAATCCTTGGATGGCAGATCCAACCTTCGGAACGTTGTCCGACTGACGCAGCCGGAATTCGTATGTATCCGCCATGATGTATGCGAAGCTAGCTACATTTCATCCCTTTGAGGGCGTTATGGTCAAGAAGACAGCTGAACAGAAGAATGCAGAGGAGGGCCGCTACGTTGCCGCCAGTAGTGCCGCCAATGCAATTGAGCTTGAGCCCTTTCTGACTGACCCTAGTCAATCTATACGCGCCGTGGCGGCCACGAACCCGAAAGCAGACGCAGAGATTCTGGATCGTTTCGCGAATGACAAGTTTTGGGGCGTTCGAATGGAAGTGGTGCGCAATGCCAACGTCAGCCAGGCCACCCTGCGCAGGCTGTTGGAGTCCGATGTGCGCAAACGTGGAGTAGTGCATCACGCAGCTCACGCGAAGCTGGAAGAGCGCGGCGTGGAATTTGGTGCCGATGGCATGCCGGAAGATGCGGCGTAGAAACCAATCTCGCGTTTCCCGAACCGCCCTCGCTGTCAATGCGCCGCGAACGTCGGCTTCACGCGGATTAGGCCGTCTCAGCGAGTGGCGGGTTCTGGCCGATACTACCCATTCGCGCAGGACCGAATTTCGGTAGCCGCTGCAAAGCAGCCGCTCGCGGCGCATCGTCCAACATCTGCGGAGAAGCGCGACATCGGCATCCGCACATTTCGGCTAGCGCGTTGTTCAAACGCCGATGGCACGCGCGGGATCACATGCGTATGCATCCTGGCTGCCAACGCAGATGCCGAACGGCATTCCCCAACTGCGCCAACGCGCCAAGGTCTTTGGGCCCCGAATATCCAAAGCCAGCGGCTCACTGGGCCTGCGCTCGGCATCAACCCATCTCATACGCCCGATTGGCCAACGCCCTCGCCAACACATCCGCCGGATCCACCAACCGCACCCCCGCATGCCCCGGCACGCCATGCAGCGCCAGCGGTATCTCAGTGCAGGCCAGCAGCAGGTTCTCGCACCCATGCCGCTCGACCATCCGCCGCGCCACCTCGGCAAACAGCCGCGTCGCGAGCCCGAGGTCCCCGGCCTTCACGCCATCGCGGATACCGCGCATGACCTGCTCTCTCTCCGGCTCCGTCGGCAGATGGCACGCGATGCCGCGCTCCGCCATCGCCGCCTGGTAGAAACCCAGGCTGTAGGTGCCCTGGGTCGCGAGCAGGCACACCGCGTCGATGCGCTGGGCCGCGAGGTACTTCGCGGTCTCCTCGACGATGTGCAGCATCTCCACGTCGGGATGCGAGCGCTGCAGCTTCGCGTGCCACGCATGCGCGGTGTTGCACGCGATCGCGATGCTCGCCACGCCATGGCTTTGCAGTCCCTCGATGCCGCTCACCATCCCTTCGAAGGGCGAGGGGCCGTCCTCGAGCAGCGCCAGGGTGCGGTCGGGCACCGGCAGTTGCGCGAGCCAGTGTTCGGGAAAGGCCTGGTCGGACACGGGACTGCCGCTGGCCCGCAGCCGTGCCTCGCAGGCGCCGACGAAGAGCCGCAAAAAATCCGCGCCGGCCGCGGGCCCCATGCCGCCCAGGATGCCGACCTTGCGGGTGCCAGGCACGCCGGACTCCTTGCTCAGTAGTCCGCCGGATTCGGCGAATCCGTCGGCTTCGCGATCACCTTGGCCAGCGCATCGCTCATCGGGAAATGCAGGTTCACGCCGCGCGGCGGAATCGGCGACTGGAACCACTTGTCGTAGAGCGCCTTGATCTCGCCGCTGGCGAACAGCCGCGCGATGGCCTTGTCGGCCACGGCCTTGAACTCGGGCTCGCCGCGCGGCAGCATGACCGCGTAGGGATCGCGGCTCAGGGTGTCGGTGCTCAGGCTGAAATCGGCCGGGTTGAGCGAGAACGAGATCTGCCCGACCAGGTTGATGTCGTCCTCGAAGAAGGCATCGGCGCGGCCCGAGGTGAAGGTCAGCATGCTGTCCGAGAAATCCTTCGCCTGGATCAGGTTGAGGTTCAGGCTTTCCTTGCGGTCGATGCCGCGCAGGCGCATCACGGTGTTCGACCCCGTGGTCGCCACGACGGTCCTGCCCTTGAGGTCCTGCAGCGTGGCGAGCTTGTCGACCTTGCGCGAAACGAATTTGGTGCCCACCACGAAGTAGGTGGTGCTGAAGCTCACCAGCGCCTGACGCTCGGGGTTGTTGACGGTGGTGCCGCACTCGAGGTCGATGGTGCCGTTCTGGATCAGCGGGATGCGATTCTGCGAGGTCACGGCCTGGCGCTTCACCACGAGGTCCGGGCTGCCGATGGCGGTCTTGATGTCCTCGACGATCCTCTGGCAGATGTCCTGCGCATAGCCGATGGGCTGGCCGTTGCCACCGAGGTAGGAGAACGGGATCGAGGACTCGCGGTAGGCCACGGTGATGGTGTTGCGCTCCTTGATGGCCTTGAGGCGGCCGGTCAGTTCGGCGGCGTGCGCGCCCAGGCAGGCGAATGCGAGAGCGGCGATGGCGAGATGCGGAAGACGGGATTTCATGTGAGGTACGGGTGTGACGTTCAGAGCAGGTAATCGGGATCGGTCTTGAGCAGGCGCCGCTTGATGCTCGCCAGGTGCTGGACCGCGCTCTCGTTGCCGCCGCTGCGCATCTGCGCATAGGTGGCCGCGGCCAGTTCCTTCGGCACGGGGCTGAGCTTGCGGCCCGTGGACTCGGCCAGCACCTGCACCTCACAGGCCCGCTCGAGGTAATACAGGTCGTTCCAGGCCTCGGCGATGGTCTTGCCGACCACCATCACGCCGTGGTTGCGCATGAACACCACGTCGGCGTCGCCGATCGCCGCCGCGATGCGGTCGCCTTCCCTCGCATCGAGCGCGAGGCCATTGAAGTCGTCGACCGCCGTGCGCCCGTAGAACTTCAGCGCGGTCTGGCCGGCCCATTGCAGCGGCTGACCTTCGACCAGCGCGAGGCTGGTCGCATACGGCATGTGCGTGTGGAACGCGACACGGGCGCGCGGCAAGCTTCTATGCACCCGCGCGTGGATGAAATACGCGGTGATCTCGGGCGGCCGGTCGCCCTTGAGCACACGGCCGTCGAAGTCGCAGATGATCAGGTCGGAAGCGCGGATCTCGTCGAAGGCCAGTCCGAAGGGATTGACGATGAAGCAGTGGTCGAAGCCCGGCACCACCGCCGAGAAGTGGTTGCAGATGCCCTCTTCCATGCCGAGCCTCGCAGCCATGCGAAAGCAGGCGGCGAGGTCGATGCAGGCCTGCCGCACCTCGGGCGTGTCGAACAGGCCAGGATCGATCTCGTGTCGTGCGGTGTGGTCCACCGCCAATGAATGCGCCATAGGTTCCCGATGCCGGTTGTTGCCGTCGACTTCCGGCGTGCGCCATGATCGGCGCGCCCCGTCTGTCTTCCATGCATCGAAGTCTCCGATCCGGGGCCCGGGAGCGTCAAATCAGAATTTGACGCAACGCGATAAGGTCTTCTAATGGCCCCCCTATGAAACTCAAGCACATCGAGGTCTTCAACGCGATCATGCTGTCGGGCAGCGTGAGTGCCGCGGCGCGCATCCTCAACGTCACGCAGCCCGCGGTGACGCAGACGCTCAAGCATGCGGAGCAGCAGCTCGGCTATGCGCTGTTCGTGCGCGACAAGGGCGGCATGAAGCCGACGCCCGAGGCACGGCAGCTGCATCTGCGCGCGCAGAAGATCTTCGAGCAGGTCGACGAACTGCGGCGCCTCGCGCAGTCGCTGCGGCCCGACCACCTGGCGCAGTTCCGCATCGCGATCGTGCCCTCGCTGTCCACCACCTGCCTGTCGCGCGCGCTCGCGTCGTTCAAGGCCCGCCATCCGCGCAGCGCGGTCTCGATCAAGATCCTCCATTCCGACGAGATCGCGCGCTCGGTGGCGCTGCGCGAATGCGACCTGGGCATTGCCTATGGCGAGATCGACGCGCCACCGATCGATTCCGAGGTGGTGGGCACGGGCCACCTGGTGTGGGTCGAGCGCCGCGAAGCCGGTGCAAGGAAGCGCGCCGACACCGCGGACATGCCGATCGCCGAGATCGCGGCGCGCGACTTCATCGGCATCGACAAGGACGACCTCGTCGGCAAGGCCCTGCTGGGCCTGCTGTCGGAGAGCGCGGTGTTCGCGGGCACGCGGCTCTCGGCGCAGACCTACCAGTCCGCGCTGCTGCTCACGCTCGATGGCTTCGGGCCCTGTGTGATCGACTCCTTCACCGCGGGCTTCGCGCGCGGCGAATCGCTGTCGATCCGCAGCGTCTCGCCGCGCATCCCGGTGACGGTGTCGGCGCTGTCGGTCGCGGAAGGCCGCAGGCGCACCGATTTCGACGACCTGCTGCAGGCCTTCCGCACTTCGCTGGCGCAGGTCGACGACGCCTAGGACGTCGAGGCTTCAGGCCTCGCCCAACCAGCGAAGCGCGTTCGCGATCACCTGCCGCGACTGGTCGACCAGGCTGCGCTGCCACGCGGGCTCGCCCGGATAGAAGAAACGCAGCAGCGCGCGCCGCGTGTCCGACAGCTGCGTGCGGCCGATGCCCGTCGCCCATTCGCGCTGGTCGCGCACCAGCAGCTCGAGCATGCGCTGCGGCCGCGCGGTGCCGAACTCGAGCACGGCCGCCGTCACGCGCGCCTGCGGCAGCGCGCGCTCATAGCCCGGCGTGCTGTGGCCCGTGACCGGCGCGAAGTCCTCGGGCGCGCCGCTCTCGTGCACCGCCACCACCCATTCGCCGAACACCTCGCGCATGCGCGCCAGCGCCTCGCCCTGCTGCAGCGCGACCAGCGAGCCATAGCCGTAGGGGCCGAGGCCCGTGTGGTAGTCGACCAGGCAGACCTCGCGCGCCGAGGCGCCATGGCGGCGCAGCACGGCCTCGATGGTCAGGCGCGACCAGGTGGGCGCCTGGCCGCCGAAGCCCATGCCCTGCGCGAAGCTGTACTGCCCGGCCATCAGCGCGTTGTAGAGCGCCTCGCTGCCATGGACTCGCGCGAAGTCCGCGAGCAGCGCATCGCCCGCGGCCACGGCCGAGGCATCGCCGGGATCGAGCGCGATCGCGGCATGCAGCGGCGCGTACTTGTGCGAGGGCGGCGCCTGCGCATGGTCGATGAAGTTGCGGCACAGGTCGACGTTGTCCTCGGTGTAGCGCCGCAGCCAGGAGGCGCCCCAGGGATTGATCGCATGCACCAGCACCACGGCGGTGTCGGGCGGCAGGTCGTCGCTCGACTGCGTCAGCAGCCAGTCGATCTGGCAGCCCGAGCCCGCGAACAGCTCCACGCCATGCACGCCCGAGGTCAGCACCAGCACGCGCTGCGCGTCGGCCGGGCCGATGCGCACCACGTCGGTGGCGAGCGCCTCGCCCTGCGCGCCCGCGAGCGGATGGCCATGCACCTCGGGCGCGAGGCCGCGCAGCGCGCAGGCGGCCAGGAACTTGCGGCGCGCCGTCGCATAGTCGGCGCTGAACAGCGTATCGGTCGGGATCATCGGCGCTGCGCTCATCAATCGATCTGGAAGCCGGATTCCCGGATGATCGGCTGCCACAGCGCGAGCTCGCCGCGCACCGCCTCACGCAACTGCTGCGGATTGCCGGCCGCGGGATCGAAGCCCACGTTGGCCAGGCCCGCGGTGGTGGACGGCAGCGCCGCGATCTCGGCCACGGCCGCGCTCACGCGATCGACCAGTGCCTGCGAGGTGCCGGGCGGCGCGAACAGCCCGACCCAGCTCGAGCTGCCGAGCGCGGTGAAGCCGAGCTCGCCGAAGGTCGGCACCTCGGGCACGCTGGCCGCGCGGCGCGGGCCGGTCACGGCCAGCATGCGGATCTTGCCGGCGCGGTGCGCGCCCAGGAACCCGCCGAGCGCATCGACGGCGGCCGGAATCTGGTTACCCATCAGGTCGGCCAGCAGCGGCGCGCCGCCCTTGTAGGGCACGGGCAGCAGCTCGATGCCCTCCTTCTTGCCGACCACGTAGCCCACGAAGTGCGGCGAGCTGCCCGCGGCGGGCACGCCGAAGCTGCGCGCCTCCTGCTTCGCGCGCGCCAGCGCGAGGTACTCCTGCAGCGTCTTCGCGGGCTGCGCCGCGCTGACCGCGAGCGCCACCTCGAAGGTCGCGAGCCGGGCCACCGGCGCGAAGTCCTTCACCGGGTCGTACTTCACCGAACGCGAGGTCAGCGGCAGCGTCGAGAACATGTGGCTGTTGCCCAGCAGCAGCGCGCTGCCGTCGGGCGGCAGCGCGCGGAACTGCTCGGCCGCGATCTGGCCGCCCGCGCCCGGGCGGTTGTCCACCACCACGGTGGCGCCCAGGCGCTTCTGCAGCTCCTCGGCATAGAGGCGCGCCACCGCGTCGGCCGTGCCGCCCGCGGGATAGCCGACCACCAGGCGAATGGTGCGGCCGGCCGTGGCGGACGGCTGCGCCGCGGCCAGCGGCGGCAAGGCAGCGGCGATGACGCCGGCGGGCAGCAGGGGCAGGAAGGCGCGACGCTTCATCGGGACATCTCCGAAAGACAAGGGACGGACGGCAACGAGCGGCTGGCGGGCGCGACGCGCACCCACCGGCCACGGAACAAGGAACGCAACGAAGAGGAGAAGCCGGCGCTCAGGCCTCGAGCAACTGCTCGCCGCGCGCGAGCTGGCGCGCGTAGGTCTCGGCATCGAGGTTCGCACCGCAGACGATCAGCCCGGTGCGCTGCCCGCGCAGTTCCTCGCGCAGCGGCCCGAGCAGCGCGGCGAGCGCCGTGGCGCCGGCCGGCTCCACCGCCAGCTTGGCGTCGCGGAACATCACGGCCATCGCGCGGCAGATCTCGTCGTCGCTCACGGTCACGATGCGCTCCATGTGGCGGCGGCACAGCCCGTAGGCCATCGGCGTGGTCATCGGCGGCGCCAGGCTGTCGGCGATGGTCGAGAGCATCTCCATGCGCTGCGGCGAGCCGGCCTCGAAGCTGCGCCGCATCACGTCGGCGCCCTCGGGCTCGATGCCGATCACGCGGCAGCCGGGCATCAGCTTGCGGATCGCGGTGGCCACGCCGCTGCCGAGGCCGCCGCCGCCCACGGCCACCAGCACCGTGTCGAGGCCCGGCACCTGCTCGGCGAACTCGAGCCCCACGGTGGCGGTGCCCAGCGAGGTGCCCTCGCCCTCGAAGGGATGGATGAAGGTGCGGCCCTCGTCGCGCACCAGCGCCTCGGCCATCGCGAAGCCGGTGGCGCCGTCGGGCGCGATCAGCAGTTCGGCGCCGTAGGCGCGCGCCATCGCCACGCGCGCCGGATTGGCCGAGGCCTGCACCACGATCTTCGCGGAGACGCCGGCCTCGCGCGCCGCGAAGGCCGCGGCCACCGCGTGGTTGCCGGCGCTCATCGCGGTGATACCGCGCGCCTTCTGCTCGGGCGAAAGTCGGCGCGCCACGTTGAGCGCGCCGCGCGCCTTGAAGGTGCCGGTGCGCTGGAACAGCTCGAGCTTCATGTGCACATCGGCGCGGCCGAGCAGGCGCTCGACCGTGGGTCCGTGCAGCGGCGCGACCGGCGTGCGCAGCAGCGCCTGCGCATTGGCACGCGCGGTCTCGCGGATGGCCTCGAGGTCGAGGTCGGGCAGTTCGGAAGCGGCTGGGGATGCGGTGCTCATGGCGTCAGGCTCCAGGTGCGCGGCTTGCGCTGCGTGCACGCGCGATGGCTTCGATCTCGACCAGCGCGCCCGGCACCATCAGGTCGGCACGCACCGTCGAGCGCGCGGGCGCGGGGCCCGCGGCGGGGTCGAAGCACTCGGCATAGCTGCGGTTGAATTCGGCGAAGTCCTCCACGCGCGAGAGCCACACGGTGGTCTTCGCGACATCGGAGAGACCCAGGCCCTCGGCCGCGAGGATCTCGCCGATGCGCCCGAGGCAGCGCCGCGTCTGCTCGCCGACCGTGTCGCCCTCGATGCGCCACTGGGCGTCGAAGGCCATCTGGCCGCTGACGAAGACGAACTCGCCCTCGCGGCGCGACGGGGAGAAGAACGGTGGGGCCACGGCGGGCGTCGGGTCGGTCTGCATGCGGCGCAGTCTATCGATGGCCGCGCGGCGCGTCCTTTGCGCGACGGGCGAAAACTTATGCGCGAGCGACGCCGCGCATGGGGACTTTCCCTCAGCCCGCCGCCAGCAGCGCGCGCACGTCCGCGGTGAACTCGCTCGCGCTCTGCGCATAGCGCATCACCACGCGCATGCGGCCCTTGCGGTCGATCAGGTAGGTGAAGGCCGAATGGTCCATCGTGTAGGAGGTGCGCGTGGGCACCTTCTCGTAGAACACCTTGAACTCCTTCGCGGTCGCCTCGGTCTGCGCGAGGTCGCCGCGCAGCCCGAGGAAGCTCGGGTCGAAGGCCGCCGTGTAGGCGCGCATCACCTCGGGCGTGTCGCGCTCCGGATCGATGGTGACGAAGATCACCTGCAGGTCGTCGCCGGCCGCGCCCAGCTGCTGCTTGACCTCCGCCGCGCGCGTCAGCGCGGTCGGGCAGATGTCGGGACACTGGGTGAAGCCGAAGAAGATCATCACCACCTTGCCCTTGAAGTCGGCCAGCGTGCGCCGGTTGCCGTCGGGATCGCTCAGCGCGAAGTCGCGGCCGTAGTTGGCGCCCGTGATGTCGGTGCCGGTGAAGCTCGGCTTCGGCTCGGATTCGCCGCAGGCGGCCAGCGCGGCCCACAGGGGCAGCGTGGCGGTGCCCAGCAGCAGGCGGCGGCGGGTCGTCGGGAGTACGCGGGTCATGGATGTTCCTTCGAGGGAGTGAATGGGGGAATGCGCCGGGCCGCCGGCTTCGGTGTCAGCTTGCGGCCCAGCCGGCGCCAGCCGATCACCACGCCCGTAAGGCTCAGCGCCGCGCCGCCGAGGCTCAGCAGCACCATCGCCAGGTCCCACAACGGGCGGCGTTCGAGCAGCGGGCGCCAGTCCCAGCTGTGCAGCATCGCGAACAGCCAGCGGCTGGCGCGGCGATGGCTGTCGCTGCGGTTCAGCAAGGCGCCGGTGCGCGGATCGACGTGGGCCCAGGTGCCGGCCTCGTCCGCGAACACCACGCGCCAGATGGGCAGCGGCTTGTCGCCGCCGCCGGTCATGGTGTGCGGCTCGCGCGTGTAGTAGTGGCTGTCGTAGGCGGTCAGCACCTCGATGCGCGCGACCGGCGCGCTCGAGAGCTTCGCGACCGCGGCCTTCAACATGTCGACGTCCAGCGCCGTGGGCGCGACGCTCGCGGCATCGAGCACCGTGGGCCGCAATGCGCTGCCGCGCGCGAGCACGAGATCGCGCCCCGCGGCGCGCGTCCAGCGCAACTCGCGCACCGTGCCGCCCGCCGCCGCGATCAGCGCCTGGGGCGAAGCGGCATCGGCCGGCGGCACGAGCGGCCCGCCGTTCATCGCCTCGGTGCGCAGTGCGGGCGCGCCGCTGTCGAACACGCGCCAGGGGTTCATCGACATCAGCCCGCTGAAGATCCAGGTCAGCGTGACGGCCGCGAACAGCAGCCCCGTGATGTGATGCCAGCGCATCATGAAGCCGCGGTACGGCGAGCGCGAGCCGCTGCGGTAGCGGCCCGCGAAGCGCCAGCGCAGGATGCCGACGGCCGTTCCCATGAGCGTGACCGCGATGCCCAGGATCGAGAGCCAGTTGACGATGTCGGCCCAGTACGGATCGAGCGCGCCACCACGCAAGGGATACAGCCAGTGAATCCACGCGCCCGCGTAGTTCCACAGCCGCTCGGCGCGCGGCGCGTCGCGCACCACCTCGCCGGTCCGGCCCGAGACATAGAGCCGCGTGTGCGCCGCATCGGCCAGCGCCACCTGATGCAGCGGCCGGTGCGCGTCGAGCGCGCGCGAATGGGTGAAGGCGTCCTCGTCGAGCGTGCCCTCGTACATCAGGCCCACACCCGGTCCCGCGAAGGCCGCGGCGCTGGCCATCGCGAGTTCGCGGTCGACATCGCGCAACGGCGTGCCGGTGGCCGCGTCGATCACCACGCTGCTCTTGCCGCCCGCGGGCTGCACGAGGTACACGGCGCGGCCGCCGCTGGCCACAGCCAGGCGCAGCTCCTTGAGCGGCCCCGCGATGCCCGCCGCATCGAGCGCCTCGCGTGGCCCGAGCAGCGCGGCATCGGCCGCGAGCGGCGGCAGATGCAGCAGCCGCTCCGACTCGGTGAGCTTGGGATAGCCCACGTACATCATCACCACGCCCGAGACGAACCACATCGCGAAGAAGGCGCACACCACGATGCCGAGCCAGCGGTGCAGCAGGAACAGCCAGCGCTTGAAATGGGCCATGGAATCGCCCTCCTCAGAATGCGACGTGCAGGCTGAGGTCGCCGGTGCGCGGCGCGCCCAGGTAGGCGAAGGTGCTGCCGAGGTTGGCCGCGTAGATGCGGTCGGTGGCATTGCGCACGCGGCCCACCAGCGTGAGCGAGCGGTTGATCTTCCACGACAGGCCCAGGTCGACCAGCGTGTACGACGGCCAGCGCGCGCTGTTGGCCGCGTCGGCGTAGGTCTTTCCCACATGGCGCAGCCCCACGCTGGCCTGCAGCGCGGGCGTGATCGCGTACGACACCCAGAGGTTGGCCACCACGGCTGGCGTGTTGGTCGGCGTGCGGCCTGCGAGCGACACGCCGTTCTGCACGAAGTTGTCGTACTTCGCGTCGACGTAGCTCAGGTTGCCCTGCAGCGACCACTGCGACGTGGGCTGCAGGCCCACCGCGATCTCCACACCCTTCGACGACTGCTCGCCCACGAGCACGGTCAGCGCGCTGTTGTTCGGGTCCTGCGTGGCGATGTTCTTGCGCGAGAGGCGGTAGGCCGCCACGGTCGCCGTGCCCTTGCCCCGCCAGAAATCGAGCTTGGCGCCGACCTCGGCCTGCCGGCCGGTCGTGAGCTCGCTGTTGTTCATCACGTCGGCGAACGAGGCGGTCGACAGCACGCCCGAGGGGGGGTCGGCCGCGGTCGCGTACTGCGCATAGAGGTTGGCGCCGGGCGCGAAGTCCCACACCAGGCCGACGCGTCCCGTGGTCGGGTTGTAGTTGCGCCGGTAGCTGGCCGGCGCGCTGGCGCTGATGGCGCGCCGATTGGTCAGCGCGAGCTCGATGCGATCGTGGCGCAGCGCGCTCACGAGGTGCAGCGAGGGCGCGAGCGCCGTGCGGTTCTCGATCGACAGCGCGGTGGTCGTCACCTTGTTGTCGCGGTCGGGGTTGAAGCCCGGCCGCATGCCCGGCACCGCGAAGAAGGGCTCGGTGGCGAAGAGGTAGGGGTTCACCGTGCTCACGGTGGCCGGCAGGCTGTTCGGAAAGCGCGTCTGCTTGTTGACGCTGAAATCCAGCCCGAAGGACCAGTCGCTGCGCAGGCCCGCGAGCTGCCCCTTGTAGAGGCCCTCGATGCGGTCGCCCACCACCTGCTGGTCATGGCGCTGCAGCAGGGCCCCCGAGCGGATCACGGCCGTGTTGCTCGCATTGAAGCGGTAGCTCTCGACGTTGCGGTAGTCGCGCAGCGCGTCGTAGGCATAGAAGGTGTTCTTCAGCTGCAGCGCATCGGACACGCGCCAGTCCGCGATGGAACGCAGCCACTGCACGCGCTGCGCATAGATGCCGTCGGCGCTGTTGTAGTTCTTGAAGCGCGTGGCCGGGTCCACGCGCAGGTTGCCGACCACGGGATTGAGCAGCGGCGTGCCCCAGTACGGACGGTCCACCCATTCGTCCTGGTACTCGTACGCCAGCGTGTGCGTGACGCCGCCGCCGAAGTCCGACAGCAGCGAGGCCGCGAGCTGCGTGGCGCGCGTGCGCGTGCCGTCGGTCCAGCCGTCGGCGTCCTTGCGGTTGAGGTCGATGCGCGCGTAGTGGCTGCCCGCGCCACCATCCCCCGCGATGCGGCGGTTGAGCCCGATCGAGGCCTCCTTGAGCTGCTGCGTGCCCAGGCGCAGCCGGGCCTCGGTAAGGTCGCTGCGCTCGGCGATCTTGCTGATGTAGTTGATCGAGCCGCCGACCGCGCCCGCGCCGAACAGGAAGCTCGACGGCCCGCCGATGACCTCGACGCGATCGTAGATCCAGCTGTCGACCGGCCGCGCGGCGATCGAGTACTGCACGTTGATGCCGTTGAACATCTGGCTCAGCGAGCCGGCGCCGAAGCCGCGGTAGCTCACGCCGATGTTGCCGGGCGCGTTGTGCGCCGTGATGCCGGGCACCGCGCGCAGGATCTCCTGCGTGTCCTGCGCGCCGCGTGCCTCGATGGTGGCGCGGTCGACCACGCTGACCGAGGCCGGCGTCTCGCGCGGCGTCAGGCCCAGGCGGCTGCCGGTCTCGGAAGGCGTGTCGAGGTTGAGGCGCCCGTTGGGCGCTGGCGCGGGTGGCGGGTCGACCTCGATCGCTTGCAGCGTGGTCTGGACCTGGACCTGGGCCTGCGCGAAGGGCGCGGCGAAGGCGCCGAGCGCGAAGCAGGACAGCGCACGCGCGCGCAGGCGCTCGGCACCACGGCCGTGGGAAATGGCAATGAAAGGCACGGGATCTCTCTTCTCGCAGCGCGTGGCTGCGCTGACGGCGCAGCGGCGCGTGGCCGCGCATGCCGTCGACGAACGATGGGCGCCGCGGGCGGACCGGCACGCTCACGTGGCGGCGCCAGGGTCCGTCGCGCGACGGATTCAGCGGTTCAGGCGAAGAGGAAGGAAGGAGGCCCGCGCGCCGGCAGCGGCGCGGCGGTGGCCGCGGCGATGCGCGCGGCGGGGATCGAACGCAGGGCGTAGGACAGCGGTGCCGGCATCGGCACCTCGACCTGCGCGATCGCTGGCGGCAGGCCGCCGATCACGCACAACGGGCAGTCCATGCCCATGCTGCCCATCGGCACCGCGCCATCCTCGGTCTGCACGACCATCGTGACGTGGCCCGAGGCCGAGCACACGATGTCGATCTGCTGAGGCTTGACGATCGGCGAGGCGACCGCGACGGACAGGGACAGCACGAACCACGCCAGCACGAGGCGATGCAGGGTCGAGAGTTTTCGAAGGACGTGCACGGGCGCCATTATCGCGACGAATCATGGATCGCGAAGCAACAGCCCGTGCTTCGCCTGGGGCTAGTCGATGCCGACGCTCGCCTTCTGCTGCTCGATGATCTCCACGATCAGCTGGCCGGTATGGATGACGTGCTCCGTCACCATCGCCTTCGCGCCCTGCGCATCGCCGGCCAGGCACAGGCGCAGCAGCTTCTTGTGCTCGGCCTCGGAGCGATCGACGTTGGTCTTCGACTTCCACGGCAGGTAGAGATAGCGCCCGAGGTTGAGCCGCGCGGACTCGACCGATTGCAACAGCAGCGGCCGATCGGCCTTGGCATAGAGGCTCGCGTGGAACTCGTGGTTGAGGCGGAACACCTCCTCGACCTGCCTGGCCTTGCCGAGCTCTTCCAGCAACCCGGTGGCGCGCGCGATGTCGGCACGCGAGAGATGCGGCACGGCCAGCTCGATGAGCCGCCCTTCGAGCAGCCAGCGCAGCTCGATCAGCTCGACCGCCTCGCGCGCGCTCAGGAAGGCCACCGAGGTGCCCTTGTTGAGCCGGGCCGTGGCCAGCCCCGCGGCGACGAGCCGCGAGAGCGCCTCGCGCACCGGCACATGGCTGACGCCGAAGCGCGCGGCGATGTGGTCCTGCTTCAGCGGCGCGCCGGGTTCGAGCACGGCCGTCGCTATCTCGGAGCGAAGCGTCTCGTAGACCGACCCCGCGGCCACTTGCGAGCTGCTTTCCTTCATGTTGCGCCTTTTCTCAAAGTATATATACTTTCTTCACTTTATATATAATCATGCGCCAGGCCGGACTTCCACCTCCGCCTGGGCACTGGAACTATGGCCGAAAAAATCCCTGGCTTCTGCGCCCTCTGCCGCTCGCGCTGCGGTTCGATCAGCGTGGTGGAGAACGGCGTGCTGATCGCCCAGGAAGCCAACCCCGCCCACCCGACCGGCAAGGCCCTCTGCGTGAAGGGCCGCGCGGCGCCCGAGCTGGTCGCCAATCCGCAGCGGCTTTTGCATCCGCTGATACGCACGGCGCCGAAGGAGGCCGCCGATCCGCTCTGGCGCCAGGCCTCGTGGGACGAGGCACTGGACCTCGTCGCGCAACGCATCGGGCGCATCCGCGACGAGAGCGGTCCCGAGTCGGTGTCCTTCGCCATCACTTCACCGAGCGGCTCGCCGCTGTCCGACGGCATCGTCTGGATCGAACGTCTGGTCAATGCCTTCGGCAGCCCGAACCTGTGCCGCGGCACCGAGATCTGCAACTGGCACAAGGACGTCGCCCACGGCTTCACCTTCGGGCGCGGCATCGGCGCGCCGGACTTCTCGAACACGCAGTGCATCGTGCTGTGGGGCCACAACCCGTCGGCGACCTGGCTCGACCATGCGACAGGCGTGACGGAAGCCTTCGCGCGCGGCGCGAAGATCGTCGTGGTCGATCCGCGCAAGGCGGGCTTCGCGATGCGCGCCCACCAATGGCTGCGCGTGCGGCCGGGCTCGGACGGCGCGCTGGCGCTGGCCATCGCTGGCGAGATGATCCGCAACGGCGAATACGACATCGACTTCATCCGCCGGCACTCGAACGGCCCGCTGCTGGTGCGAGAGGACACGGGCGCGTTCCTGCGCGAAGCCGATATCACCGGCCTCGCCTCGGAACGGCTCGTGGCCTTCGACGAGGCGAGCGAATCGATCGTGCCCTACGACCCAGGCACGGCCAGCTACGCATCGCAGACCGACACCCTCGCGCTCTTCGGCGCCATGACGCTCCCAACTGCCACCGGCTCCGTTCGATGCCGGCCCGCCTTCGCGCTCTATGCCGAGCTGTGCGAGGCCATGTCGCCCGAACGCGCCGAGGAACTCTGCTGGGTCCCCGCGCAGCAGGTGCGCGACACCGCACGGCTGCTGTTCGCGCACCGCCCCGTCAGCTACTACGCGTGGTCGGGCGTCGGCCAGCACACCAACGCGACGCAGACCGACCGCGCGATCGCACTGCTCTACGCGCTCACGGGCAGCTTCGACGCGGCCGGCGGCAACGTGGACTTCGCGCATCCGCCGGCGCGCAAGGCATCGGGCAAGGAGCTGCTGTCGGCGGCGCAGCTCGCGAAATGCGTGGGCATCGACGAGCTTCCGCTCGGCCCGGCCGCGCAGGGCTGCATCGGCAGCGACACGCTGTACCGCGCCATCCTCGAAGCCAAGCCCTACGCGATCCGCGGCGTGATCGGCTTCGGCGCCAACCTGCTGCTCGCGCATGCGAACCCGCTGCGCGGCGCCGAGGCGCTGCGCCGGCTCGACTTCTTCGTGCATGCCGATGTGACGCTGACCCCGACCGCGCACTACGCCGACGTGGTGCTGCCGATCGGCACGCCCTGGGAGCGCGAGGCGCTGCGCATCGGCTTCGAGGTGAACCAGGGCGCCGAGGAACTGGTGCAGCTGCGCCCGCGGATGGTGGCGCCGGTGGGCGAGAGCCGCTCCGACGCCTGGGTGGTCTTCGAGCTCGCAAAGCGGCTCGGGCTGGCCGAGCGGTTCTGGGGCGGCGACATCGACGAGGGCCTGCGCTACATGCTCGAGCCGCTGGGCATCGGCCTCGAGGCACTGCGGCAACACCCCGAAGGCATCCGCTACCCACTGAAGACGCGCTACCAGAAGCACCTCGGCGCGGGGTTCCGCTTCGCGACCGACACCGGCAAGGTCGAGATCTATTCGGCGCTGCTGCACCGGCATGGCCAGTCGCCGCTGCCGGTGTACGTGGCGCCTCTGCCGAAGCTGCGGCTTCGCGAAGGAAGCTCGGACTTCCCGCTCGTGCTGACCTCGGCCAAGCTGCCCCAGTACTGCCACAGCCAGCACCGGCAGGTGGCGTCGCTGCGCAGCAAGGCACCCGACCCGCTCGTGGCCATGAATCCCGCCACGGCAGCCGCGCGCGGCATCAAGCCCGGCATGTGGGTGCGCGTGCGCTCGCCGAGCGGCTCGGTGCGCTTCAAGGCCACGCTCGATGCCAGCCTCGATCCACGCGTGGTCTGCGCGCAGTACGGCTGGTGGCAGGGCAACGAGCAACTGGGCCTGCCCGCGCACGCGCCGCTCTCCGAACAGGGCTCGAACTTCAACCTGCTGGTCGACGACGGCGATCTCGACCCGATCAGCGGCTCGGCGCCGCATCGTTCCTACATCTGCGAGATCGCGGCCGAAGCCGGGCCCGCCGCCTGAACACCCCACACGCACGCCATCCACTCACCACCCACTCCGTCGATACCCATGCAAGTCAAAGTCCAACGCAAGGTGCCCGAGGCCACCGACATCTGTTCCTTCGAACTGGTCGCCATCGGCGCCGAAGCGCTTCCGCCCTACGAGCCCGGTGCCCACATCGACGTCGATGTCGGCGGGGGCGAGACCCGGCAGTACTCGCTGTGCGCGCCGCATGGTGAGGGGCGCTACGTCATCGGCGTGAAGCGCGATCCGCGCTCGCGCGGCGGCTCCCGGTTCATGCACGAGGCCGTGAACGAAGGCGACGTCCTCACCATCGGCGCGCCGAAAAACCACTTCCCGCTCGCGCCGGACGGCGAGCGCTTCATCCTCGTCGCGGGCGGCATCGGGATCACGCCGCTGCTGTGCATGGCCTCGCACCTGAGCGGCGCCGGAAAAGCGCTCGAGCTGCACTACTTCGCGCAGTCTGCGGAACACGTCGCCTTCCGCCGGCATCTCGAGGACGCGGCCCTGGCCCCTGCCGTCAGGCACCACCAGGGTCATGGCCCCGACGCGCTGCCTGCGCTGCTGGCTTCGATCGTCGGCGATCCGGCGCCGGGCAAGTACCTCTACCTGTGCGGACCGCGCCCCTTCATGGAGCTCGTGCGGCAGGCCGCGGCGAACTGGCCGGCCGACCAGGTCCGCTTCGAGTATTTCGGCGCGGGCTCGACGCCTCCCGCTGCATCGGCGCCGCAGGCCTCGTTCGAGGTCTGCGCCGCCGCTTCGGGCATCTCGGCGCAAGTGGAAGCAGGCCAGAGCATCGTCGAAGTGCTGCGCGCCCACGGCGTGCACATCGAGACCTCGTGCGAGGAAGGCCATTGCGGCACCTGCATGACCACGGTGCTCGAGGGCCGGCCCGAGCATCGCGACTCCTTCCTCACCGAGCCCGAGAAGGCATCGGGCACGCTGATGCTGCCGTGCGTGTCGCGCAGCGGTTCCGCGCGGCTCGTCCTCGATCTCTGAGCGGATGGGTCATGGCGCGCGCACGCGTCATGACCGACGCAGTGCGTTCAGAACGCCGTGACGTTCCACTCGTACTCGGTCGCGACCTCGCCGAGGATGCGCAGGCGCTGCGCGGGCTCGGCGGCCAGCGCGGCCAGAATGCGGGTGTTCAGGGCCACCATCGTGGCCTTGGCGTTGTCGGCGAACTCCACCGTGATGCCCTGGTCCTCGTACTTCTGGACGAAGGCCTGCGCCGCCACCCCGATGACGAAATAGAGGCCCGCGTTGTCGAGGTCCGACTTCATGAGGTCGAAGGCGCCGCGGTACAGCAGCTTGAAGGCGTCGGAGCCCGACAGGTCGTTCGCGAAGCGGGTGCTGATGTCCTGGAAGTTCATGGTGTGTTGCCTTCGATGTGGTCAGTGATGAAACCCTTGCCGCCATGCGCCGCGGACCAGGCGACCGGATCGCGCAGGAAATCGTCGAACTCGGCGATCACCTCGCGGCCGAAACTGCCTCGCTGCACCGCCACCGCGCGGATGTCGTGCCAGTTCGCCAGCGCATGGACCTCGAGCCCCAGCGCGGCCAACGTGCGATCGGCGCCGAACATGCCGTAGTCGAACAGCACCAGCACATCGCCGACCTCGGCACCCGCGGCGCGCAGCGCGCGCGCGAAATTGGCCTTCGATGCGCCGGCCGCCATCATGTCGTCAACCAGCAGCGCGCGCTCGCCGGCGCGCACCACGCCCTCGACCTGGCGGGCGCCGACCGCGCGCTTGCGGACGTACTGCATCGGCAGGTCCAGCGCATCCGCGATCCAGGCCGCCAGCGCGATGCCGCTGGACTCGCCGCCCGCGATCGAGCCCACGCCGGCCAGGCAGCCATCGGCTCTCAGCAGCTCGATGGCATGGCCCACCAGCGCGCGGCGCGTCTCGGGAAAGGAAACGAGCCGCCGGCAATCCATGTAGACCGGCGTCGCCCATCCCGAGGGGAGCCGGAAGGGCTCGTCGGTGCGCAAGGTCACGCAGCCGGCATCGAGCAGCCGGGCGGCGACCTCGAGGCGGATCGGGTCTGGGGCTGTGGTCATGGCGGTAGAGCCTTCGGCTAGTGAATTCGGTCCAGCAATTTGCGCAGGTGCATCGCACCCGCCTTGCCCTTGTAGGCAGCCTTCCAGAGCTTGCCGATCATGGCTTCGTACATGCGCACCGCCTCGGGCGAGGCGGTCACGGTCGCGATGCCGTTGCGCACGTTCGGCAGCTCGCCGAGCCGGAACGGGCTCACGGCCAGCACGCTGCCGGCCCGGCCGGAGAACACCTGGAAGGTCGCGGTCGGCATGGCGTCGTCGATCAGTCCGATCTGCACGTCGATCGGTTCGCTCTCCATCAGGTCGGCGATGCGCTCGACCTCGCGGCGCGCCGCCAGCCGGCGCTCGGTGCGCACGCTCTCGGGCAGGTCGATGCGGCCGACCAGGCCGGTATCGACGAAGCGCTCGAGCTCGCGCAGCCCGATCAGGCTCACGATGTGCGGCCGCCGGCGCTGGAAGAAGGCCCGGCGCTCCTGCATGATCTGCAGCATCTTGTCGATGTCGGCCGAGGTCGGCCCCTTGCCCGCGCCCTTGGGCGAGGCCTCGATCAGCATCTGGCGCAGGGTCGGCAGGTAGTCCTCCGAGGTCAGCAGCAGCGAGATGGGCTCGAAGTGCGCGAGGATGCGGTCGGACGATTCCTCGAGCTGGCGCATGCGCTCGAACAGGCCCAGCGCGGTCGAGTAGTACTCCACCTCCACGCCGAGCAGCGACGCCAGCGTGGTGTCGAGCAGATGGGCCAGGCGCTCGAGCGTCTCGATCTTGACGATCTCGCCCTTCTCGAGCCGGTACACGACCGCGCGCGAGATGCCCAGCCGCTCGGCCACGTCCTCTGCCAGCAGCGAGGCGCCCACCCGGTAGGCACGCAGGCGGTTACCCAGCGCCACGTAGTCGATCGATGACTTGAAGGTCGAATTCGCAGCTTCCATCTCGTTTTCCACTTTATGGATCGAAAAAGAAACTATAGGCGAGTTTCGACATCCGCGGTCACCGGCGAGGCGCGAGGCGGTGCGGGAACTCACGCCGCGACCGGCTCGGGCACGGGCGCGTCCCGCAGGGCCCACGGCAGGCGGCTGCCGCCGAGGAAGGGATGAAGCGCCCCGCCGGCCGCGAGTTCCACGTCCTGCGGCACCTCCCAGGACGAGCGCTCCAGCGTCACGCTCGCCTCGTTGGGTGCGAGGCCATAGAAGCGCGGACCGTTGAGGCTCGCGAAGGCCTCGAGCTTGTCGAGCGCGCCCTCCTCCTCGAACGCCGTGCAATAGCTCTGCAGCGCGACCGGCGCATTGAAGATGCCGGCACAGCCGCAGCCCGTCTCCTTCAGCGTGCGAAGGTGCGGCGCGGAATCGGTCCCGAGGAAGAAACGCGCATCGCCCGAGGTCGCCACCCTGCGCAGCGCGAGCCGATGGCGTTCGCGCTTGAGCACCGGCAGACAGTACAAGTGCGGCCGGATGCCGCCGGTGAAGATCGCGTTGCGGTTGAACATCAGGTGCTGGGGCGTGATCGTCGCGGCGAGGCGCCCGCTCGCATCGGCCCTGACGAAGTCCGCGGCCTCCTCGGTCGTGATGTGCTCCAGCACCACCTTGAGCGCGGGAAAGTCGCGCAGCAGCGGACGCAGCGTCGATTCGATGAACACCGCCTCGCGGTCGAAGACGTCGACGGCCGGATCGGTGCTCTCGCCGTGCAGCAAGAGCGGCATGCCGATGGCCTGCATCGTCTCGAGCACCGGCGCCACCTTCGCGATCGACGTGACGCCATGCTCGGAATGCGTGGTGGCACCGGCCGGATACAGCTTCGCCGCGGTCAGCACGCCGTCCTCGAAGCCCCGACACAGGTCGTCGGCGGAGGTGCCGTCGCAGAGGTAGACCGTCATCAGCGGCACGAAGTCGGCACCCGGCGGCAGGGCCGCCACGATCCGCTCGCGGTAGGCCCGCGCGAGCGCGGTGGTCGTCACGGGGGTCTTGAGGTTCGGCATGACGATGGCGCGGCCGAACTGCGCGGCGCTGTAGGACAGCACCGTCTGCAGCATGGCGCCGTCGCGCAGGTGCAGGTGCCAGTCGTCGGGGCGGCGCAGGGTGATGCGGGTGGTCATGGCAAGGCTCACTTCAATCGGGCGAAGGCCGCATCCATCGCGCCGACGCCGAGCATGAAATCCTCGATGTCCATCGCTTCGTGCGGATTGTGCGAACCATTCTGGTTCCGCACGAACAACATGCCGCTCGGGATGCCGGCATTGGCGAACAGCGAGGCGTCGTGCCCCGCGCCGCTCGGAATGAGCTCGAAGGCCGCCTCCTGCGCGGCGCAGGCCTCGGACAGCACGCCGCAGAGCTTCTCGTCCATGGTCGCGGGATCGCTGAGCAGGCGCCGGTCGAATTCGAAGCGCACGCCGCGCTCGCGCTCGATCGAGCCGCATTCGGCGCGCATCAGCTGGTAGAAGGCCTCGAGCGTGTCGGTGCTCTTGCTGCGCGCCTCGAGGCTGAAGCTCACCTGCCCCGGAATGCGCGAGATCGAATGCTCGGCCGGATCGGTGCTGACGATGCCCGTGGTCACGACCAGGTCGGTGCCGCGCTCCAGCAGCACGCGCCAGTGCTCGTCGATGCGCATGATCAGGTCGGCGACCGCGAACATGGCGTCGTGGCGCAGCCAGCGCGGCACCACGCCCGAATGCTGCGCGTCGCCATGGCAGACCACGCGGTTGTGCCGCACGTTGCCGCGGATGCCCGAGACCACGGCCAGCGGAAGCTGGCGCGCGACCATCACCGGCCCCTGCTCGATGTGCAGCTCGAGGTAGGCCTTGATGCGCGCCTTGTCGAGCAGCGGCTGCTGCGCGCGGATCGCCTCCACGTCGGCGCCGCAGCGCCGCATGCAGGCCTCCATCGATTCGCCGGTGCTGCGCTGCTTGAGCGCGAGGTCGCTCTCGCTGACCTTGCCGAACAGCGCGCCCGAGCCCATGTAGGCCTTGCCGAACCAGGCGCTCTCCTCGCCGCGAAACGCGACCACCTCGAGCGGGCGCGCGTAGGGCGTGCCGCCGGCCTTCTGCGCGATGAGGCACAGAAGGCCCGCGACCACGCCCGCATAGCCGTCGAAGTTGCCGCCCTGCGGCACCGAGTCGATGTGCGATCCGCACCAGGTGACCGCGCTGGCCGCCGCGGTCTGCGGCAGGCCGAACACGAGGTTCGCGGCCCGGTCGGCACGGACCTCGAGCCCTTCGCTCGCGGCGAAGGCGCGCAGGTAGTCGGCGGTGTCCGATTCGCCGCGGCCGTAGCTCTGCCGCGTGACGCCGACCCCGTCGAAGGTCAGCTCGCGCACGTCGGAGAACAGCTTCTCGGCCATGGGGCGAAGTCCCGGCAGGCTCATCATCCTTGCCCCTCCCCTAGCCCGACTGCTGCGCGAAGCGCAGCCAGCGGTCCGAGAGCTGGCGGTCGAGCTTGACCTGGCCAGTGAGGTCGCGGATGTTCTTCACGCCCATCTCGTCGCAGTACGCGATCAGGCCGTCGATGATCTTCTGCATCGCGCCCGGGTCGATGAAGGAGGCCGTGCCCACCTGCACCGCGCTCGCGCCGGCCAGCATGAACTCGACCGCGTCGTGCGCGCTCGCGATGCCGCCACAGCCGATGACCGGGATGCGCACGCTGCGGTAGCACTGATGCACCATGCGCAGCGCGATCGGCTTGATGGCCGGCCCCGACAGGCCGCCCATCACGTTGCCGAGCATGGGCTTGCGGGTGCGCACGTCGATCGACATGGCCAGCACCGTGTTGCCCATCACGAGCGCATCGGCGCCGGCCTCTTCCGCGGCCCGCGCGACCGTCGCCACGTGCGAGGCATTGGGCGTGAGCTTGGCCCACACGGGATGGTGCGTGCGGCGGCGGATCGCGCTCACGACCTTGTAGGTGGTCTCGGGCGTCATCGCGAAGGCCATGCCGTCGGCCTCGAGGTTGGGGCAGGAGATGTTGGCCTCGATCACCGCCACTTCGGGCAGCGACATCTCGGCCACCGCGTCGGCGAACTCGTCGACCGTGTCCGCCGAGATCGAGACCACGACGGGCGTGTCGAAGCGCGTGTAGGGCGGCAGCACCGTCTCGCGGTAGTAGTCCAGGCCCTTGCTCGGAATGCCGATCGCATTGAGCATGCCGCCGCGGGTTTCCGCCACGCGCGGCGTCGGGTTGCCGGCACGGCTCTTGGGCGAGACGCTCTTGATGACCAGCGCGCCCAGCCGGTTGAAGTCGAGCGCTTCCGCGTACTCGATGGCGAAGCAGCCCGAGGCCGGCATGACCGGGTTGCGCAGGCCGACGTCGCCGACCCTGACGTTGAGATCAGCCAAACTCCACCTCCCCGACCACGTCGCCGATGGGAAACACGGGACCTTCGCGGCAGACGCGCAGGAATTGCTTGTCGCCCTCGCGGTTGAACAGCCTGACGCAGGACAGGCACACGCCCATGCCGCAGGCCATGCGCTGTTCCATCGCCACCTCGCCCCGGGTGCCCGGATGGTCGGCGAGGATGCGTTGCAGCAGCATCAGCACGCGGTGCGAGCCGCAGGTGTAGACGGCGTCGTGGTGCCGTTCGCCGAGCAGCCGGCGCACCAGCGTGTCCATGGCCTCCACCGAGGAGCTGCCGTCGGAGTCGTAGACGCAATGCACGTCGGCTTCGGCGCCGCGCAGGAACTCGTCGCGCATCAGGTCCTTGGGCGCGCGTGCCGACATCACCGCCGTGATCGCGATGCCCATGCTGGCTGCCTGCCGCAGCAGCGGCGCCATCGTCGCCAGGCCGACGCCGCGCGCGACGACCATGATGCGTTCGTCGCCCGGCGGCAGCGTGAAGGTGTTGCCCAGCGGGCCGACGATGTCCATCGCGCCGCCGACGGGCAGCGAGGCCAGCGCGTGGGTTCCGGTGCCGGTGACGTTGTAGAGGAACTCGATCGTGCCCGCCTCCGGCCCCACGCCGTAGACGCTCATCGGGCGCAGCAGGAAGGGTTGGAGGTCGTTCGTCGTCGGGCACTTCAGCTGGTAGAACTGCCCGGGCCTGGTCGCGCTCGCCAGGTCGGCCGGCGCGCTGAGCTTCAGGTACTTGTAGCGGTCGTTGACCCAGCGGTGCTCGGCGACCTCGCAACGGTACGAGGCCACGGATTGCGCGTTGCGCTGGAAGCAGGCGTCCTCGCCCTTTGGCACGGGCGGATGCACGGGCCGGAACGCGGGCGACTGGTGGTCGATGGTGGCGAGCATCATTCGAGCTCCTTGCCCTTGAGTTCGGGAATGAGGAAGTAGGTGGCGACCATGTCGACCAGGTAGATCGCGGCGAGCAGCGCGATCGCGATCTGGAACGAATAGGCGGCGACCATTGCGCCGACCACCACCGGGCCGAATCCGCCGATGCCGCGGCCGAGGTTGAACAGCACGTTCTGCGCCGTGGCGCGTGCTTCCGTGGGATAGGCCTCGGAGATCAGCGCGCCGTAGCCGCCCAGCATGCCGTTGACGAACATGCCGAGCACCGCGCCCACCCACAGCAGCGAAACCGGATCGGACAGCTGGGAGTACGCCAGCACCATCGCCACGGCGCCGGCCTGGAACAGCAGGAAGCTCGGCTTGCGCCCGATGCGGTCGGCCAGCTGGCCGAAGACGAAGATGCCCAGCATCATCCCGAGGATGGTCACCGAGGTCCACATGGCCGACTTCGTGAGGTTGAAGCCGAGCTTGTTGGCCAGGAAGCTCGGCATCCAGATCATGATCCCGTAGTAGCCGAAGTTCTGCACCGCGCACAGCACGACGATGCCCAGGCTGGTGCGGGTCGTCTGCGCGTCCTTGACCAGCAGCTTGAAGGACCTCAGGCGCGAGCCCCGGGCCTTGGGCTTGCGCACGAACACCTCGGGCTCGTGCAGCTTGTTGCGGATCACCCAGGCCACGAGCGCGGGCACGACGCCGACCAGGAACATGCCGCGCCAGCCGATGTGCGGCATCAGCAGCGGCGTGAGCAAGGCCGCGCCGAGCACGCCGAGTTGCCAGCCCAGCGCCACATAGGAAGACACGCGCGCCCTATGCCTGGCGGGCCAGGCCTCGGCCGCCAGCGCCATGCCGATGCCGAACTCGCCGCCCAGGCCGATGCCCGCGATGGTGCGGTAGACCAGCAGGTCCCAGTAGCCCTGCGCGAAGGCACAGAGCCCGGTGAAGACCGCGAACAGGACGATGGTCCAGGTCATCACGCGGATGCGCCCGAAGTGATCGCTGAGCGAGCCGAAGACGATGCCGCCGACGACGGCGCCGACCAGCGTCCAGCTCACCAGCGAGCCGGCCTGGCCCGGCGTGAGGTGCAGGTCGGCCGAGATGGCCGTGAGCATGAAGCCCAGGATCAGCAGGTCGAAGCCGTCCATCGCATAGCCGATGGCGGAACCGGCCAGCGCCTTCCAGGCGTAGCCCGAGACGGCGTCGTCGCGTGGTGCGGAGGCGGTCGAATCTGGGGTGGATGACACGTCAGGACTCCTGGTTCGACGCGGAAAGGCCGGCGCCGGCGAATGGATGGGCCATGGAAACGGTCTCGACATGGAGTCCGTTTCGCTCATTTGCGATACTAGTATCAAAAAAGATATGGATCAAGAAAAAGTTCACCGGGCTTGTCTCTGTGGATGGATGAAAGGAACGAGGGAAACCGGGGGATCGAGCCTGGCATCGGCTCGCGCGGCCGCTAGAAGCGGTGGCGGATGCCGACGCCGAGGCTGTTGCCGCCCGCGATGGCGGTCGCGCGATCGCGCATGAGGACGGCATAGACGTCGGTTCGCTTCGACAGGTAGTGATCGTAGGCCAGGCTCACCGTCGTGCGGGTGCCGTCGTAGGAGCCGGCGATCTTCGTCCTCGCGACGGCCGCGAGGATCTGACCCGCGGTCGAACCGACCGGCACGCTGGCGCCGAGGGAGCTCGTGGTGCCGCGATAGCCCGTCGCTTCGGCCTTCGACCGACCATAGCTCGCATAGGCCTTGAGCAGGCCGAAGTCGTAGGCCCCGCCCAGCATCCAGTCCTTGCGCGTGGTGGGCACCACCGCGCCGGCGACCGTGGCCGTGATGACGCCCGGGTTGACCGGGTTGGAGATCTGGTCGCGCTCGTAGAAGCCCGCCACCGTGAGCGGCCCGCTGACGTAGGTCGCGCTGATGCCGGTGTTGTTCTTCCCCTTGTAGCCGGTGTCGCTGGATTGCTCGCCGAACTGGTAATGCAGGTTCACGCGCAGGCCGCCGAAGCTCGGCGTGCTGTAGATGAGCTGGTTGCTCCAGCCGGTATCGGAGGGCGAGGTGCGGTACAGCCAGCGCGCGGTGTTGACGTTGGCATGCAGCACCAGCGGCGAGAACGCGAAGGAGTTGCCGAAGGGGTTGACCAGCACGGTCGGGATGAAGTTCGGCGCCGCGGCGCGCCCGAGCTGAAGGCTGCCGTAGGCACCGGAGATGCCGACGTTGGCATCGCGCGCGAAATAGGGGTCGCCGTCAAAGCGGCCCGATTTGCCGGTATCGGCGCGAAAGAAGGAGTTGAGCGCGAAGTAGGCCTTGAGCCCGCCGCCCAGGTCCTCGGTACCGGCGAAGCCGAAGAACGAGGTGGTCATGCCGCCGCTTCCAAGGACCTTGGTGCGGCCGAGGTCGCCCGCATAACGCATCGATCCCGCGTATTCGTCGATCAATCCCTGCACCGACACACTGCTCTGCGCGCAGGCGCAACAAGCCGTCGACAGCGCGACGGCGGCAACTACAAGACTCTTCATGGGTGGCTCACTTCTCAAGGCTCGAGGGAACGCCGGGCGCCCCTTCGCGGCACGCCCGAACGATGGACAGGGGCTCTGGCACGGGTGCACCGGCATGAGGCGTATCGCCTCGAAAACTCGGCACATCCGATAAAAAAGCACCATTAAAGAAACCAGGCTCAAAAACGAGACTGGATTCTGGCGCGGTTCCGCAAGATCGATGCCAAGGGTTTTCGAGCGGTCTGGGCCGAGCGCTTTCGCGCTATTCGCGTGCGCTCGACGCGGGGGCGAACAGCCGCGGTGCAGCGCGCCGCCACGCTGATCCCGGCCAAGTCGGCCTGACATGAAGCACGACCGCCTGCCCATGGCCGACACCGCATCCACCCCCGGCCTGACGCGCCGCGCCGGCGAGGTCGGCACCGTGCTGACCGCGCCCTCGGTCCTCAACGCCGTGTTCGCGGCCACCGGCAAGCGCATCCGCCGGCTGCCGTTCGCCGCGGAAGAACTCCAGCGGGCATGGAGCGCCGCGCCACCCACGATTGAAAATCCACGATGACAACGAACGAGCTCGGACCGAAGCTGATTGCTGCCTGCCTGGCGGTCCTGGGAGGGATCGGCGCCGCGCTGATCGGCGCACGCCGGCCCGGGCGCCTCAGCGCCGCCTCGGAGCCGTGCGCTGCTGCATGAAGTCGATGAAGGCGCGCAGCTTGCGCGGCACGTGCATGCGGCTGGCGTGGTAGAGGTGGAAGCCCGGGAAGCTGGGCCACCAGGGCTTGAGCAAGGGCACGAGCCGGCCGCTCGCGAGGTCGTCGTGCACCTGGGCCTCGAACACGCAGGCGATGCCGGCGCCGGCGCGCGCGGCGCTCAGCAGCACGTCGCCGTCGTTGGTGAGGATGGCGGCATCGACCTCCACCTCGAAGTCGCGGCCCTTGTTCGAATACTCCCAGCGGTAGACGCCGTTGCTCAGCCGGATGTTGATGCAGCGGTGCTGGCTCAGCTCCTCGGGCGTGCGCGGCGCCGCGCGTCCCTTCAGGTAGTTCGGCGCCGCGATGGTCGCGATGCGATGCGGGCCGCCGAGCGGCACGGCGACGACCTCCTGCGCGAGGTTCTCGCCGAGCCGGATGCCCGCGTCGAAGCCGCTGCCGATGAGATCGACGAGCGCGTTGTCGCAATGCAGCTCGAGCCTGATGTCCGGATAGGCCTGCGCGAACGCGGCCAGATGCGGCAGCAGCAGCAGTTCGAACGCGACGCGCGAGAGGTTGATGCGCAGCAGGCCGGCCGGCTTCTCGCGCACCTCGTTGACGCGCTCCACGGCAGCCGACAGAGCCGCCAGCGCGGGCGCCGCATCCTGCAGGAAGCTCTGTCCGATCTCCGTGACGCTGACGCGCCGCGTGGAGCGGTCGAGCAGCCGCACGCCGAGCCGCTTCTCGAGCGAACGCAGCGTCTGCGACAGCGCCGAGGGCGATACGCCGAGTTCGGCCGCGGCACGCGTGAAGCTGCCGTGATGCGCGACGCGGGCGAAAACCGCGATGAAGGGGATGAGGTCGGGAGCCATCGCTTCATTATGAAGCTCGACTTCAAACCGCATCGACCCGATCCATATTTCAATTCAGCAATCGGCGGCCTATCGTCGGGTCCAACGCTTCACCATTCAAAGGATTCACCATGACCCATCTCGCAGGCAAGGTCGCCATCGTCACCGGCTCCTCGAAGGGCATCGGCGCGGGCATCGCCGAGCGCCTCGCACGCGACGGCGCCAGCGTCGTCGTCAACTACGCACGCAGCGAGAAGGAAGCGGCCGCCGTGGTCGACCGGATCATCGCCGCGGGCGGCCAGGCCGTGGCGGTGCAGGCCGACATCTCCGAGCCGGCGCAGATCCAGTCGCTGGTCGATGCCACGCTGGCGCGCTTCGGCAGGCTCGACATCCTCGTGAACAACGCCGGCACCTACAAGCTCGATTCGCTCGACACCATCACGCCCGAGAGCATCGCCGAGCACTTCGACCTGAACGTGCGCGGCCTGCTGCTGATGACGCAGGCCGCGACGCGCGTGCTGCCCAGCGGCGGCACGGTGGTCAACATCAGCTCGGGCGTGGCCACCAGCCCCTCGCCGCAGGCGCACGTCTATTGCGCGACCAAGGGTGCCGTCGACGTGCTGACCCGCAGCCTCGGCATGGAGCTCGGTCCGCGCCACATCCGCGTGGTGGGCATCGCGCCGGGCTTCGTCCTCACCGAGGGCAACGCGGCCGGTGCCGAGGCCTATTCGGCCCACTTCGTGCCGAAGACGCCGCTGGGCCGCGCCGGCCAGCCCCGTGACATCGCCGGGGCGGTGTCCTTCGCCGTCTCCGAGGATGCGGGCTGGGTCACGGGCTGCACCATCGACGTCGCGGGCGGGATGGTTTTCTAGCTCGCGGACAGACGTTCCACCGTCGCGTCGACCAGGGCCCGCAGCCGCCCGAGCCGGCGCAGGTCGCGGTGGAACCCGACCCAGACGTCGCGCCCCGGCGGCAGTCCGCCGAGATCGACGACCTCGAGCGCCGCGCAGGCGTCGCCCAGCGGCGCCGGCAGCACGGCCAGGCCCACGCCCGCGGCGCACATCCGGGCCTGCGCCTCGCGGCTGTTGCTGCCGAAGGCCACGCGCGCCTTCGGCAGCTTCTTGCGCAGCCAGGCCGCGTCGGGGAAGTCCTGGAACGCGCTGTCGAGCGTGATCAGCGGCACGCCCTGCCCATCGCTTCGCACGGGATGCGCCGTGCCCTTCGCGCGGTAGACGCGATAGGCGACATGCACGGCCTTGCGCTGCACCACGTCCGCTTCGTCGAAGGGCTGGATGCGGAACACCAGGTCCGCCTCGCGGCGCGCCAGGCTGAAGAGGCGTGCATCGGTGATCAGCTCGATGTTGACCAGCGGGTGCTGCCGCACGAACTCCGCGAACACGGGCGTGAGGATGTGCACGCCGAACCAGTCCGACGACGACACGCGCAGCAGGCCCTCGAGCTGCTGCGCCTGGCCCGCCAGCCGGCGCTCGAAGGCCAGCGCCTCCTCTTCCATCCGCTCCGAATGCGCGAGCACCGAGGCCCCTTCGTCGGTCAGCACGAAGCCGTCCTTGCCGCGCTGGAACAGCGCCTGCCCGACCTCGCGCTCGAGCACGCGCAGTCGGCGGCCCATGGTCGGCTGCGACTGGCCGGTGAGGCGCGCGGCGCCGCCCAGCGAACCGGCCCTGGCCACCGCCAGGAAGATCTTCACGTCGCTCCAGTCCATGGTCTTCAACCCATCAAAAGTGAATGGATGTGATGCAGTTCTGTGAGTTTACGTTCAGTTTTGAACATCGAACAATGGACGCCTCTTCAAGCAACACAAGGAGTTCTCCATGTCGAAAGACGATTCGATGCGCGCACTGGTGGTGCGCGAAGCCGGTGGCCGCTTCGAGGCCGTCCGGGTGCCCCGGCCCGTGCCGCGCGAAGGCGAGGTGCTGGTGCGCATTCATGCGAGCGGCGTCAATCCGCTCGACTCCAAGATCCGTGCCGGCGCCGCGGCCCATGCGCGCCATCCGCTGCCCGCGATCCTCGGCATGGACCTCGCCGGCGTTGTCGAGCAGGTCGGCCCCGGCGTCACGGCCTTCCGCGCCGGCGACCAGGTGTACGGCCTCACCGGCGGCGTCGGCGGGCTGCATGGCTCGCTGGCCGAGTTCGCCGCGGTCGATGCCGACCTGCTCGCGCCCAAGCCCGCCAACCTCTCGATGCGCGAGGCCGCGGCCCTGCCACTGGTCGTGATCACGGCATGGGAAGGCCTGGTCGACCGCGCGCGCACCCAGGCGGGACAGAAGGTGCTGGTGCATGGCGGCGCCGGCGGCGTCGGCCATGTGGCGGTGCAGATCGCCGTCGCGCTCGGCACGCAGGTGTATGCCACCGGCCTGCCCGCCCAGGCCGAGACCATCCGCGGCTTCGATGCCACGCCGATCGACTACACGAGCACGACGGTCGAGCAGTACGTGGCGGCCCACACCAGCGGCGAAGGCTTCGACGTGGTCTACGACACCGTGGGCGGCGCCACGCTCGACGCCTCCTTCGGCGCGGCGCGCCAGTACGGCGGCCATGTCGTCAGTTGCCTCGGCTGGGGCACCCACAAGCTGGCGCCGCTGTCCTTCCGCGCGGCCACCTACTCGGGTGTGTTCACCCTGCTTCCGATGCTCAGCGGCAAGGGGCGCGCCAACCACGGCCACATCCTGCGCGAAGCCGCGAAGCTGGTCGAGGCCGGCCGGCTGCTGCCGCTGATGGACGGGCGCCGCTTCGACCTCGATGCGGCCATGCAGGCCCATGAGGAAGTCGAAGCGGGACGCGCGAAGGGAAAGATCGTGGTCGAGATCGGCGGTTAGAAGGATCCGGGCGACTCAGCGGCCCTGCAGCAGCAGGCCCAGCGGCGCGAGCGGGCCGACCGGCATGAACTCGTACTGCGCGAAGCCGCCCGTCACCAGCGGCAGCGCATCGACCGCGGCCTTGGCCTGCTCGACGGACTCGGCGCTCATGAGGAACACAACGCCGGGCTTGTCGCTGCGGAACCAGTGCTGCTCGATCCTGCCGTCGAGATAGAGCTGCAGGGTGTCGGGCACCTCCTTCGACATGACCTGCTGGCGTTGCTCGGGCGAGAGCGGCTTGACGATGGTTCCGATGGCGAGGACTTTCATGGGGGACTCCTGATGCAATTGCGTTGCGTTGTTGAGGAAGACCGAGGTTAGGGGGCGGCGCGAGAAAACCGAACAGGCGCGAACGACAACTTCACGGTCATTTCCGCCAACCTGCCGAAAGGGTTTCCAGGCTCGTTCCGGTGCCGAATGCCTATAGTCGCAAGCGACGTCTTTTCCGTCATTTCCGCCATGCACATCTTCCTGCTCGCCCTCGACGGCGTGTTCGACACCGGCCTCACCGTGATGCTCGACGCCCTCGGTCTCGCCAACAAGTTCGCGGCCCGCGAGATGGGCGGATCGCCGTCCTTCGAGGTGACGATCGTGGGCATGCGCCGGCGCGTGCGCTCGGGCCAGGGCTTCGCGCTTCCCGTGAAGCCGCCACCGCCGGGCCTGCGGCCCGACTGGGTGGTGGTGCCGGCGTTGAACACCTCGACGCCCGAATCGCTGGTGCCCGCGCTCGATCGGCCCGACGTGCGCCAGGCCAAGGCGCAATTGCGCACCTGGCATGCGCAGGGCACGCGGATCGCGGCCTCGTGCATCGGGACCTTCCTGCTCGCCGATGCCGGCCTGCTCGACGGCGGCCAGGCGACCACGACCTGGTGGCTGGGCCCGCTGTTCCGCCAGCGCTATCCCAAGGTTTCGCTCGATGAATCGCGCATGCTGGTGCCTTCGGGCCGGGTGGTGACGGCCGGCGCGGCGATGGGCCACCTCGATCTCGCGCTGTGGCTGATCCAGCAGGCCAGCCCCGACCTCGCGGCCATGGTCTCGCGCTACCTGCTCGCGGACCTGCGCTCTTCGCAGGCGCCGTACATCGTGCCCCACCATCTCGCGCAGGCCGACCCCGCGATCCTGCGTTTCGAGCGCTGGGCGCGCGACAACCTCAAGCAGGGCTTCTCGCTCGACACGGCGGCGCGCGCGCTCGCGACCAGTCCGCGCACGCTGCAGCGGCGCTGCCAGGCCGTGCTCGGCAAGTCACCGCTGGCCTACATCCAGGACCTGCGGATAGAGCGTGCGCGCTCGCTGGTGCACGGCAGCGATCTCGACCTCGAGGCCATCGCGGCCGAGGTCGGCTATGCCGATGGCTCCACGCTCGGCGCACTGCTGCGCGAACGCCTGGGCCGCGGCGTGCGCGAACTGCGCGCCGACCTGCTCTGAAGTCCGCGGAACAGAAGCGCTACCAACCGCCGCCCAGGGCGCGGAAGGTGGCGACCGCGGCACGGCCGGTGTCGGACTGCACGCGCACCAGCCGGTCGCGCGCGGCGAGCAGTTGCCGGTCCTGCTCGAGCAATTCGAGCAGGCTCACCGCGCCGCCTGCATAGGCCTGCTGCGTGGCGCCGCGCGCGCGCACATCGGCATCGACCTCCTGCAGCAGCGCGAGGCGCTCGGCATCGAGCTGCCCTTGCCGGATCAGCGCGTTCTCGACGTCCTCGGTGGCGCGCAGCAGCGATTGCCGGTAGCGCGCCAGCGCCTCGGCCTTCGCGCCCTCGGCCTTCGCCACCTCCGCGTCGACACGGCCGAAATCGAACAGCCGCCAATGCAGGCCGACCGCGGCCAGCGGTTGGAAGTTGGCCGACGACGGCGTCGCGGTGCGCAGGCTCTCGAAGCCCAGCAGCGCCGACAGCGAGACGCTCGGGTAGTACTCGGCCGTTGCCACGCCGATGCGGGCGTTCGAGGCGGCCAGGCGCCGTTCCGCGGCGATCACGTCGGGGCGCCGGCGCAGCAGCTCGCCCGGCGTGAGCGCCGTCGCCAGCGCGGGCAGCACCACGCGCGCGGCAGGCGTCGCGAGTTCGGCCGCATGCGTCCCGGGCGTGGCGGCCATTAGCACGTCGAGGCGGTTGAGCTGCGTGTCGCGCTCGGCCTGCAGCGCGGGCAGCGTGCCCTCGACCTGCGCCACCCGCGCCTCGGCCTGGGCGCGCTCGCGCGCGGTCGACATGCCCTGGCTCAGGCGCATGCGCACCAGGCTCAGCAGTTCGCGGTCGGTATCGAGCTGCGACTGCGCGACCGCGAGGCGCGCCTGCGCGGCGCGCACGCGGAAGTAGGCGTCGGCGGCCTCCGCGGCGATCGAGATGCGCACGCCCGCGTGCTCGGCCTCGGCCGCCTGCGCTTCGGCCGCAAAGGCCTCGGCGCCGCGGCGCAGGCCGCCGGCGAGGTCGAGTTCCCAGCTGGCGCCGATGCCGCTGTCGTAGAGCGAGGCATCGCGCTGGTAGCCGGGGTGCGCGCTGGCCAGCGCGCCGAGCGGGCTTTCGAGCGACTGGCGCTCCCTCGCGGCCTGCGCGTCGGCGGCGATGGTCGGGCGCTCCGAGGCCACCGCGCGCTGCGCCGCGGCACGCGCCTGCGCGACGCGCGCGAACGATGCGGCGAGGTCGAGGTTCTGCGCGAGCGCGCGCTCGACGATGCGCTCGAGCACCGGATCGCCGAAGCCCCTCCACCAGGCTTCCAGCTGCACCTCGGGTGCGGGCGACGGCACCGCAGCGTGCTGGAAGCGCTCGGGCAGCGCGGATTCGGGCTTCGCGTAGTCCGGGCCGACGGCGCACGCGGCGACACCGAGCGAGGCGATGGCGATGCCGACGCGCAACCGGCGGAAGCCGGGCCAACGCGGGCGGCGGGGCGGTATCGGCAACGGGGTCTGGCGGAGGTTCATGAAGGTTCCTTGGGCGGCGGGATTCGAAGGTCGATCGGGCAGTTACTTGCACGATGCAAGTCGCAACTGTATAGTAACTTGCATATTGCAATCCACATGGATGCAAGCCACCCGATTCCCATCCGACCAAGGAAAACAACACATGACGGACTCCTCCGTTGAAAAGGCCCCGGCAGGAATTCCGCGGCACCGGCGCCCGCACGGGCGCAGCCTCGTCGCGAGCTGCGCGGCCATCGCCGTGGTGCTGGCCGCGGCCGTCTATGGCTGGCACTGGTGGCACGGCGGGCGCTTCGTCGAACGCACCGACGACGCCTACGTGGGCGGCGACATCACCGTCGTCAGCCCCAAGGTGCCGGGCTACATCGTCAGCGCCGCGGCCACCGACAACCAGGCGGTGCATGCGGGCGACCTGCTGGTGAAGCTCGACGACCGCGACTACCGCGCCGCCCTCGACAAGGCGGAGGCCACGGTCGCGAGCCAGGAGGCCGTGCTGGCCAACCTGCTCGCCACGCGCAGCCTGCAGCAGGCCGTGATCGCGCAGGCCGAGGCGAGCGTGAGCGCCGCCGCCGCCGAAACGCTGCGCGCGCGCGACGATGCCCAGCGGCTGCAGAACCTCTCGGCCACCGCGGCCGTGTCGGTGCAGAGCGCGCAGAAGGCCGACGCCGACTACAAGCAGGCCGTGGCCAACGGCCAGAAGGCGCAGGCGAGCAGGCTGGCCGCCGAGCGCGAGCTCGACGTGATCGCCACCCGCCGCCAGCAGGCGCAGGCCGCGCTCGCGCAGGCCACGGCCGAGCGCGACATCGCGCGGCTCAACCTCGGCTACACCGAGCTGCGCGCGCCCATCGACGGCACGGTCGGCAACCGCAATGCGCGCAACGGCGCCTTCGCGGCGGCGGGCGCGCACATGATGTCGATCGTGCCGGCGCGCGGCCTGTGGATCGACGCCAACTTCAAGGAAAGCCAGCTGGCGCGCTTCCGGCCCGGCATGCCCGCCATCGTCGAGGCCGACGCCGTGCCCGGGCGCCGCTTCCACGGCCACGTGGCGAGCCTCTCGCCGGCCACCGGCGCGCAGTTCAGCGTGCTGCCGCCCGAGAACGCGACCGGCAACTTCACCAAGATCGTGCAGCGCGTGCCGGTGCGCATCGTGCTCGACGACGCCGACGGCGTGCTCGGCCTGCTGCGCCCCGGCCTGTCGGTCACGGCCGAGGTCGATGCGCGCGACGTGCAGCTCGCGAACGCACGCACGGGTGCCGCGGGTGCGGCGGGCGAACCATGAGCCAGCCCGCCTCGGGGATCGTCGACCCCGCCGGCATGACCACCTCCGCCAAGGCTCTCGCCTTCGCGGCGATGTGCGTGGGCATGTTCATCGCGCTGATCGACATCCAGATCGTCTCGGCATCGCTGCGCGAGATCGGCGGCGGCCTGTCGGCCGGCACCGACGAGACGGTCTGGGTCCAGACCAGCTACCTGATCGCCGAAATCATCGTGATCCCGATGTCGGGCTGGCTGTCGCGCGTGCTGTCCACGCGCTGGCTGTTCGCCGTCTCGGCCGCGGGCTTCACGCTCACCAGCCTGCTGTGCGGCATCGCCTGGAACATCCAGAGCATGATCGCCTTCCGCGCGCTGCAGGGCTTCCTCGGCGGCTCGATGATCCCGCTGGTCTTCACCACCGCCTTCGCCTTCTTCCAGGGCAAGCAGCGCGTCTTCGCGGCCGCCATCATCGGCGCCATCGCCTCGCTGGCGCCCACGCTCGGACCCTCGGTCGGCGGCTGGATCACCGACAGCTACTCGTGGCACTGGCTGTTCTTCGTCAACCTCGTGCCCGGCATCTTCGTCACCATCGCCGTGCCGCTGCTGGTGAAGATCGACCGCCACGACTGGTCGCTGCTGCGCAACGCGGACTACCTGGGCATCGTGCTGATGGCGCTGTTCCTCGGCTGCCTCGAGTACACACTCGAGGAGGGACCGCGCCTCGACTGGTTCGGCGACCCCGCCATCGCGGGCGCCGCCTGGGTCTCGGGCACGGCCGGCGTGCTGTTCGTCTGGCGCTCGATGACCTACGCGCACCCGGTGGTCGACCTGCGCGCGCTGAAGGACCGCAACTTCGCCCTCGGCTGCCTGTTCTCGTTCATCACCGGCATCGGCATCTTCGCCACCATCTACCTGACGCCGCTGTTCCTCGGCCGCGTGCGCGGCTTCAGCGCGCTGCAGATCGGCCTGGCCGTGTTCTCGACCGGCGTGTTCCAGATCCTGGCCATTCCCGTCTATGCCTTCTTCGCCAACCGCGTCGACCTGCGCTGGCTGATGATGTTCGGGCTGGCCTGCTTCGCGCTGTCGATGTGGCAGTTCACGCCGATCACGCACGACTGGGGTCCGGCCGAGCTGCTGCTGCCGCAGGCGCTGCGCGGCATCGGCCAGCAGTTCGCGGTGCCGCCCGCGGTCACGCTGACGCTCGGCGGCCTCGCGATGAACCGGCTCAAGCTCGCCTCGGGGCTGTTCAACCTGATGCGCAACCTCGGCGGCGCGCTCGGCATCGCGGCCTGCGCCACGCTGCTCAACGACCGCACCAACCTGCACTTCTACCGGCTGGCCGAGCACCTCACGCGCAGCAACGAGGCCACCACCGCGCTGCTCGACGGCGTGGGCAGCCGGCTGCAGGGCGCCACCGACCAGCTGGTGGGCGCCTCGGCCGCGCTGCGCCAGCTGTGGAGCCTGACCTTCCGCGAGGCGCTGACGCTGACCTTCTCCGACGTTTTCTTTGGCATCATGGTCTGCTTCATCATCGCCACCGCGATGGTGCCGCTCATGCGCAAGGTCGGGCCGCCGAAGGCGCCGTCCGCCGACGCGCACTGAGTCCCGCCGACCTCCGCGCCACCGACCTTTCCAAAAGAAGAGCCGCCATGAACCCGAAGCCCCCCACGCCCATCAGCCCCGAGCAGCGGATGAAGTACTGCCCCATCGTGCGCAGCCTCGAGCGCGTGGGCGAGCGGTGGAGCATCCTGATCCTGCGCGACGCCTTCTACGGCATCACCCGCTTCGACGACTTCGTCAACAGCCTGCAGATCGCGCCCAACATGCTGACGCGCCGGCTCAACTCGCTGGTCGAGGACGGCCTGCTCGAGAAGCGCCAGTACAGCGAGCGCCCGCCGCGCTACGAGTACTGCCTCACGCCGCTGGGGCGCGACTTCCGGCCGGTGCTGCTCTCGCTCGTGACCTGGGGCAACCGGCACTTCGCCACCGAGGGCAAGAGCGTGGTGCTGCAGGAGAAGGAGACGGGCCGGCAGATCGACCCCGTGCTGGTCGACCGCGCGAGCGGCGAGCCCATCACCGAGACCACGCACGTGCTGGTGCAGCGGCGTCCGGTCTCGCGCGCGGCGGCCGCTGCCAAGGCGTCCTGAACGGAGCAGCGATTCGATGGACGGCCTCGAGCACCTGCGCACCTTCCTCGAGGTCGCCAAGCGCGGCAGCTTCTCGCGCGCCGCCGACATGCTGGGCATCTCGAAGGCCAGCGTCAGCAAGCATGTCGCGCAGCTGGAGGCCAGCTTCAGCGTGCGGCTGTTCAACCGCTCGACGCGCTCGGTCACGCTGACCGACGCGGGCCGGCTGCTGCGCGAGCGCAGCATGCCGCTGATGGAGATGGTCGAGGACACGCAGAACGAACTGCAGGCCCACGGCGCGCGCCCGAGCGGGCGCCTGCGCGTGGCGGCGCCGCACGGCCTGGTGCAGACCGCCTTCCCCGGCCTGCTCGGCGAGTTCATCACCCTGCATCCCGACGTCCACATCGACCTGCACCTGAGCAACCGCGTGATCGACCTGGTCGAGGAAGGCGTGGACGTCGCCCTGCGCGTGGGCCGCATCGGCGACGAGAACCTGATCGTGCGCAAGCTGCGCCCGATGGCGCTGGTGCTGTGCGCCACGCCCGGCTACTGGACCCGGCGCGGCGTGCCGCGGGTGCCCGACGACATGCGCCGCCACGAGGTGCTCGCCTACTCGGCCGGCGGCGGCCCCGCGCACCTGCCCTTCGAGATCGACGGCAAGCCCCACAGCGTGCCGGTGAACGCGCGCATGGACGCCAACGATGCCGCCGCCCTGATCGCCGCGGCGCTCGCGGGCGTCGGCGCCGTCTGCGTGCCCACGCTGCTCGCGCAGCCGCACATCGACGACGGCCGGCTCGTGCCCGTGCTCAAGGACTTCATGCCCAGCGACCTCTGGCTGTTCGCGGCCTACACGCAGCGCCGCCACAACAGCGCGGCCCTGCGCGCGCTGCTCGATCTGCTGGAGGCCCGCATGCAGACGCCGGGCGCGGTGCCGCCGAAGCCCGCGCCGGCGAGTCGCCAGCGTGCCGGCTCGCAATGGCATCCATTCCAGGCGCTCGGGCACGCGCAGGCCGCCTGAGCCCGGGCCCGGCGCGGCGCTCAGAGCCCGTGCAGCGCCGCCATCTCGTCGATCAGCCCGCGCTGGAACGCATCGAAGCGCGCCGAGGGCTGCTGCAGCCCGAAGAAATCGGTGAACGGATCCTGCACCTCGGTGCGATGGCCCGAGAGTTCCTCGACCACCGCCAGACCGCAGAAGGGCACGCAGGCCTCGGCATAGCCGCCCTCGTGCACCACCACCACGCGGCCTTCGCTGTGCCGCGCCGCGAGCGCGTTGACCTGCTTCATCATCTGGCGGAACGACTCGGGATGCAGCTGCATGCGCGCGAGCGGATCGACCGCATTGGCATCGAGGCCGCTGGCCACCACGATCAGCTCGGGGCGGAAGCGCTCGACCACCGGCGCCACGATGCGCTCGAAGGCATACATGTAGCTCACGTGGCCGCCGCCGGGCTGCAGCGGCACGTTGACGTTGAAGCCCAGGCCCTCGCCCTCGCCGCGGTCCTCGGCGCCGCTGTAGCCGGGCGGGAAGCAGTTCTCCTGGTGCAGCGAGACGGTCAGCACGTCGGGGCGATCGTAGAAGATCGCCTGCGTGCCGTTGCCGTGGTGCACGTCCCAGTCGATCACGGCCACGCGCTTGACGCCATGGCGCGCCTTCATGGTCTCGATCGCCACCGCGATGTTGTTGAACAGGCAGAAACCCATGCTGTGCTCGCGCAGGCAGTGGTGGCCCGGCGGCCGCGTGAGCGCGAAGGCGTTGCGGTGGCGGCCCTGCAGCACGCTGTCCATGGCGGCGATGGCCAGGCCGGTCGAGAGCTTGGCGATCTCGTAGCTGCCGGGACCGAAGGGCGCGACCTCGCCGAGGTCGCCGCCGCCGGCATCGCTGGCGGCCTTGAACTGCTCGAGGTAGCTCGCGGGATGCACGCGCCGCAGATCCTCCTCGGTGGCCATCGGCGCGCTCAGCAGGTCGAGCTGCGCGCTCAGGCCCGACACGTCCATCAGCGACTTGATGCGGCGCTTGGAATCGGGCGACTCGGCCATGCCGCTGCCGGCCATGGGCTGGACCCAGCCGCCGACCGGCAGGAACAGGGCGTGCAGCCCGCCCGGCACGTGCCAGAAGGTGCGTTCATCGTGAAAGAAGGCGGTGTTCTTCATGCGTTGCGTCCTCGGTGGTGTGGGAAAAGGAAGAAGAGGAAATCGATGCCGCCCTTTGGGGCGGATGGCGCTGCACGCTCAGGCCGCGCCAGCCCCAGCGCTCGCGCGCCAGGCCCCAGAGACCGCGCGGCGCCAGCAGCATCACGGCCACCGCGATGCTGCCCATGGCGATCAGGTACCAGCCGCCCGACATCGCGAACCAGGTGTTGAACAGCTCGCGCAGCTCGAAGTAGATCAAGGTGCCGATCAGCGGGCCCTCGATGGTGCCGATGCCGCCGATGATCACGATGAACATCGCGGTCACGACCCAGTTGATGTCGAAGGCCGAGTCGGGCGACACGAACATCGTGCCCATGAAATGCGCGCCGCCGGCCAGCCCGAAGCCCAGGCCCGAGAGCACGAAGGCGATGAAGCGATTGCGCCAGACGTTCACGCCGATGCTGGTGGCGGCCAGTTCGTTGTCGCGCACCGCCATCAGCCCCAGGCCGAACGGCGAGCGCATCAGCAGGTAGACGCCGGCCACGGCCGCGAGGCCGATCGCGCCCGAGATCCAGAACGCGTTGCGCTGGAAGGTCTCGGCATCGACCAGCCGCACCGCCTGCAGCGGCACGCCCGATTCGCCGCCGAACAGCGGGAACTTGGCGACCAGCAGCCGCACGATCTCGGCCAGCACCCACATGCCGATCGAGAAGTAGGCGTCGCGCAGCCTGAACATCAGCGGCGCCACCGCGGCCGCCAGCAGCGCAGCGCCGACGCCGGCCAGCGGCACCATCCAGTAGGGCGAGAGGCCGAGCCGGTCGGAGACCACGAACACCAGGTAGGCGCCGATGCCGACGAAGGCCTGGTGCCCCATCGACACCAGGCCGGTGTAGCCGGCCAGCAGGTTCCACATCTGGGCCATGGCCAGCACGACGAGCACCTCGCTCAGCAGGCGCAGCAGGCCGGCATCGGCCACCGTGGGCGCGAAGACGATGGCGAGGGCCGCGGCAACGAAGCCGAGCCAGGGGACGATAGGTTGGTCGCGCATGCGGTCTCAGGCTTTGTGGCCCGCGATGCCGTTCGGGCGCACCATCAGGACGATGAAGAACAGCAGGTGCGCATAGAGCGCGCCCGCGTTGGAATCGAGCCGCTGCCCCACGAGCTGCGCCACGCCCAGCGCGATGCCGCCGGCCAGCGCGCCCCAGAACGAGCCCATGCCGCCGATGATGACGACCTCGAAGGCACCGAGCAGCCGCTCCACGCCCGAGAACGGCGTGAACGAGCTGCGCAGCGCCAGCAGCAGCCCCGCCACCGAGGCAAAGGCCAGCGACAGCCCCATGACCACGCCGTACACATGGCGCGGCCGCACGCCCATGGTGCGCACGATCTCGCGGTGGTCGGAAGTGGCGCGCACGATCAGGCCGAAGCGCGAATGCCGCAGCAGCCACTGCAGCGCGCCGAAGGCCAGCACCGCGAGCCCCAGCACCAGCACCGGATACCAGCCGATGCGCAGGCCGCCGAGCTCGAAGCCGGCCGTGGCCAGCGCGCCGCCGTCGAGCGCGCGCGGGTCGGCGCCGAACAGCTCGACCATCAGGTTGCGCAGCACCACCGCGATGCCGAAGGTGACCAGCACCGGCGTGAGCGGATCGTCGGTCGCCACCGCGCGGTTGAGCAGCAGCCGCTGCAGCAGGTAGCCGGTGCCGAAGGCGGCCAGCGCCACCGGCACCAGCAGCAGCAGCGGCGACACCTGCGGGAACTGCGCGGCCAGGAACACCGCGAAATAGGCCGCGAGCACGACGAACTCGCCGTGCGCGAGGTTGACCATGCGCATCACGCCGAAGACCAGCGCCAGCCCGAGGCCGAAGAGCGCATAGAGGCCGCCGAGCAGCACGCCGTTGATGAGGGTTTCGATCCAGGCCATGGTGCTTCTCTCAGTGCCCGAAGTAGGCGTTGGCGATCTGCTGCGCGCTGAAGTCCGACGCGCGGCCGGCCAGCGTGACGCGGCCCTTGAGCAGGCAGTACACGCGCTGCGCGATGCGGCAGGCGCGCGTCACGTCCTGCTCCACGACCAGCAGCGCCGTGCCCTGCGCCTGGATGTCGCCGAAGGCGCGGTAGATCTGCGCGATCACCACCGGCGCCAGGCCCAGCGAGATCTCGTCGCACAGCATCAGCCGCGGGTTGGCCATCAGCGCGCGGCCGATGCTCACCATCTGTTGCTGGCCGCCCGACAGCCGCGTGGCCGGCCGGTGCCGGAACTCGCGCAGGATCGGGAACAGCGCATACACGGTGGCCAGGTTCCAGTGGCCGGCCCGGCCGCACAGCGCGCCCATGCGCAGGTTCTCCTCGACCGTGAGCGAGGCGAACAGCATGCGGCCCTCGGGCACCAGCGCGATGCCGCGGCGCGCGATGCGCTCGGCCGGCTCGGCGTCGATGGCCTGGCCGTCGAAGCGCACCGTGCCGCGGCTGCGCCGGCCCAGTCCCGCGATGGCGCGGATCAGCGTGGACTTGCCGGCCCCGTTGGCGCCGATCAGCGCCGTGGCCTCGCCCTCGCCCACGTCGAGCGAGAGATCGAACAGCGCCTGCAGGTCGCCGTAGTGGCTGCAGAGGTCGCGCACTTCAAGCAACGACATGAGTGCCCTCCTCTGCTTCTTCTCCGACGCCCATGTAGATCTCGCGCACCTCGCGGCTGGCCATCGCGGCGGCCGGCGCGTCCTCGAGCAGCTTGCGGCCGAAGTTCAGCACCATGATGCGGTCGGCCACCGCCATCAGCGCCTGCGCGATGTGTTCGATCCAGATCATCGCCACGTCGCGCTTGAGCTCGAGCACCAGCGCGACCAGCACCTGCACCTCGCCCTCGGTCAGGCCGCCCGCGATCTCGTCGAGCAGCAGCAGGTGCGGCCGGGCCGCGAGGCCCTTGGCCAGTTCGAGCCGCTTGCGGTCGAGCAGCGGCAGCCGGCCCGCGGGCACCTCGGCGCGGTCGGCCAGGCCGGTGCGCTCGAGCATCTCCCAGGCCAGCTGCGCGGCCTGCGCGCGCGGCAGCCGCGCCGCGAAGCTGGCGGCGGCCAGCGCGTTCTCGTAGGCGCTCAGGTGCGCGAAGGGCTGCGGGATCTGGAAGGCGCGCGCCACGCCCAGCCGCGCGCGCGCATCGGCGCGCAGGCCGACCAGCTCGCGGCCCTCGAGCCGGATGCTGCCGGCATCGGGCACGGCCACGCCGGTGATCAGGTTGAACAGCGAGCTCTTGCCGGCCCCGTTGGGGCCGACCACGCCGAGGCACTGGCCGCGCGCGAGCGCGAGCGACACGCCGTCGGCCACCACGATCTCGCCGTAGCGCTTGCACAGGCCGTCGATGACGAGGCAATCGGTCATGCGTCGCGGGCTCAGGCCTTGAGCTGCGACAGCAGCTTGAGTTCGTCTTCCACCGGAATCTGCTTGGCGGTGCTGTTGTGCGTGATGACCAGCTCGTACGGGAACTTCGCGCCCGCGGCGGTCTTGCGCCACTGGCCCGCCACCATCGGGGTGACGGCCACGCTCTTGATCGGGCTGCCCTTGAAGTCGATGCGCCCGACCACCGAGTCGAGCTGCAGGTTGGCCAGCGCATCGCGCACCGCCTTCTTGTCCTTGGGGTTGGTCGCGTTCTTCAGCGCCGCGATGCCGACCTCGAACAGCGCATGGCCGTAGCCGATGGGCTGGGTCCACTGCTTGCCGGTGGAGCTCTCCCAGTCGGCCGCGAGCGCCTTGGCGCTCTGGCCGGTCAGCGAGGACTTGAACGGGAAGTTGGGCGTCCACCAGACCTCGGTCGACATGCCGTTGCCGGCCGCGCCCAGCGACTCGACCGCGCTCGGGAACAGGAAGGCCGCCGCCATGGTCACCACCTCGGGCCGGTAGCCCGACTGCTGCGCCTGCTTCCAGAAGGTCGCGAAGTGGTTGGCATAGGCGAAGCCCGAGACGATGTTCGCGCGCGCCGCCTTGAAGCTCGAGACCTGGTTGCTGAAGTCGTCGGTCGCGATCTTGAAGAAGCCGCCGTTGGTCTCCCTGTAGCGGCGCTGCTTCGCGCCGCCCGGGATGCCGTTGGCCGGATCGGCGAAGGCATGGCCCGGGCCGTTGTCGATGTAGAGCGTGCCCAGCGAGCGCTCCACCTTCAGCGGCTCCCACATGCCGAAGAAGTTCTTCAGCACGTCGTCGGCGCCCCAGAAGAAATGGAACGAGAACGGAAAGCCCTTCTGCGGCGTGGAGCCCCGGCCGAAGGTGATGGCCTGCCACGGGCCCATGGTCGAGACCATCGGCACGCCGTTGACGTCGCAGAGCTGGCCGGCCGCCAGCGCGGCATCGCTGTCCTGCACCAGCAGCAGATCGACCTTCTCGCGCAACAGCAGCTCGCTGGCCATCGTGGCGCCGCGGTTGGCGTCGGACTGGGTGTCGCGCACCACGATCTCGACCTTGTAATTGGTGCCGGCGATGGTCAGGCCGTCCTTCAGCGCGGCGCGCACGCGCTCCAGGCTCCAGGGGTCGGCCTCGCCGAAATTGGCGCGCACGCCCGACAAGGTCGTGAGGTAGCCGATCTTGATCGTCTTCGACTGCGCGTGCGACAGCGCCGGCACGCCGGCCAGCGCGGCCGCGCCGCCGCCGATGACGAGTTGGCGGCGCGTCAGCGCGCCGGAGGCTGCGAAAGGGAAAGCGGCGGGCATGGAATGCTCCTTGGCGATGGAGGATGGACAGGGCCGCATCCTCCCTCCGCGCGCCGGCTCGCCGTTATCGAAAACTGGCAAATCGCGGGCCGCGGCCGCTGCCCTCATTCGGGGCGCAGGTTGACCGACTTCGCGATCGCGCGGTAGCGCTCCACGTCGGCCTGGTAGCCGCGGCGCAGCTCGGCCAGCGTCTGCTCGGGCGCCACCTTGCTGCCGCCGAGCTCGATGGCGCGGCGCAGCTCGGGCTTGCGCATCATCTCGTTGAAGGCCACGTGCAGCCGCTGCTGCGCCTCCTCGGGCACGCGCTGCGACACCTGCGCGCCGGCCCAGAGGCTGTAGACGAAGTCGTCGAGCCCCTTGCTGGCGCGGATCAGCGGAATGGCGCCGAAGCGCTCGTGCGGCGTGGCGGCCGCGATGCCCAGCGCCTTGACCTTGCCGGCATCCAGCAGGTCGGGCACGTTGCCCGCCAGCGGCGCGAACACCAGGTCGATCTGGCCACCCAGCAGGTCGTTGATGATCGGCGCGAAGCCCTTGTAGGGCACGTGCAGCATCTTGGTGCCGGTCTGCTGCGTGAAGCGCTCGCCCAGCAGGTGGTAGAGCGAGCCCGGGCCGATGCTGCCGTAGCTCAGCTCCTTCGCGTCGGGTTTGCGCAGCTGCGCGATCAGCTCGTCGACGCTGCCCGGGCCCAGGTCCTTGCGCGCCAGCAGCACCATCGAGGTCACGGCCATCATGCCGATGGGGCGGAAGTCCTCGGCCTTGTAGCGCGCGCTCGCAAGCGTGAGCGGTGTGAGCATCAGCTCCATCGGCGAGCCCATCAGCAGCACCGAGCCGTCGGCCGCGCCGTTGGCGGCCTTCATCACGCCCAGCGATCCGCTGGCACCGGGCACGTTGTCGACCACGGCCGGCTGGCCCAGCAGCCGCGACAGCTCGGGCGCGGCCAGCCGCGCGTTGATGTCGGAGCCGCCGCCGGCCGGATAGGGAACGATCAGGTTCAGGGTCTTGCCGGCCAGCCCCTGGGCCGGGACGGAACCGGCCATGGTGGACAGGCCGGCCGCCAGGCCGGCACCGATCATCGAACGTCTGCGCATGCGCTTTACTCCTCGGGTGGTTGTTGTCTGTTCTCGGAATTCAGGCCGCGGCCAGCAGCGGCGAGCGCGCATCGGCCAAGGGCACGGCCTGGTGCCAGCCGTGCGCGAGCCGCAGCACCTCGAGGTCGGCGCCGGGCCGGCCGATCAGCTGCAGGCCCATCGGCAGGCCGCGCGTCGCGCCGTCGGGCGAGAAGCCGGCCGGCACCGCCATCGCGGGCAGGCCCGCGAGCGAGGGGCCGATGGTCACTTCCATCCAGCGGTGGTAGGTGTCCATCGCGCGGCCGCCGACCTCGCGCGGCCAGTGCAGGCCGGCCGGCAGCGGAAAGGCCTGCGCGGCCGGCAGCACCAGCACGTCGAAGCGCTCGAACAGCTCGAGCAGCGTGGCATGCCAGCGGGTGCGCGTGACGGCGGCCTCGTGCAGCGCGGGCACGGCCAGGCGCTGGCCCTGCTCGATCTCCCAGCAGGCCTCGGGCTTGAGCCGCTCGCGCAGCGCCGGATCGGCATGCAGGCCCTGCAGCGCGCCGGCCACGATGAAGCCGCGCAGGCGCAGCCAGGCGGTCCACAGCGCGTCGAAGTCGAAATCGGGCACGGCCGCCTCGACCGTGCAGCCCAGGGTGTCGAAGTGGCGCAGCGCCGCCTCGCACAGCGCCATCACGCCGGGGTCCATGGCCAGGTGGCCGCCGAGGTCGCCGAGCCAGGCCACGCGCGTGCCGCGGAGCTCGGCATCGAGCGGCTGCGCGAAGGCCTCGCCGTCGCCGGCCAGGCTCAGCGGCGAGCGCGGATCGTGGCCGGCCTGCACCGACAGCAGCCAGGCCACGTCCTCGGGCGTGCGGCCCATCGGCCCTTCGCAACCCAGTTGCTGGAAGAACAGCTCGGGGCCGGGCCCGGTCGGCACGCGGCCCAGAGAGGGCCGCAGGCCGTAGACATGGTTCCAGGCCGCCGGGTTGCGCAGCGAACCCATCATGTCGCTGCCGTCGGCCACGGGCAGCATCTGCAGCGCCAGCGCCACCGCGGCGCCGCCGCTGCTGCCGCCGGCCGCGCGCTCGAGGTTCCAGGCGTTGCGCGTGGTGCCGAACACCGTGTT